>NZ_JAWOUY010000005.1:0-316939 GCF_033339635.1 Vibrio sp. 2092 | reverse complement strand
CAACAGCAACAGCAACAGCAACAGCAACAGCAACAGCAACAGCAACAGCAACAGCAACAGCAACAGCAACAGCAACAGCAACAAAAGTCTCAAAACGAAGGGAAAGAAGCGCAAGGACAACAGTCACAAAATCAGCAAGATTCTGAAAATAAAAAAGAAAAACAAAAAACGGAACAACATCAACCGCAACGAGATGACAAGCAAGTGAAGGATCAAGGTGAACCAATACAGGCTAAAGCGCATCCCGAAAAAATGCATCAGGATGATCCTGAGTTCCGTCGACTAGAAGCAGTAGAAAGTGCTCGCGACCCAAGCTTTTTGATCCGTGCGCAAATGCAACTTCAAGCGCAACAAAAACAACCTCCACAACAATCTCAAAAGGAGTGGTAAGCCTGTGATGAACAAAGGCGTAAAACTGGTCTTTATTTTTGTGGCCAGCCTAATATCCAGTTTCTCGGTGATGGCACAGACACTTCAAGCTAGTGTGAATAAAACACAAGTAGCCAAGAATGAAGTGATTAACCTCAGAATCATTTCAGATACTGAGCTCAGCTCAGACTCAATCGACTTCAATGTTCTAGAGAAAGACTTCTTCTTAGGTCAACCTCGTTATGGCCGCTCTAGCAATAACATTAACGGAAGAAAATCAGTGCGTACCGAGTGGAGTATCTCAATTGCACCAATGAAAGAAGGTGTTCTGACTATTCCAAGTTTTTCCGCTGATGGTATGAGAACGGAGCCGATCAAACTGCGTGTCAACGCGAGCCAAACAGACCCCAATCTTGATGATCTATTTAGCTTCAATATTACGGTCGACAACAGTACGCTCTACCCTCAGCAATCTGCAACATTACGTATACAACTTCTAATTAAAGCGGACACTCGACGCCTAGATAACCCGCAAATAGTACCTCCGCAAATTGAAGGCATGAAGCTTGAGGCACTGGGTGGCTTACAACAAAGACAGAAGATCTTAAATGGGTTAGAAGTAGCGGTCATAGAGCAGTCGTTTCGCTTAACGGCAAATCAACCAGGCACTTATACCTTGATAGGTCCTAAACTGACCGGTTCTTATATTTATGGCGACAGCTTGACGGGCTCAACCAAAATAATGCCTATCAACACCAAAGCGGAACGCATGCCAATCACGGTCAAACCGATTCCGAGCGAATTTAAAGGTGAATGGCTTCCTGCTTCAGCGTTAGAAATGACACAGAGCTGGCAAGACGATCAAGGTAATCTATTGTCGACTAACGCAATCAACACAGTAAAACAAGGCTCTTCACTCACTCGAACCATTCAAGTTAAGGCTCGCGGTACACAAGCCGAATATCTGCCACGAGTCAATATTAGTTACCCGAGTTCACTGCGCGTGTATCCCGAACAACCTAAGTTCGATAGCGCGAGAGATGGCACCGTTACCATGACGGTGAAGCAAGTCATTATTCCTACAGAGGCCGGGAAATATACCTTACCAGGATACGACTTGAACTGGTGGGACAGTCAAAATGATGAAGCGAAGAAAACAACGTTACCAGAGCTAACATTAGACGTAGAGAAAAATGACACTGGGCTAATCACGTTGCCGGAATCGCCTCTTTCAGCGCCTTTAGTGTCAGCCCCTAGTCCTGAATCAAGCGGCGATGTAAACAGTCTCTGGCGAACATTAACCTTTGTTTTCTTAGGGCTTTGGATAATGACATTGGGAATCGCTATTTGGGCATGGAAAAAGCGGTCAATAACAGCGAGTGGAACGGTTTCAAATACTGAACAACCACTTTGCATCGACGCGCTAAAAAAAGTCATCGAAGAGGGCGATGCTGCGAAAATTGAACGCTCTGTAAATGAGTATTTAACCACTCATCAAGACAGGTTAAACCCTGGTGACGTACAAGCAATTAAGCAAGAGCTTAATGCCATGAATCAAGCGTATTTTAGTGCCAACCAACAACCTTGGAGCCCTGATTCGCTGCTAGCGAAAATTCAAAACCTTGGCAAAGCAAACGTAACGAAAACCGACCACCAACTCGAAAAGCTATAAATAACTAGATAACAATGGCAGCTCTCATGAGCTGCCCATTCTCTTATCCGGCCAAATTTGCTTTAGCGGTTTTATCTAGAGCACCAACCGCCGCCCCTTCCCTATCAAGTTGCTCTTATGAACATAACTCACTCAACAAACACTTGGGGCTCGTATTCGTATCGCCTTACACAATTTCGCCCATGATTCTTCGCTTGATAGAGTGCCTTATCCGACAACTGATATAAATGGTCGAAATTAAAGTCTTTGCCTTTCACTTTATAACAGGAGTAACCGACTGAAACGGTAAGTAACTCCCCTTCTGGGTTATGTCGATGCTTTATCCCCTCGCCCTCGATGCACTGACGAATGCACTCTGCTCTCAGTCGAACCTCCTCTTGCTCAGAACCAATCATGAGCAATGCAAACTCCTCACCTCCGATACGGCAAAAAACTTCATCTTCACCTTTGGTATGATGATCCAAGATATAGCCAATTCGCATCAATGCGATATCGCCTTCGAGATGACCATAGTGATTATTGAATAAGCCAAAATGGTCAATATCAATCAGGATCAGGCCAAACGACATGTCGTCTTCACACTCTAGGGCACAATATTTTTGCATCACATGTTCTAACATGCGGCGATTACCAAGACGCGTCAAAGGATCGAGCTTAGAAAGTACCTCAAGCTGTCGATTGGCTTCCTCCAACTCTTTTGTTCGGTTCTGAACCTCCAGCTCTAAGTTTTCGTTTAGTTCGCGAATCGCCTCTTGAGCTTGAGTACGTTGCAATACTTCAGCTAAGCTGGACGCGAACATACGAATCACTTCACGTAACTGAGAAGTTAAGGGCGCACGTGTCAGCAAATTATCAACAGCGATAAAGGCGATAGGACCACTGCTATTTGAAGTCAATACCGTCATCGCAGCCCAACCAAAGCCAACAATATTACAGTCATGATAAATAGGCACTGATTCTTCAAATGCGACTTCGTTTGGCATTGAGCGAGCCAGATTTATAAGAGAGAAATCTTGGGTTTCGCCAAAGAAGTAAGATTCATCCACCACGTTACCTTGAATATCGGTACCCCACGTTCCTTGCATGTAAGAGCAATTTTCATCAGTTAAAAACACCGCCATTCGATCAATACCAAGATTTTTAATGGCGAAAGTGACGGCCGATTTGCATACTCCACTGACAGTAGTGCAACGTGATAACTCAACCATGCTTGAATGCAACATGCGTACGTTTTGTTCTTGGCGCTTACGAATGTAAATTTGAGAGAAGAGTGAACCAAACGAGTCCAACATCTGTTTTTGATATGCCGTTATCGGCTTACGATGAATAAAGTTATCTAGCGCGAACCACCCAAACGGTTCATTGCCATCGCGTAAAATCAACATCGCATTCCAGCCCTGCCCGATGACCTTGCCTGCTGTGTATATTGGCGCGTCTTCTACAATCACTAAGTTGCTCTCAAGGCTAGATAACGCGGTGATATACTCCTCGCTAAGTGGTGTAAATCATATTGTGTGTGAAATTCATCAATCGTAATTCCTGACTCATCCGTACCGTATGTACCACTGAAGCTGCGCTTTTTCATATCGAGAAGCATCAGTGTAGAGCGATCAAACCCCAATCGTTCACGTAACGCTTCGACGGCTTTGTAGTACAAGTCCTTTAAAGAATCAGGATTAGAGATTTCGAGTGCAACTTGCTGAACTAACTTCATATTTTCGATAAAGCGCTCGCGTTGGCTAATCTCATCAACATATTGCGCTTCACGAATATCTCTGTGCCTGATCTCTTTCGAGGCATTTTTTTCAGCACGAATACATTGCCAACGCGCCGCTGCGAGTTGCATTGCGTCGTAACTTTCTTCATAGATATTATGTGCCGTGCGAGCATGTACAGATTGAATCAGTAGGTAGGTACGTTTGATAGGCGTGTTGTCGAGCATCATGATGTAACTGTCACCCCCTAAATCTCGGGTGTGATTCCAGTTACAAGTGTTGATCGCCAGAGGTATGATGCTTTCAGAGGTATCAAACTGACTTGCCCACTCCCAGAATGTCTCAGGATAGTTTTGGGTTGGGTAAAGCTCTCCGCGAGAGAAGCTCATCGAATGACGAGGGTTAATTGAAGGATCTTCAAAAATAGCGAGGGCTTGAGGGGAGAACAGACTCTCTAAATGATCAAAGATTGCCTCCGCTAGCAACCGATGGTCCCTCGTTGAAGACACTTTTCTTGTAAAACTTCTTAAACTCACCCTACCAACCTAATCTACTTTTTTATCCTCGATAAAAAACTACTTAGGCCATGATATGCAATCAATACGTTCAAATTTGAGCTGTTAAGTCATTCGCAAAATTATCAGACTTAGTGTTACATTCGAGAACTCTTCAGCACTTTTAAAGCCATGTTTCACATAAGTTACATGCTTTATAAACTGAGGAGGAAAGTTGTACTTATTTACAAGATTTTTGTGTTGGTAGATGTTTTAAGCCTACGACTTAAAAAGAAAAAGGCCCCTCATTAAGAGGGGCAAAGTTACCATCGCTTATAGTTATTTAGTTATGCTTGAAATACGGAGGATTAACCGAAATCACCATTTACGTAGCCTTGAGTACGGTCGTCTTGAGGGTTGCTAAAGATCACTTGCGTATCGTTGTGCTCAACCAGTTCACCCATTAGGAAAAACGCAGTGCGGTCAGAGATACGACGCGCCTGTTGCATTGAGTGAGTCACGATAACGATGGTGTAGTTCTTCTTTAGCTCTTCCATCAGTTCTTCGATTTTGTGTGTCGCAATTGGGTCAAGTGCCGACGTTGGCTCATCCATCAGAATCACATCCGGCTCCATCGCGATTGTACGTGCAATACATAAACGTTGCTGCTGACCACCAGAAAGACCGAATGCGTGTGATTTAAGGCGATCTTTCACCTCATCCCAAAGTGCAGCACCGCGCAGCGAACGCTCTACCACTTCATCAATTGTCTTTTTGTCTTTGATACCTTGAGCACGTAAGCCGTAAGCCACGTTCTCGTAAATGCTCATCGGGAATGGGTTTGGCTTTTGGAATACCATGCCGACTTTGATGCGAAGGTCAGCAACATCAATGTTGCCGTAAATATCTTCGCCGTCCATCGCCAATTTACCTGTAATTTTCACGCCTTCGATTAGATCATTCATTCGGTTCAAACAGCGTAGAAGCGTTGATTTTCCGCAACCTGACGGGCCGATAAGTGCAGTTACTTGGCGAACTGGAATTGGTAAGTTGATCGATTTCAGTGCTTGGTTGTCACCGTAGAATAGGTCTAGGTTTTCAATATCAAATTTGTTCATTGTCTTAATCTCTTAATTCTTGAATTCGTGTCTTTTAACGTGCGTTCTTAATTAGTGTTGTTAGTAAGTTGCGGTGTTAAAACGTCTAGCAATCAGTTTCGTTACCATGTTGATCAAGAGAACAACTACGATAAGCACTGTTGCCGTACCGTAAGCCTGATTCCATTCTTCAACGGTAAACAGTTCGGTAGTCAGTTTGTATAGGTGAACGGTTAGCGTACGACCTGAATCCAATAAAGAATCCGGAATACGTGCAACCATACCTGCTGTCAGGAATACTGGAGCAGACTCACCAATGACACGACCAATACTTAGAATGACCGAGGTTAAGATACCTGGCATTGCGCTTGGAAGAATCAAACGCCAGATAGTGTAAATCTTAGAAGCACCGAGGCCATAAGAGCCTTCACGGTAAGTTTGTGGCACTGCCATCAGCGCTTCTTCCGTTGTACGGATGATCACTGGCAGGATTAGGATACTTAGCGTCAATGCACCCGATAGAATCGAGAAGCCAAGGCCAAGAATCGCCACGAAGAAAGTCATACCAAACAGGCCGAAAATGATCGACGGGATACCCGCCAATGACTCGGTACAGAATCGGATGATTTTCACCAAACGACTGCCCACTTTCGCGTATTCGGTCAAGTAGATTGCCGTCATGATACCGAGTGGCGCTGCCACTGCGATAGAAGCGATAACCATGTAAATGGTCGCCACAATCATTGGGAAGATACCATGCTCTTCACCTGTACGCGTATAGTTATCAGTAATGAAGTTCCAATCTACGTGTTGTAGACCGTTTGATAGGATGTACCAGATAATCCAGAACAAAAAACCTACCGTTAGTGCTGCCGAGATCCAGACAAATGCGTTAAAGACATTATCTTTGAACTGGCGTGCTTTTTTCAGTTTTGCGCGATCCATAATAGTCACCTTTAACGAGCGATTACTTCGCTTTTTCTCGGTTTAGGTACAGTAGTACAGCGTTCAACGACATGATGAAGACCAGAAGTACTACACCTGTAGCGTAAAGTGCGTTCGCGTGAACACCACTTGCGTAAGACATTTCAATAGCGATGTTTGCAGTTAGTGTACGAGCCGAATCCAAGATGCCTTCTGGCATTGCCGGCGCGTTACCCATAACCATAATGATCGCCATGGTCTCACCTAATGCACGACCGATACCCAGAATCACACCTGTCATGATGCCTGAGCGAGCCGCTGGAACGAGCAATTTAAAGATGGTGTAGATTTTCGATGCGCCCAGTGCCAAAGAACCTTCTTTATAAGTACGAGGGACAGCGCGGATAGACGTTTCAGATACCGTAATTACTGTTGGTAGAATCATCACACCAAGAACAATAATACCGGCCAAGATAGTGTTACCTGCAGGTACATCAAATACCTTCTGAATCAATGGAACGATAATAACCAGACCGAAGAAACCGTAGACCACTGAAGGAATACCGGCTAGCAGCTCAACCGCTGGACGGATAATGTCTGCTAATCGCTTTGGTGCGATTTCAGCGATAAAAATGGCGGTCAGAACACCAATTGGAACCCCAACAATGACAGCACCAGCCGTCGATACGATAGATGCCACAATCATGGTGGCGACACCGTAAAGCGCAGGTGGTAACCAGTTTTGTCCTAAGACAATGCCCGATACGCCTGCTTCTTGGAATGCCGGAATACTCTCTCGAACGATGAAGTATGCAATAACGGCCAATGAAACAATGCCGATTACGGCACTCGTTAGGAACAAGCCGTGGAAGATGCGCTCTTTCCAGTCTACACGACGCTTCTCGCGTAGGCCTGACTTGCTGATAGCTCTAGCGTCAGTATTCATAAGCTTTTCACTATTTGTTGCGATGGTCATTTAAAAATCTCACGGTTCTGGGCAATGCCGTTGAACACAATGGATAGAAAAGGCTCAGCCCTAAACGTTGGGCTGAGCAAACTTTAGAGTCCCGATGGGATTAGTTAACTGAGATGTAACCTTTTTGGTCAACTAGCGCTTGCGCTTCGTCAGTTAGCATCCAGTCTAGGAATTTTTGCGTTTCTGTTGATGGCTTGCCTTCTTTGTAAAGCACAAGGAATGGACGCGCTACTTTGTAAGAACCGTTTTTAACGTTAGCTACCGTTGCATCAACGCCGTCGATTGCTAGCGCATTAACAGTGTTGTCTACAGTACCAAGAGAAATGTAGCCGATTGCGTATGGGTTAGATGCAACCATTGTTTTCAGTGCGCCGTTACCGTTTGCAACTTGAGCACGTTGAGAGATAGCTGATACCTTCTTACCAGAAATCTTCATTTTTAGAGACATGATGTCTTCAAATGCGCCACGAGTACCAGAAGCTGTGTCACGAGTAATGGCTACGATTGGCTTGTCTGCACCACCGACTTCTTTCCAGTTTGATACTTCGCCTTTGTAGATTGCAGTCACTTGCTCGGCTGTTAGACCTGGCAGTTTGTTTTGTGGGTTGACAACCACTGCGATACCATCACGAGCAACCACTTCTTCGATTAGTGTTGATTCTTTTTCAGAGTCTTTTAGATTACGAGAAGACATACCAAGGTCTGCTGAACCATTTTTCGCTGCTTTTACACCAGCTGAAGAACCAGGACCTTGAACTTCGATAAATACGTTAGGGTTCTTCTTCATGTACGTTTCAGAGAAAACTTCCATCAGTGGAGTTACGCTGCTAGAACCCACTGCAGAGATAGTTTCTTTAGCAGAAACAGGAGTCACTGCCATTGCGCCTAGAAGTGCGATTGCACCGATTACTGTCTTTTTCATCACAATTTCCTTAAGTGGCTTTATTGCCGTTGTGTTTCACTTGAACGGTGCTCACTTTAGAATTTGAATATGACAGTTGTGTTTCACTTAGTTGAACCCTCTATGACACGTTGTCATTTCTAACTATTAATTCCGCGACTTATCCCTCTCTCAATTTGAACGTAACGTTTTTATAAGTTGCCTCATGTTCAAGATGATAACCCCATCGATTTTGGTACATTTCATAACAATTAGATATGAGTAACTCATTGATTTGGCAAATATAACAATTAAAATCGAAATGCTTATTTATAAAAAAGATAATAATTAAACCGATAGAGGGTCAATCTCATGCGTCAATTTCTTAGTACGCTTTCTATTAAACTTCAGGTTTTTCTGCCTGTTCTATTCACAGTTATATTACTCATCATTGGACTGAGTGTCGGAATCGGTAAACTCGATCAAGCATTCAATAAGGTTTCGGCTTCCACCCATAAGCTAATCATTCACAAAGAGGAACTTAGCGGCATCGTAGACAACACTTACGCCATGCGCATCAAAGCCATTTATAGTCTATTTAGAGCCGAAGATGTTCAGTCTCTCAACCAAGAGCTTTCTGAGCGACAAAACAAAAACCGCGATATTCTTAACTCCATCGACAATCTCCCTGGCGTTCAAAATGAAGTCAATGCTATGCGTAAGGCCATGAATCACTATGTTGATTTCACTCGCGTTACCATGACACCTCTGCTCACCACTAAACACTCTTCTGATTACACCACCTCTGATTTCAATCAAAAGTACGAATCTACAATGGCTGAGTATCGATTAGCTGGCGAAGCGATGATCAACGCCATCGACAAACTATCTAAACAATTGAATCAAATCGTCACCGATGAAGTCGAAACGAATGGCGAACAACATTCAACCACGCTAACTTACAGCGCCGTCTCGCTTGCGGTGATCTTGAGTGCCGCTTCACTTATTAGTTGGGTACTCGCCAGCTACATCGTTGCGCCGATTCGTAACCTTCAAGTAACGATGCAGGAAGTCGCGAAGGGAAACCTACTAGTTAAGGCCGAAGCCATCGGGAAAAACGAAGTGTCTCAGCTGGCTCGAGATGTAAACCAGACCATAGAAAAACTGCGTGAAACTGTAAGCGCATTGGTTCGCATTAGTGAAGATGTGGCATCAGCATCAACCGAGTTAGCAACTGTTATGACTCAAAGCAGCGTCAACTCGGATCAAGAAAAGCAAGAAGTTGAGCAAGTAGCCTCGGCGATCAATCAGCTAGAGTCGACCGCAGCTGAAGTATCGACCAATGCACAAGAAGCCGATAGTGCATCAAATCAAGCACGTACGTTAACCTCACAAAGTATAAGCATGTTTGGGGAAAGCACTCGCGCAAGTGAAAAGATGGCGGAACAACTTAACGAAGCCGCTGCCGTCGTAACTTCGCTAAAAGATCAATCAGAACACATTGGTCGCGTGATCGAAGTGATTGAAGGTATTTCTGAGCAAACGAATCTACTTGCACTGAATGCAGCGATTGAAGCTGCACGAGCGGGCGAAAGTGGCAGAGGCTTTGCGGTAGTGGCCGATGAAGTACGTATGCTGGCAGCGCGAACTCAGGAGTCCACCAAAGAGATCCAAACCATTATAGAAGAGCTACAGCAACAATCTGGTCACGCAAATGAAAGTATGCATTTCAGCTTAGCGATGTTGTCAGACAACCAAGCTCTGACACAAGAAGTTAGCCAATCACTTGCTAATATCAGTAATGCTATCGCCGATCTGAACTCAATCAACACTCAAGTTGCGACCGCATCAGAAGAGCAGAAGCAGGTCACGGCTGATATCAACAACAACTTAACGAACATCTATGAACTAGTGAGCCAGAACGTCACTGGTATCACTCAATCAGCCGCGGCAGCGCAAGAGTTGTCTGGTTTAGCAGAAAACCAAAAACATCAGCTTAAGCAGTTCCAAGTTTAAATTCTCTGCTCAACACGATAAGTTCCAAAGGTTAGAAAAGAAAAAGCTCCGCACTGGCGGAGCTTATTTTAAAGGCAAAGCTATCAACCCTTATTAACGTAATAATTATTATTCATCTGTCACTAACAAGAGAGAACTTTTGAAACTTGAGTTTAACGGATCTCTATTGAAAACCTCACCATTAGTCGTATCAAAAGTTGCAACATGCTTACCGTCGCCATTAGGTGTGTTGCTCCAGACATAACGCCCTAGAACATCATCTCCATCTGTCAGACTATAGCCGCTAGCAAACCCTGTACTATTTATGGCTGGGCTGTGGCAAGCTCGCTCAGTTAGAGATACTAGCTCTTTGATATTTGCTAGTCGCCAATTTTTTTTGTCAGCAAAATTGTGAAGAGGATGGTTGCCGTCCTTATTACGAATTTGTTTGGCTGTGGAGAGAGCGAGTTGCCATGACATTGTAGATCGCGTCCCCTGGCATTCTTGGTTTCCTACATTCCATGTCATACCAACTGGACAGCGCATCCATGTTAGACCTGTTTTCAGGTCAGTTACGGTACCGCTCTCAGAATATGTATAACGCGTGTTAGGTGCCGTTTTAGCAAAGTCAGTAGAACACTCTTGTGCAGCTATTGCAGTTTGAGAAGCCAAAGTAAGAGATAGTACAGTTATTAATTTCTTCATCTTATTGCCCCTTAACTGCGACTAGACGGATTGGGAATTGGTAAGAATCATCGGCACCCGCACTTGTGTTGCTTGATCGAATCTCGACGTATGAAATAGTGCCTCTATCTTTGCCCCGGGAGACAATCGCAGGGAAATAAATCTCGCCATCAATAAGTTGTGATGATGCATTCGTAAACTTAAAGTCGCTATGCCAAAACGCACCATATCCTAAATAAGGGCTACCTATGGTTTGCTGTGGAAAGTATTTAACATTAAAACCATAGACGTTGTATTTTGCATATTCATCGTTCGGAGCAAACAGTGTTTGTTCACCAAAGTCTAGTAAGTCATAAGTCTCACGGTAAGTAGGCAAGCGCCAACCAGTGATTCCACATAACGATTGTTTGTTTATGTACTCAACATATTGGCTAGTGGTACAAACTTCATCACCAGCGTCTTTACAACCTGCAAGCTCTACATCTTTGCTAAATGGCTTAAATGCTTCAGACTCAAACGCAAACAGGCGATCTTTAAATTGAACCGAGCTCGCATCCGCACTCTTATTTTCCCAAACAAGACCAGTACGTTCGTCCATAGTACAAGCCCACTCAGTCGCATCTGCAGCTAAAGCTGCACCTTGTGAATCTAGCTTAACGAACTTAAAGCCAGCGCCTGTCGACGTTTGCTTGTCCTCTTTGTCGAAGCCGTATTCCGCATCTTGACCAGGGTAAGACGCTTGAACCTCTGCTACGTCTGCTGCTCCTTCAGCAAAATAAAGAACGGCGCCCGTATCGTTACTACCAACCGTTTGTTCAGCAACCGCTACAATTTCTTCAGCAAATGCACTTACTTCCGCTTCAGACAGAAGATCAGAGGCCAATGATTTACCCTGGAAGCTAAGGCTTTGAGCAAGCAGCGCTACGCCTTGGGTCATTTGTTGTGGCTGCATCGCAGCTAATAGCACAACCGTGTTTTGCTCTAGCTTGTCTAGCTCGCTAGCTTCTGCGTTAGACATCACCGTACCAGAAAGAGAAACGCCGGCATCGGCGAGTTGCGCTTTCACAATCTCTTCAGCTTGAGCAACGGTTTTACCGTCAATTACAAGACCCGCGAGCAACGTTGTTACACCATTGACCGTGTTACCCGTTGCTAAATTTTGACCCGGAGCCGCAAGACGCAACGTTTGGTTTGAACCTTGATCAACTTGAGCAAGAATGGTGCTGGTTAGTACGTTTTTGTCGCTTGAAGTCAGGCTAAATTTACCGGCATTATCCGTTTTAGCACTCGGTTCAGTGGAATCACAAACGTAGTTTTGGTTTAAATCGATACATACTGGCGTATCAAGAAGTGTACCTGCAGAAACGATGGTGCCAGCTACATCATAGGTCGGTGCCGACGTGTCACCACCAGAACCTCCGCCACAGCCAGCAAGGGCTAGTGACATAGCAACGAAAGAATATTGAAACTTCATAGATTTTATCTTCTTTTGATTTTAATTAACGAGAGCGAATCACTCTCACCATTGAAAGCAGGAAAAGTCCTAACAAGGTCCAAGGCGAACCACTGCCACCTGAACCACCGCCACTGCTTTCTTTAGTGGTATCAGCACTACACTGATACTGAGCAAAGTGACTCACACCCCACTCTTTCAACACCCCAGAGTTCCCTGACACGCGGTCAGACACTTCGAGACGCCAAGTACCCCAACTCGGTTGACCGACAAGTGCTTGTAACTCCTCGTCATACTGAGCGGTGAAGTAACCTTTAAATCCTTTGGTATTGCTTGATTGATGGCTAAGTAGCACGACCGATTTGCCTTGTGGAGACACTAGCGTCACTTGCAGATCTTGCAGTGAGTCATGTTCGATGTTCAGGTAAACCGCAAACGAATCATCAATCGTGCGTGACTTGTCCGATAGCGTCTGAGAGAACAGTCTGTCGCCCTGCTCCGGTAAAGCGGAATTCACTGATTGAGGCTGGATATCAAGCTCTGGCGTACCATTAACCAGCATCACCTGTTCACTCCACTGGTGAGTCTTTAGGCCTTCAGCAAATTGATAATCCAATGAAATAGAGGAATCGAATTGCGTGCCACATGTTAGACCGCTTGGTAACGCCACCTTCATTGAGGTCAAGTCAGAAAGCGTTTCATCAAAGTCGAAAACAGATGCGTTGTTTAGCTTCCATTGCCCTTTGATGCTCGCTTCACGGCCAGTTTGGCTCAGGCTCAAACCAACGTCTTGACCTTGTGCGATGTATCGAGCGTCATAGCGAACACGAAGAGGCGCTTTAAGTAAGTTGTGTCTGTTGAAGCTGTCCGTCAGGAATTGGGCGTAGTCTTTATTTGGGAACAAGGTGTTTGCGGCAAACACGGTCGACTCCGCCAGATCATGCATTTTCACGCCACGACCAATGCCGTACATGCCTTCAAGAACAATGGCGTCAAACTCGCGGAACACCCTATCGGTATCATCACCGTATCGTTCAACCGATGCTTTAAGCGCTTGAAACAGCGGCGTTGACCATAGCTCGTCACCTAGTTCACCGCCCACACTGACGTGCGCTGGGTACTCTGAGCTCTCGAAGTAACGTGCTCTTTGGTTCCATAAGCTACGAGTTGTTTTGCGTGTTCCGAACACACCGTCCCAGTTGAACACCGTATCTAACTCGAATTCTTGACCACGACGCGAAGCATCCAAATATTGAATGCGGTAGCTCGCGCTGCCCGCCCAGTAATCAGCAAAACCCTCTGCGATAGCACCAGTGTGACCGTACGCCCAATCCGGTACGATTTGGTAATGAATGCCATGCCCAAGCTCGTGTATCACGACATCAGCATCGACTGCATCCGGAGAAACACCACCGACACCCAGCATGAGTGCTTTCGGACCGTAATAGTAAGTAGAGTTATCTTTTGATAAACCGCGAGCGTCAAAACGAAGCGGTTCGTCAAACAAGTCGTAAGGCAGGCTTGTCAGATATTGGATCGAGCTATCAAGATGATAAAAAGCCATCAACTGTGGGAACGCATTGTCACCAAACTCGGTGCTTTGCATCTCATCAACACTGTCAAATGCTTGAACCCCTTCTGCGCTGAGAAAGTCCAACGTATCGAGTACAGGCGCTTCACCAGGTGTTGGGGCTGCAAATAAGCCCGTCGCATCCACTTGCTTCAATCTTGGGTTAGACAAATAGAACTTACCGCCGGACTGTAAAACCTCAATCGACTTGGTGACGTACTCGATCGGCTGAGGGTAATCAGACAGTGCTGACCACGTCGATTCTGGTGCCGCTTGCTGTTGCATGGTGCGAAGATCTGGGTTGAATAAAGAAACCTCAACATTAACCAGACTTCCAGAGCTCAAAGCAGGTGGCTCTTGTGCTTGCAGTTGGCGAGGCGATTCCAATTCCATTGCAACCGTTGGTTTACCGTTGCGAATGATCGTATCTTCAAGGCTCTTAAACACTCGCACAACGTGATGATTTTTATCGGTTGTTACTACTAGGGTGCGCTGTGCTTGATATTCACCGTTTACCCAAACATCAAAATTGTAATGCTCACCAAGCTGAGACTGGGTTTTGTAACGGAACTTAAACTCGCCCGCTTCTGAGTAGTGGCTATCTAGATAAGTTTTCGCTTGCGCTTCATTGGTCACCACAGAATCCGTTGAGGGATAATCCCACTCTGCAGCCTGTGCCGCAGGGGTACAAGCAATAAGCAGCGAAAACGCCAATGGTTTTAGCTTCATGATTTCGTCCTAGAATTCGTATTTTGCATTTAGCGTGAAGTAGCGCCCAGGCTCAGTTGAGTAACGCTTACTTTCCTCAGCGATACCCGCTACGTCTTGGTATCGGATGTACTCTTTGTCGAACAAGTTGACGATGTTTGCGCTAACACGAAGGTCTTTGGAAACGTAGTAAGTTGCGCCAATATCAAACGTATTCCACGCACTTGTCTGCGCGCAATCTGTCGCTAGACCAAGCGTGGTCTGGCATTTAGGAACGCGATCCATGGCCGCGGCCCAGTTCCAAGCCACGTAAGCATTGAAGTCTTGGTTGACGTATTTCAGTTGAGCGTTACCTTCGAATGGCGTAATGCTTCGAACGTATTCACCTTCCGCGTCTTTGCCATCTACGTAGCCAAACTTGGTGCTGATGTTCCATCGCTTAGTGATCGCGTAACCTGCAGAAAGCTCTGCACCATACGTCTCGACACCATCGAGGTTTTGGTATTGTTTAATGTAATTACCATTGCTTGAGTCAAAGCCCGTGGTCACAACGTCGATGAAGTTTTCAAACTTGTTGTAGAACAAAGACGCATAGACATACGCACGACCGTTATCGAACTTGTTACCGATTTCAAATGAGTCGGAAGTTTCAGCTTCTAGATCCATGTTTGGTGCAATGACAAACGGCGTGAGCGGCACAAAGTCGTGGCTTACGAAGCCATACGCTTTATCGTATTCCGGAGCACGGTAACCATGGTTATAAGATACATAAGCAATGTTGTTGGCAAATACCTCACGAGAAACCGACAAACTTGGAGATACCTCTGAGCTATCCATGTCTTTTAATGGGAAGCCGCCCACTTCAGCCGCACCGTCTGGCGTGAGACGGTGCGCATCAAATCGTAGGCCACCTGTGATGGTCCATTTATCCAGTTCCACCATGTCTCGAACATACAAGCCAATGTTATAAGCACGAGCAGGAGCGAAAGGTTGTTTGGTCGAAGGTGTTACTCCGTTCCAATCAATCTTGGAGTCGCTATCTGTGCGTTCGTAATAGTCTGTAGAAAGCTCAACACCGTAAGCCAATTGGTGCTCAGCATTTGCTGCATAAATCGTATTGGTGAAATCGCCACGGAAGCCAATTGTTTCGTCAATGAAGGTTTTGTGTTCCAGCTCGCGACGCTTGGTGATCAAACCATTGTGATCCACTTGGCGCATTAAACGGTTGGTGTCTTCCACCACTTCGGTGTGACGCCAGTAAACTTTGGTATCCAACTCTTCGAACCAAGTTGGATTAATCGGAGTCACCTCTGCACCAATATAAGCGCTGTACTCTTCTGTGGTTTCATCCTCAGCAAAGTCTTCAATATGCCAAATTCCATCAGGTTGAATGGACGGCGAACCCTCCAAACGCTCTTGGTTCTGGGTGTAGAGTTCCGCTTTGGCTTTCAACATCACCTCTTCATTGAAAAAGTGGTTGATCGTATAAGCACCGCTGTAACCATCGAGGTCGCGGTTATACAAATCTTCATCAAAGTTACGTGTTTCTTGTCCTTGCCAGTATGAAACGTTAAACAAACTCTCTGTATCACCGGAACGAAAAGCTAGATTACTCGTGCCTTTGTACTTGTTGCTGATATCGGTGTAAGTACCGGAAACATCGGTGTAGAAGTCTTTGTCTTTTAAGAAATCACCCGGCTGACTGGATTCTAAAATCACCACACCGCCAATCGCGCCAGAGCCATGCACCGAAGAACTTGCCCCTTTAATGATTTGCAGCGATTCAAAATTGGATAAATCAAAAGTATCTCGCCCAACTGCATCATTAATGTCATTCGCACCGAAGCCATCCGCAGAACGAATGCCATCACGAACGATCATAATGCGGTTACCCGTCATACCACGGATGGTAATGTTTTGCGGACGTCCTGCACCGCCCGTCACGCTTACACCAGGTTCGTTACGCAGCACGTCATATAGCTCGGTCTCGCCTCTTTCTTCGATTTGCTCGTTTGTGATAACCGCGACACTACCTGCCACTTTTGACAATGGCTGATCGATTTTATTGGCGGTTACCACCACCTCTTCCATTGAGAAAACCTTAGATTCGGCGTGCACTTGACTGGCAGCAAGTACCAAAAGTACTGCCGCTGACACTGGGGTAAGCTTCATTTACTGCTCCGCTTTAGATGTTTTAATGAGTGATAGTAGAAATGCGTATTCTTTTGCTTGTTGTTCTTGCGCTTGTCGCGGGTCCATTTGGTGGCCCGAATTAAAATTAGTTTGCAACAAGTACGGCCCGTTGCGCTCACTTAACGCTGAAACTTTAGCGAGATACTTTGCGCCTTCCCAATATGGCACGCGCTGATCGATTAAACCGACTTGAACCAACATGGGTGGGTAAGCGTTTTTATGGATATTGAGAATCGGATCGTACGCCTTCATTAACGCCAATTGTTCAGGTTTGGTTGGGTTACCCCATTCGCCATACTGCTGTGTGGTAAGCGGAAGTGAGGTATCCGACATACTTGCAACCACATCAACAAAAGGCACTTTAAGTACGACACCTGAAAACAATTTAGGATCTTGATTAACCGCTCCGGCCACCAACGTACCACCAGCACTAGAACCGATGGCGAAAACCTCTCTATTGCCACGTTCGAATGTTTGCAGCGCCTTCGCGGCCGCGACAAAATCACCAATAGAATTGGCTTTTCGCACACCACGGCCTTGCTCGTGCCATTCATCGCCAAAGTACCCACCGCCACGGACATGGGCGATAGCGTAAATCACACCTTGGTCGAGTAAACTGATAACCTGAGGCATAAAGTACGGTTTCATCGTAAAACCATACGCGCCGTAACCGTAAATCAACACAGGAGATTGTGGGTGCAATTTGTCTTTGCGATACGCCAAAGAGACCGGGACAGAAACGCCGTCGTGCTTAATAAAAATACGTTGGGTTACATAACGCTGACTATCAAAGTCTTGGTAAGCATCTTGAGAGTACAAGGATTTATTCAGCGTTTTTACATCGAACTCTTCCCACTGAGGAGGCGTAGTCATCGACATGCTTCGGATACGAATTTTGTTTGATTCAAAATCGCCCAACGTGCTTAGCCAAGCGACATTACCATCGTGTTCCAATGGCAGTATCACTTTTTCCTGACCTTGGTAAGAATACACCGTCAAAGTCGACACATTGTTTGGCTTGCTAAGTGCCACAACTCCTGCATCATAAAGGTAGAACTGTTCAAGCGGCTCACGAGGATTGGTGAAGCGTTGCCATGTTGCGCCAAGCGGTGCGAGTTCGGCTTGGTAAAGGGCGAACTTTCCTTCAAAGTTGCTTTTCAGATAAATGTAACCTTTCGCCACATCCGCGTAATATTCCACACCCACTTCAGGCTTTCGCAATGAATCTGAGACAGTGCCCGTTTCTAGATCGACAAGCTTCTGCTCTGTTGTTGACTCGTTGTTGCTTTGCAGCACAGCATAACGGCTATCTGCCGCACGATAGAAAGAAAGTAACCAATCTGACTTGGGTTCATTCCATAGGACTGTTTTTGCCAAAGATTCAGTGGAGATACGTAAGATCTGATGAGGTCGCTGAGTGCGCTTTTCTTTTGCAACGAGGAATGCCACTTTCCCGTTAGGTGACAACAATACGCCACTATCGACGTGCGTCGCCAGTTCCGTAGATTGGCCGGAGAGTAAATCAACAACCACAGCACGATATTGTTCGCTGCCGTCGATATCTTCCGTGAAAAGTAATGTGTCACCATTCACTTGCCATTGACCAAGTTGGTAGTACTGATGCGCAGATTGTCGTTCATCGAAATCGAACACCACGTTTTCTGGTGCATGTTGACTCGCACGGGATAATAGTAAGTAACGACCATCGCGACGCGTTAGCGTCCATTCTCTTCCACTCATGATCGACCATGGCTTATCACCTTTGTCTGCCACCATGGTACCCCACTGTGTGAGTAGGTTTTTTGTCAACGTCTGATAACTTTTTTGGTGCTGTTCAGTTTTGTGGTTTTGTTCTGTTAGGTAGGTAAGAACTCGCTCATCTTTACGAGCATCATCTCGAAGCCAGTTGAAATCATCAGCAGCAAAGCCAGAACTAGAGGTAATTATGAGCCCTAAAAAAACATGAGTAAATTTCATATAGAGAGCGAATTCATTTATAGGATTAATAC
Organism: Vibrio sp. 2092; assembly: GCF_033339635.1. Taxonomy (NCBI): domain Bacteria; kingdom Pseudomonadati; phylum Pseudomonadota; class Gammaproteobacteria; order Vibrionales; family Vibrionaceae; genus Vibrio; species Vibrio sp. 2092. Next base: position 298,200 of record NZ_JAWOUY010000005.1, on the reverse strand, counting down.
AATGGCGCGTATTCTGCCCTTAAATAAAAATGAGATCAATTATCATTTTCATGATCATGTGAGATTTTTATCTAGTGTGTGAGGAAAAACGTTTGCTTTGACCGAGGTAATAAAACTTAATAACTTCCTAAATTAGCGTTCTATGCTGTTTATATACAACCAGACAAATATAAAAGCTGACAAACGAGTGAGTATGGAAAGACGCTATTTCACCTAGCGACAGACATAAAAAATCCGAGTGCGAACACTCGGATTTTTAAGAACTAAAATCAATGGGAAACTACAGCAGCTTTTACTCTTCAGAGCTCGGTGCCGCTGGTTTTTTCTTAGGGATGAAGACATCATCACCCACAGATACGTTTTTGTAGAAGCTCTTGTCACGCTTAGCTGGTTTTTTCGCCGACTTTTTCGCTTGAGGGCGAGCTTTCTTTGCGGTCGCTTTCTTATTGCGAAAATCTGGTTTAGGTGGCTTAAGGCCTTTAAACTTACCTTTCAAATCTTCGAACACTGAAAACTCAAGATCTTGTTGTAGGTATGATTCTACACGTTTAAAGCTATCCCAGTCTTTTGGACCAACAAGAGAGATTGCATCCCCTTTGTTTCCAGCACGACCAGTACGACCAACTCGGTGTACGTATTCTTCAGTATGCTTTGGCATATCGAAGTTGATGACGTGTGTCACAGTTGCAATATCCAAACCGCGGGAAGCAACATCAGTCGTTACAAGGATCTTAAATACTGCGCGCTCAAACTGACTCATAATGGTGTTACGTTGAGTCTGGTTCAAGTTACCACTCAGTGCTACAGCCTTCAGTTTCTTTTCGTTTAGCTTTTCTGTTAGTCGCTCAGTATCATCACGCGTTGCCGTAAAGATAATAACTTGACGGTATTCAGCCTCAGAAAGAACACGATCTAAAATTGCCTCTTTATGATCCAGGTGATCACACAAGTAAAATTTTTGCGTAATATCTTTATGTTCTTCGTTAGAAACGCCGATAGCAATACGCTTTGGCGCATTGAGCATTTCAGCCGCGATTTCATTGACGTCTGCATGATCTAATGTCGCAGAGAACATCAACGTTTGACGACGACGATGCTTGGCTGCTTTATGAATGCGACGAAGCTCTGGTGCAAAGCCCAAATCCAACATACGGTCTGCTTCGTCAAGAATCAGTGTTTCCAAACCATCCAGATAAAGCGAACGATGATCTAAGTGATCAGCCAAACGTCCTGGTGTCGCCACGATAAATTTCGGGTAACGACGCAGAGCTTTTACCTGATCGTTAAAGTTCTCACCACCCAAAATCAGTGCTGCTTCATAAGATAGGCCTGCTAGCATAGAACGAAGCTCACCATATACTTGTTTCGCTAGCTCACGAGTAGGAGCAAGGATTACCGCGCGAGGGTCTTTCGCAGAAAACGATTTTGTCTTTAAAGACTTATGAAGCATTGGCAATACAAACGCCAAAGTCTTGCCCGAACCCGTTTTCGAAGATGCCAATAGATCCTTGCCTGCAATCGCAACAGGAATCGCCTGCTGCTGAATGTCAGTCGCTTTTTTAAAATCGTAGTGTTTTAGGTTCTTCAACAATCGGTTGTCTAGGCCTAGATCTTTAAATTGCAAAGTATTCTCCAATAAATCAGTCAGCGTCTGAGCGCTCTGTAGTGTCGTTTCCGCTCTAACGCAGCAAAAAAATAAAGCTCGGTATAATACCGCAAATCATAGGAGTATAGATAGAGATCACACAAACTAATTCCCTGTGGTGAAGGTAAAACATCATTTGTGGCTCAGTTCAGAGTAAACCCTAGCCTTTTTGATGTGCATCTGAACGTGAAGTTCAGTGAAAGGCCTTTCAGATATATCTTCTATTCTTCAACAAAACGACGTAAATAGCAGTTATTTGGGCCAATAAACTTTCATTTGTGTCAATATCGTCTAAATTATTGATATCAGGAACGTGGCAAATACACCTGCTATGAAAACTGTTGTGAGAGCGAGGGAGAAGATAGACTATTCACCTTTGTTAAGCTCAGGTAAAAGTTGACGTCAGGTACTCCATGAAATTCTTGGGTTTTTTTGACTTTTGCTACATCATGTACTGATAAAATGTAACCACATTTAACCTCGCTACTGTATAAAATAATAGTTGGTGGCGAGACTTTCACTATAAGCAAGGAGTTCTTATATGAACAAAACGTTGATCGCAGCTGCAGCAACTTCAGTACTTCTACTAGCCGGTTGTGCTTCTTCTGATGACGCAGCAACAGCAAATGCAGCAAAATTAGACGAACTAAGCAACCAAGTTAGCCAACTAAGCCAAGACGTACAAGCTCTTCAATCTGACGTTCAAAAATCAGGCGCAGCAGCAATGGCTGCTCAAGAAGAAGCTGAGCGTGCTAACGAGCGTATCGATAACATCGCTCAGTCTTACACTAAGTAAGATTTGATACCGCGTCTTAACGCCCGTTAAGGCGCGGTTATTTCGACAGGAACCCCATTCTGTGCAGCGATTGCTGCTTTAGCCTTCACGTTTTTCATACCGAATTCATCCAGCCACCACTTTAACTCTTTCGGCACTTTGAGTTCATCTTTCTCGCCATTACTACGAGTCAAAGGCTCATGTGCTTCTAAGAACACACTTCTGTCAGGTTCAAGTGTCATTTTGATAGGCTGATTAATGATGTTAACGTCTTCGCCGTTACGAACCTTGTCAAATAACCACTCAATGTCACTTGGGTCCATACGAATACAACCCGCGCTGACTCGCATACCAATCCCAAAGTCCTTGTTGGTACCATGAATTAGGTATTCGCCATTCCCGTAAGCTAAACGCAATGCAAACATACCAAGTGGATTATCAGGCCCCGCAGGAACAACGGCTGGTAGGTCAATGCCCTTTGCTTTGTACTCGGCACGAATAGAGGCTGGAGGAGTCCATGTAGGGTTCGGTCGTTTTTGGCTGATACGCGTTGTCATTACTGGGGTATCGCGCCCTATTCGGCCAATTCCGACAGGAAATACATGGACAATATCTTCTCCTTTCGGAAAGTAATACAAGCGCAGCTCGGCTAGATTAATAACGATACCTTTATAAGGTACGTCTGGGAGGATTAGCTGTGTCGGAATAGTAAGAACATGCCCCTCTTCTGGTAAGAAGGGATCCACGCCTTTGTTTGCGGCCATTAAACCTAGCATACCCACATCGTAGAGCTTAGCGATATTTGCCATGGTTTCGCCTTCTTGCACGACGTGGTTTTCAAGGCGACCAATTAAACGGCTTCCATCCTCTGGTAATTCGTACATCTTAGCGAATGATAGACCACTCACTAAAGATAACGACACAGATAGCAGGGTACGTTTTGCGAAACTCATTGATCGCTTTTTGCTAAGCATTTCACTCTATTCCTTGGCACTTTTAAAGAGCTGTAAGGTTATCTCTCTTTCTGTCTTGTGATCAACCATCGGCTTGTGATATTCCAGTAAAGAAAAGCCCTCCCAAGTCCAAGGTTTATGGATGTATTTGTTCGGTACACTTTTGATTTCTGGTACCCAGTGGCGCACAAATTCACCATTAGCATCGAACTTTTCGCCTTGGCTTATCGGGTTGAAAATACGAAAGTATGGCTGCCCGTCACAGCCCGTAGAGGCAGACCATTGCCAGCCACCATTGTTCGCTGCAAAATCGCCGTCCACCAGCTTACTCATGAAGTACGCTTCTCCCCATCGCCAATCAATATGTAAGTCCTTGGTAAGAAAGCTCGCGACAATCATACGTAATCGATTGTGCATCCAGCCTGTTTGATTGAGCTGACGCATTGCTGCATCAACGATTGGGTATCCTGTTGTTCCTGTCTTCCATCGCTCAAAGGCCTTCTCATCATAGGACCACTGGATTTTATCCTCCCAATCGATAAATCCTTTGCCTTTGACGAGTTTTGGTTCGAAAACCAATAGGTGCTGATAAAACTCACGCCAAATGATCTCACTTAACCAAGTTGCTTTCCCTTCTGTAAGGTCATTTTGTTGATTTTCTGCATACAAACGAGCAATACACTGCCTTGGTGATAGCGCGCCAATCGCAAGGTATGGAGACAGTTGGCTAGTGCCATCAATAGCTGGAAAGTCTCGCTCGCTTTGATACGCGTCACTGCGCTCCCGTGCAAATTCCCTAAGCTGCTTCAAAATATCATTAGTCGAAGCCAGCCAGCCTTCACTGGATTCTCGAGGATAGCTAAATGTGAAGCTTGAATTAAATCGAGCCGACTCTAATTGTTCGAGTACCTTTTTATTGAGTGGCGCTTGCTCGTGAGGTTTTACTACCGTCGGCATATGGAACTGCGTTAACCAAGCACGCTTGAATGGCGTAAATACCTTAAAATATTCGCCTTGCTTATTAAGAACCGTCGTTGGCGCGTGCACACATTTGTCATGAAACAGTTCAAATTCGATATCGTGAGAAGCTAACGCTTCACTTACTTGTGTATCGAGCTCTCGTTCGTTCACCTCATAGTGAATGTTTGCCATGACAGACGTGGCTTCAAGTGTTTCCGCCCACCCACTAATCACATCTGTACAATCGGAAAACGACGGCACCTCTTTGTACAAAAAAGGAATATTAAGGCTTTCAAGCTCCTCGTTAAGACAAGCTAAGCGACGAGCAATGAGGTCTGCCTGCATCGGCGCCATGTGATGCTCCCGCCACTGCTCTGGCGTCGCGATAAAGCAAGCGACGACAGGCTGACCTGAATCCAACGCCGCTTTGAGTGCCGTGTGGTCTAACGTACGTAAGTCACGTCGAAACCATACTAAAACCATGGTAGCTCCTATCTTTTGTCTACTAAGTTAGGTGTAATTTCTCTATCACTTCAGAGCACCCCATCCGATCACCTAACTGTGCGTGAAGCATTTTGATGGACGCTACTTGTTTAGCAGCTAGCGCTTTGTTGGAGAAAAGGTAGATAAACGAACCATTTTCAACGACCTCGTGATCTAGTAGACCAGAAACATCATCAACCTTATCGATCAAAGTCGTGTGATACCCTTGTTCGCAAAGCTTCGCTGCTTGAATCCAACTCTCAGACTCTCTGTTTTGTTCAAAGCTAATGAGCAGACACTTTCCTTTGGAAGCGGCTTTGTTTTCAGAATCGATAACAAGGGCAAGTCGAGTGATCAAACAAGTCTGAAATAACCCTACCTGTAAAGATCGCAGCGATCCTTTCACCATGTCTAGCGCATCAAATACTGGGCTAATAAACTGATCAATAACGAGTTTTAGTGGATACTCTTTAAGAACAGAGGCAAGTAAACTCTCTGCTTTTCCTCGATTCAGGGTAGACAGCGCAAGCAGCATGTTTTCAACTTCTTCGAGTGTGCGAACCTCGTTTTTGACTTCGACATCGGCGCTTTTTCCTAGCAGCCCCTTCACTTTACCAATCGAAATCCCCTTCGCGAGCCAGCTCTGGACTTCGCGAATCGTATCGAGATCTTGCTGGCGATAAAGTCTGTGTCCTTTTTCAGTTCGCTGAGGTTGGATCAAGTTGTATCTTCGTTGCCAAGCTCTCAGCGTAACTGGTTTTACACCCGTGATTTCTGCGACATCTCGGATCGCGTATAGTTTTTCTTCTGAACTACAAACCATAGCGTAATCTCATCTCCTGCGGATACGGTTCTAAAAACTTCTGTTTTGATAAATACTCGTCTGGGTAAGTATTTAAGTAATGCTTAATCAACGTAAGTGGTGCTAGCAGAGGCAGCATTCCAATACGGTAGTCGTGAATCACTGTCGCTAACTCTTCTTTTTCTTCTTTAGTTAGTGAGCGTTTGAAGTACCCTTGTAAATGCATCAACACATTTGTGTTATTTTTGCGGCTAGCCCGATTCGTTAACGCCTTCATCAGTCCTAAACGATACTCTTGGTAAAAGTCTTCAATTTCATAATTAGCGACATCGGCAACTAAGCGGCCAAGGGATCGGTATGACTCTGGGTGGTGTGCCATTAACGTCAGTTTGTAGCGCGAATGAAAGTCGATGATTTTGCCACGAGTAGGCTCACCATCCATCGAGTCGTAAAAGTCATTTAGACAAAATACTCGAGTGATAAAATTTTCTTTCAATACAGGGTCGTTAAGTCTGCCATCCTCTTCAACAGGCAACCAAGGCATTTTTTGCATCAATGTTTGTGTATACAAGCCAACACCTTCTTTCGCAGCACTGTTCTTGCTGTAAACCTTGACTCGCTCCATGCCACAAGTTGGTGACTTGGCACAAACGATGTAACCACAAAGCTGCTCGCTTTGAAGTTCATCTACTTTATTGGCCGAGTAAGTGAGCATATTGTCGGTATGATCATTTTCTGGATTTTTGGTTTCAACCAATGCAACACGCTCTTCATTAGAAACAAGACGAATGGTTGGACGGGGTACTGGCATACCTACGCCGACTTCAGGGCATACCGAAATAAAGTCAAAATACGGGCTAAGCTCTTTAGTCACAAAGTTGCTCACCTTATGACCAGAGTCAAAACGCACTCGTTCACCCAAAACACACGAACTGATACCTACTTTGATCGAAGATTCCATGATGACGCATCCCTATACAAAAAGTTTTGTTGTATAACTTATAGCAAGCCTTTCCTGATTGTACAAGAAAATAAGTTGTACAATTTAATCGTTTTACTTCACTCGAAAGTATTTCGATCAACCAGCTGTCAGAAAAAAGTTTGGCCCAAAAACAAAGAATTTGTGCGCGCAATCGACAAACTGCTCAAAAGCAAATCGATTGCTCTTTTGATTTCAACAGATTTGGTTATCAATAGTAGTTGCAGTTTCTAAATGCGTGGTTTTTGTGACTAAGCTCTCAAGGGGCAACTGTACGTCCCGATATTATTGCCTCAACGAAAACGAACAAGTTCAACAGAATTGGTAATAGCGTTCTATAATAGAGGCGTTTTATCAAAACAAAACTTTGGAGAGCACTTATGGCAACCCCACACATTAACGCACAACCAGGTGATTTCGCTGAAACAGTTCTAATGCCAGGCGACCCGTTGCGCGCTAAATACATCGCTGAAACGTTCCTAGAAGATGTGAAACAAGTTTGTGACGTTCGCAACATGTTCGGCTTTACTGGCACTTACAAAGGCAAAAAAGTTTCTGTAATGGGCCACGGCATGGGTATCCCGTCTTGCTGTATCTACGTACACGAGCTAATCGCTGAATACGGCGTGAAAAACGTTATCCGTGTAGGTAGCTGTGGTGCAGTACGTGACGACGTGAAACTAATGGACGTTGTTATCGGTATGGGTGCTTCTACAGACTCTAAAGTTAACCGTATCCGTTTCAACAACCACGATTTCGCAGCAATCGCTGATTACGGTCTTCTAGAAGAAGCAGTTAACCAAGCGCGCGCTCAGGAAGTGCCTGTAAAAGTAGGTAACGTATTCTCTGCAGACCTGTTCTACACACCAGAAGCAGACATCTTCGAGAAGATGGAAAAACTAGGCATCCTAGGTGTAGACATGGAAGCGGCTGGTATCTACGGCGTAGCAGCTGACCTAGGCGCGAAAGCACTGACTATCCTGACAGTTTCTGACCACATCATCCGTGGTGAAAAACTAAGCTCAGAAGAGCGTCAGAAGTCGTTCAACGACATGATGAAAGTTGCACTAGAAACTGCAATCAACATCTAAGAACAAATAGTAAGTAATAATTTGCAGCCAGAGTTATGCTGGCTGCCCGAATTATCCCGAGGGGGCGATTGTGTCTAACGGCGAACTGCCAAAAGACGCAGATGGGTTACAACTCAACTTTTGTAAAACATTGGCGTGTGACAACTTTGGATTGAGTGATGCAAAGCGTTACGTTCTGCAACATGCGAACCCTAAGCGTCCGGCGATGGTATGCCGTGAATGTGGAGCTTTCCCCCCCTTACTTAATAATCGCGATGTCGTGAACGAACTTCATCGCCTGCGGCACGTCCACAGTGACGGGTTGCCTGCTTGCCGTAATGATGATTGCGACAACTTTGGACTTTCTGTCCACACTCACAAACACCTCTATCACGCTTTCGGTTACAGTGGCGATCGCCAACGTTACCGCTGTAAAGTGTGTCAAAGTACCTTTGTCGACAAGTGGTCTGGTGCCAACAAGAAGCTTCAATTTCAAGAGAACTTGATGGGTTTATTGTTTACGGGATATTCCGTACGAGAAATCTGCCGTAAGCTTAGTATTAACCCAAAAACCTTTTACGACCATGTTGACCATATAGCTAGCCGCTGCCGCCGCAAGCTTGCAACCATTGATGCGCGCTGGGTAAACCACGCAACGCATTATGAATTGGCCTCAAACTATATTGCATTGCAACCGAACAGCAATAACGGTGTATATTGGATTGTTTCTGGCGAAGCGCACTCTGGCTATATTCTTTGCCAGCACGTCAATTATTCCGCTGACGAAGAGCCAATCGCAACGCTCGATCATAATCCTTACGATGAGGTGTCTCGTTTTGTTTCCCAGGAGTACGTAGCGGAAGCAAGTGAGCCGCTTGCGGAACCTTCTCATCACCTCAGAGAGCGAATTGACCAAAAATACCAAACAATTTTGGCTCGCGGTAACGTAGAAGATCCTCTTGGTAATCTATCTGTATTTCATTACCCTTCAAAAGGGGCATTAGTCCGTCCGCCATACACCTCGTATGCACACTATTTGCACGTACTTGATATGTGCTGCCCAAACAAACGTGTATCTCTATACATGCCTCAAGATCCCCTACTACGTTCGGCTGCACTGAGCGTTTGTTTACCTCGCATTAAAGAGAAAAGTGTCGACTTGATGTACGTAGAAGAGGACGCTAGTTGGGACATGAGTACTCCCTTTGGCAAAGTCGATATCGCCTATATGAGTTGGTGGCGCGATCGTTGGGCAATCTCTAGTCAAAACGAAAACCACAAAGGCATTTGCTACCTCGCTGGCGATCAAAATGAGCCCGAAAAATGGTTTAACGTCGCGACAACTCGTCATGTGAAGTTTTATCAAAACCGCTTTCAGATCCTTTTCGAAAGCTTCATTAACGAGCCACGTCGCAAATTACGACCTGCTGGTATTTTACCTCTTTTAGATATATTCAGAGCTTGGCATAATTTGTGCTATCAGGATAAACAAGGTCTCACCGCTGCACAAAGGTTAGAAGTCTCTGATGCACCTTTGACAATCAAACAGCTCCTATCGTAGCTATTCTATTGGTAATTTAGATGTAGTAATTAGGGGTTGTAACGGTATACATTACGGCCCCTGATCGTTTACCAAAACGTTATCCGCATCGCTTTGGTAAAGAAACATGCATCTAACCACTTAATATTAGGTGTGATTTCCAGTTCGATAGTCATGGATGTGAACGTTGGATAAAAACCAAATTCAGCTAGAAGATGATCTCACTAAGCTTAAAGGCCAAATAAAATCGGCCCCTAAACATACCTTTAATATTGCGCAGCAATATCGTATCCGCGCGGAACAAATTTTATTTGTGGACGGAGAGATCAAAGCCTTACTCATCATGGCGCAATGCTGTTGGTGCCTAATGGATTACCGACAAGGCATAAAACTCGTCAAAGACGCTTACAGCAAACAAACACAGCTTGAAACCGACGATCATCTCCCGGAAATTCTCCATCTTTTTGCACTCCAATATTGGGGCCAAGCAAAGTATTATTCCGCGCAACAATATTGGATTAATGCGCTCGAACAATCTGCTCTTGTTGATGATGTTGAAATTCAAATCGAATCTCTAATTGGGCTTGGTAATGTATGGCGCATCACTAATGAACACCAACTTGCCGCTTCAACTCATGAGTTAGCCGTTAAAGTGGCAAACAATGTTCGTATTGCTTGGTTAGAAGGCAAAGCGCGCATCCTATTAGCTTGGGACTATTACTTACTAAATAAGTTTGTCGAGATGCTTACGGTACTGGATGGAGCAACCGAAGTATTAAAAGATCATGATGACAGTACGTGGCAAGCCGAGATCTGGGACTTTAAAGGGTTAGCACTGCTTGGACTAGAACGCCTTGATGCGGCCGAAGAAGCCACCCAAAAAGCCCACCAGCTTGCCATTGAGCATGACCTCGTTTGGATGAAAGCACACTCTTTTATTAGCCGAGCAAGACTTGAGCTTTTGCGCCAAAATACAGACAGTGCTGCCAAGTTGCTACTTGCAGCAGAAGAGTCTGCACTCAGTTTCGACCACGGTGAGCTACTCAGCCAAATTTGCTTCCAACAATCACGAGTCGCTGAAGAACAAGGTGACTTTGAGTCTGCGTTTAACGCGTTCAAGAAATACCGTAAGCACGCACTCAAAATGCTCAAAGAACAAACTCATCGAATCAGCATGGATAAAGCAAGAGGCTCTAAACGCCAACTAGAGCAGCGAGCACGTAAGCTGATCAATCATATTCGCTCTCAACACGAATACGACCCTGAAAAACAGTTCTCTAATGTCGTTTCTGAGACCTACTGGTGGGAACAATTAGTTTTGTTTAAAACGGAGCTCAAACGCTCTAACCACGCCATCATTATGATTCAGCATTCAAACCCCGAAGTTCTCGATGTTTGTACCGAGCTCGTTCATGCATTGACAACCTCTAGCGACCTCATCTCGCGAATTTCCAGTAACAGGCTAGCAATGTTAATTGCAGAAAAAGGTCAAGCAGCAGAAGAGGTCTACCGCACTGTCCAAGCGATGTTAGACATCTATCCATGGAAGCGACGCGGAATCAAAGGCCCGAAACCGATACTGTATTTGCAAGATATCCTGACCTTCCCATTCACGTTAGAACAGCTCGAAGAAAGTTATATTGAGGTAATGAAGAATGGAACAACTGCTTAGCAAGGTGACTGACGCAGGTATCGATCCTTCTTCCGTTTCAGGTGAAGAAGCGATTACGCTATGGGAACACATAGGGTTACATATTGCGTCAACAAACCGAGAGAAAGCGCATTGCTATATCATTAGCGCCGAGTATCGAAGAGAGATCAAACAGCTCAACGACAGCATTAGTGAATTGAAACAAGCGCTTGAGTTGCTTGTTTTACCAGAGGATGTAGAAGATATTCTTTCTGTGAAAGCAAGCTTGAGTGAGCGTTTAGTTGAAGTAGGTGACTACAATGCGGCATTAACCGAGTATGTTGCTTCAACCAATATCGCCGTCGAGTACGGCTATATTGATGAGTACGTATTGGCCATTATTGGAATGGGTAATTTGTGCGATGCCTATGGGGATCACCAACGTGCATTACGTTATTATCAAAAAATAGATGCTATCGATCACGCTATTGGCAGTCGCTCCCTACGCCTTCGTTACAAGCTGTACATGCTTGCATGTTATATCAGCTTAAACCGTACCGCAGACGCCAAAGAACTATTGAGTGAATGTGAAGAACTGAGCATTCTCGTCAGTGATAAAAACCTCGCCGCACAAATTCACCTCTACCGAGCCAAATTACATCGTCTGCAAGAAGACTACCCCAATGCGTTGCTGGCTATTTCGAATGTTCAGTATACAACGGGTAGTGCCACGACATACTGGTTATCCACGATGGTCAAAATTGAGACTGCGTATTGTCTAAACGGTGTAGGGCACACTTCTTTAGCTAATTTAACGTTGGACTCCATCAGTAAAAGGATTCAAAAGCAGCTATCTCCTATCGTTACTCAGCATTTTTATAACGCGATGAGTCAAGTTTACGCCTCTCAAGGGTTGTATCAAGAAGCATTAAATTGTGAAAAAAAAGCGCATAGAATCGAATCTGATCTTGTAAAACATATTCCGATCGGTGAGTTAGGGTCTGCTCAACTACGCCGACTTTCACGCTTTGAGTTACAACTCAAACTCATTTTGTCAGAGCTAGAAAACAAAGAACTAAAAGAAACCACCAAGCAGCATAAAAATACTGTTGCTCAGCTACAGCAGGACGTCTTTACCGATCCACTTACGTCTTTACACAACCGACGCTGGTTAGAAGTTAAACTAAAAGATCTACTTCTGCACGATACTGCATTTGCATTGATGGTCATCGATATCGATCACTTCAAATCCATCAATGACGAACTAAGCCACTTGGTGGGCGACAAAGCGATCAAAAGTGTGTCACAGGAACTGGCGTCCTACTTCAGATTTAAAGGCGCATCGTGCGTACGATTTGGTGGTGAAGAGTTCCTCGTGATCCTTGAGAATACCCAACTGGAACGCGCAGAAATGCATGCCGAGAATTATCGTGAACGGATTTATCAATATGGTTGGGACGATATTCTTGGTGAACGGGGGCTGACCGTATCCATAGGGATTACCTTGCATCGAGAAGGCGAGAATACTCAGCGAACTTTTTATCGTGCAGACAAAGCTCTTTATCGCGCCAAAGCCAATGGCAGAAACCAAGTCTGTACCGAACTTTAAACCATGCCCCGGTTGACACCTGGGGCTTTAGTATACTTTTTACTTATCCTTCCTATATCACTTCACTGCTTGTTTAAATAAGTACTCAGCAACACCTTAACTGTCAATAAACATCAGTGGATACTTACATCGCATAAACATAATTCCTACATAAAAACCGCTTGATTCATCTGTAGTTAAGACAAATACTTAAATTGTTAATTTACGTAGATTTTCCATTTCGCAATACGCACAGGTAGGTAAGATGTTTCTAGACTATTTTGCACTTGGGTTACTCATCTTCGTTGCTTTAGTGATCTTTTACGGAATCATTGTCATCCATGATATTCCATATGAAATCGCCAAAGAGAGAGAGCACCCGCACCAAGACGCAATTCACTACGCTGGCTGGGTCAGCCTTTTCACTTTGCATGCGCTGTGGCCATTTTTATGGATCTGGGCAACATTATGGCGCAAGGAACGCGGCTGGGGTTTTAAACAACTAGAACAAGAAACACACGACATTCATCACCGCCTTGAAGAACTCATCGATGAAGTCAACGAACTCAAAAACGAAGTATCGATGTTGAAACAACAAAAGATTCAGCAAAAGCCTTTGCCTGAACAAAGTAAAGAGGACGAATAATGGACTTATTGCTGATTCTGACTTACGCAGCTCTTTGTATTGCCATTTTTAAAATTTTCAATATTCCTCTAAACAAATGGACCGTTCCAACCGCCGTACTTGGCGGCGTAGTGTTAGTGGGCACACTCGTGCTGCTTATGAACTACAACCACCCATTTACTCAATTGGGTAACCAAGTGTTCCCGACTACGCCTATCGTCTCTGGCGTGCGTGGCCGCGTGGTGGAAGTGCCAGTCCAGGCCAACCAACCGCTCAAAACGGGCGATATTCTTTTCAAAATCGATCCTGTGCCTTTTGAAGCAGAAGTTGCTCGCCTTAAAGCGAAAGTCAAAGAAGCAAGCCAAGGTGCCCTGGGTTTAGAGTCTGATCTAAGAGAAGCAGAAGCTGCTGTATTGAAAGCGCAAGCGGACAGAGATAAAGCACAAAGGGAATTTAGCCGATATCAAAGGGGCTTTGATCGTGGCGCGTTTACTGAACAAGATTTGGATACTCGACGCCAAGCGTATAAAGCGGCAGAAGCCATGTTAGACGTTGCGATTTTGCAACAAGAACAAGCGCAAATCGCTCTGGACTCTGAAATCGGAGGCGAAAATACCCAAGTCGCGCAACTTCTTGCCGAGCTGCGTAAAGCAGAGTTTAACCTAGAGCAAACCGTCGTTCGTGCGCCAACCGATGGTTACGTTACGCAATTGGCTTTACGTCCTGGTGTTATGGCTGTGCCGTTGCCACTTGCCCCGGCAATGACCTTCGTACATACCGAAGACATTACGTACACCGCGGCATTCAGACAAAACTCATTACAACGCTTGAAGCCAGGCTTTGAAGCAGAATTTATGTTCCGCGCTATCCCGGGCAAAGTGTTCCGTGGCGAAGTCATTGACGTAATTCCAGCCATTGGTGAAAGCCAAATTCAAGCGCGAGGCGCTCTGCTGGGGACTGATGCCTTGCGCACGAGCGGACGTGTTTTTGCGAAGCTGAAAATTACCGACGACTTGAGTGGATACCACCTACCAATGGGTACTGCGGTTGAAGTTGCAGTTTATTCAGACAGCTTTACTCACGTATCAGTGATGCGCAAAGTGCTTATTCGTATGAAGAGCTGGCAGAACTATTTATACCTCGACCATTAATGAACATATAGCGCATTCATTTATTGGTAAAAATAACATCAAACCGTGTAATCAGGGGCTGACGATCAGCCCCTGATTCATTCTAGCCATCCAGATAGATAGCATTCCCACTTTTATTAATATTCTGTATAATGCGCGCCTTATTTTTAATGCTTGCTAAAACCAAAGCCAGTCAAAGGGATGCGTGAATCAAATCACACATTTCCTGAAGAAAAATAGAGCAAACAATAAGCAGCTTGGTTGTTTTGAATATATGTTACACAATCAAATAACTAACGCTTTCCAACAATATAAATGAACGTTCTTTAAAATCGACTATTGAACTGAGGTTATCTATGAATCTTTCCGCTAAAACTGTTGTGGTTATTGCAATCGGTGCTGCTCTTTACGGTATCGGCGGCTTACCTATGTTTGGCATCCCTGTGTTTGCAAACACAACGCTAAAACCAGCAATGGCAGTATTAGCATTGTTCTCAGTACTATTTGGACCATTTGTTGGCTTCTTGGTTGGTTTTATTGGTCACTGGGTTACTGACCTATTTGCAGGTTGGGGCGTATGGCTCACTTGGGTACTTGGTTCAGGTATTGTTGGTTTGATTATCGGTCTATTCCCTTCTCTAACGCGCTACCGTTTGGAGAAAGGTGATTTCAATATGAAAGACTTCGCGTTATTCGTAGTACTTGCGCTATTAGGCAACGTATTTGGTTACGGTTGCTCTGCATTCCTCGACACGATTTTATACGCAGAACCGTTCACTAAAGTGTTTACCCAGCTTTCTATTATCGCGATCGTTAACACCATTCTTATTGCTATTGTTGGCTTCTTCATTCTTAAGTCTGTCGCTAAACGTAACAAGCAAAGCCGTAACTTAACAGAGGCTTAATGTCGAATGACAATCGAATTTTCTAACTTCTCTTTTAGATATGAGTCGCTGGACAAACCGACGCTAAAAAATATCAATCTAAGGATAGAGAAAGGAGAGAAAATCGTCATTATCGGTCCAAGTGGTAGTGGTAAATCTACCCTTGGGCAATGTCTTAACGGACTGATCCCACACGCAATCAAAGGGGAAACCAGTGGAACATTGACCATCAATGGTCAAGACACCGCCCCTTTCGACATGCACCAATACACTGAGCAAGTTGGCACCGTACTGCAAGATACGGACAGCCAATTTGTCGGTTTGAGCATTGGCGAAGACATTGCATTTGCGCTGGAGAACCAGCTAACTTCAAATATCGACATGTACCCATTGGTCAAAGCCACGGCCAAAATGGTCGACTTGGAACAGATGCTAGAACGCTCACCCCACGATTTATCTGGCGGGCAGAAACAGCGTGTTTCTTTGGCGGGCATTCTCGTCGATGATGTCGATATCCTTTTGTTTGATGAACCACTAGCTGCGCTTGACCCTAAAACGGGTAAAAAAACCATCGAGATCATCGATGATCTACACCGCGAAACGGGCAAAACCATCGTAATCATTGAGCATCGTCTTGAAGACGTTCTGCATTGCTCAGTTGACCGTATTATCTTGATGGAAAGCGGCAAAATCATTGCCGATACAACGCCAGATGAAATTTTAGCGTCGCCTCTGCTAGAAGATTACGGCATCCGTGAACCGCTTTATATTTCAGCACTGAAAGAAGCAGGCTGCGCGATTGAGGGCGATGCAAAACCTTCTAGCTTAACTACCTTACCGTTGGAGCAATATAAACCGGCAGTACAAGCATGGTTTGATGGTTCAACAGCACAACCACCTAAAACGCCAGCCGAGACTTTGTTTGAAGTCCGTGGCCTCACCTATTCTTACGACGGTGAGAAAAACGCGTTAGAAGACGTGAGTTTTGACATCAAGCGTGGCGAGTTTGTCTCTGTACTTGGCAAAAATGGCTCGGGTAAATCGACCATCACCAAACTGATTATGGGCGTTATTGAAGCGGATAGCGGCTCAATGAGTATGAATGGTCAAGATCTTAACGAACTGACCATCTTCGAGCGCAGCCAGAAAGTGGGCGTGGTGATGCAAAACCCGAATCACATGATTTCCCATCACATGATTTTCGACGAAGTGGCCTTCGGCCTCCGTAATCGTGGCGTTGAAGAGAAACAAATCGAAGCTAAAGTACTTGAAGTCCTTGAGCTGTGCGGTTTGAGCAAATACCGTCACTGGCCAATCGAAGCATTGAGCTACGGCCAGAAAAAGCGCGCAACCATTGCGTCAATTTTGGTATTGGAACCAGAGCTTCTGATCCTTGATGAACCGACGGCAGGTCAGGACTATCGAAACTACACGTCTATGCTGAGTTTCATCGAAAAGCTCAATCGCGAGTTGGGCGTAACCGTGATGATCATCTCTCATGACATGCATTTAGTGCTGGAATACACCACGCGCTCTATCGTGATTGCAGACAGTAAATTAGTCGCGGATGCACCAATGACGCAGGTATTCAGCAGTCCAGAGCTACTAGACCGAGCAAACCTCACCACAACAAGTCTGTTTGAGTTGGCTACGAAAGTTGGCATCGAAGACACCAATGGCTTTATGCAGCACTTTATCAATGTAGAAAAAGCGCACCGCCAACAAAAAAGCGACGACGTAAACCAACTAGAGAAAGCGGTGGCATGAAAGACAATAAGATGAAGTTTGGTATCAACTACATCGATACCCAATCACCACTTCATAAGTTGAATGGCATTACTAAGTTCTTGCTTTTCATTGCTTGGGTAACGGTGGTGTTGACCACATTTGACTTGCGAATCATCGCGCTGTTGATCGTGCTTGGTTTAGGCTTACTGAAAATGACCAAAGTGCCCTTTCATGTCTACAAACCGCTGTTATTCGGTACAGGCACGGTATTACTGATCAATGCCCTGTTTATGTTCGCGTTAGCACCGCAACAAGGTACTGAATTCATGGGCTCATCAACGGTTTTACTCTCGTTACCCGGTAATTACTCGCTCACTCAAGAGACGTTGTTTTACCTAGTAACAGTGACGTTGAAATACTTCAGCATGTTTCCAATCGCGTTGGTGTTTGTATTTACCACTCACCCGACGGAGTTTTCAGCCAGCTTGAACCGCTTGGGTGTACCTTACAAAATCGCCTATGCCGTAAGCTTAACGCTGCGCTACTTGCCGGAAGTGAAAAAGGACTTTGTTAACATCATGCACGCGCAACAAGCACGCGGAGTAGAACTGAGCAAGAAGGCTCCGTTGTTCACTCGTATGAAGAACGTCGCGAAGATTCTTGGACCTCTGATTTTCTCTAGTTTAGACAGAGCCGATCAAATCTCAAACGCGATGACGCTACGTGGTTTTGGCCGCCACTCCTCTCGCACTTGGTACAGCTTAAAACCACTGACCAAAGCCGATATGATCTGCATGGCTGGGATTGCGGTGATAGTGATTGCTGCGATCAGCAAGCGTGTGATGGACACACAACTGTTCTGGTATCCGTTTTAAATTCTGAAGCTTCAAACTGAACATAACGTGGTTAGTGTTGTGACCACGTTATCTTCCGTCTTTCCCCTCGATAACTCGCCTGTTGGCTTCTTGCTTGCAAGTATTCAAAAGAAGCGGTAATTTCAGCGGCTCGCTGATGTGCCAGAAAGTTGCTTATTCAAACGGCCAACATGAACTAAACTCATCAGTTTTATCAGGGGCTTAATGATCAACTGCGCACTGCCCACGATGAAAAGCCAAGTACCACTTTCAATCAACGAATCATTCAAAAAGAAAAAGCTACCAATTAAAAACCAAATAGCAATGAGTAGGTCGTTTGCAGCACCTAACGCCTCATAGCGGCGCTGAATAACGATGTGACGGCTTCCTAGATCTAAATCCAACTCTCTGCCATGTATCTGCACTGTATAGCTCCCCTCTTATTGTTTCGCGTCAGTTATGCCCAAGTTATTTCGAAATACTTAGTTCTAAACCCTAACGGACGTGGCATGCATTGACAACCATTGGAGGGATTATCTATTTGCAATAAAAAGAAAAGGGCGCATAAGCACCCTTTTTAGCGAGTCTAATTACAGGTATTCGCTTTAACGATTAGATAGTGAGTACCAACTTAACTCCACTTCAACAAGCGAGTTTCGTTGCCTTCTTCCGGCTTCGCTGGAATATTGAGTGACAACAGCAAGCTCACTGCTGCCATACCAGCGCCGATGTAAAATACGCTCGCAGGTGAAACAAGCCAGATGACACCAAACGTAACAGGTATTACAACTGCAGCAATATGGTTAATCGTAAACGCAACGCCTGCGGTCGACGCCATATCGGCAGGATCGGCAATTTTCTGGAAGTAGGTTTTAATCGCAAGCGCTAACGCGAAAAATAAATGATCGACAACATACAATGCTGCCGCCCACTCTGCCGTTTGCACCAAACCGTACCCGACGAACACGAAGATCAAACCGACGTATTCAAACATCAACGCTTTGCGCTCACCAACAACGCCGATAAAACGGCCTATTCGCTTCGCAAACAAGAAGTTAAAGACATAGTTAATCAGGAACAGCAACGTAATATCTGCGGCGGAGTAACCAAACTTTTCTACCATCAAGAAACCAGCGAACACCGTAAAAATTTGACGGCGTGCTCCACTCATAAACGTAAGCGCATAGTATAACCAGTAACGTTTACGCAGGATGAGCTTCTTGTTCTGAGGCACTTTTGTCTTAAATTGTGGGAAGGCAAATGCCATCACCAAAATGAGCACAAAACCTAAACCACCAGCCATTAAATAGACCGTTTTAAAATCAAGTTTGAGCTGTTCGAGCGAAACCCAAATGGCGCCGTAGGTAAACAGAGAAGCCAAAGCTCCAACAGAAATAAACTTACCCAGCATTTCTGGCGCTTCTTCTTTAGATAGCCATTGTAAAGACAAAGACTGCTTGAGTGTTTCAAAGTAATGGAAGCCGGTGGACATTAACAAGGTTGTAAAAAGTAGACCGTACAAAGTGGGAAAATAACCTGTTAATGCCGTACCAAGCGTAAGCATCGCCAAAGAGACGAGCATAAAGCGTTGCTCTCGGATAAACAGCAATACAAATACGGCGGTAAAGGCCAAAAAACCCGGAATTTCACGCACACTTTGCAATAAGCCTATGTCTGCACCATCAAAGTTTGCTTTCTCGATAACAAAGTTGTTCAACAACGCCATCCAGGTAGAAAAAGCAATGGGCACGATAATGGAAATTAACAGGAGGAAATTTTGCGGCGTTCTCCAGCCGTGCGATGAGGTAGTCATGATGTTTCCTTTAAATATGAAGGCATCATCATAGCTTTAAATGTAACAAATTCGCAATATCATTATTATTTTAAGCCCAGAGCAAGCAGATATGGCTGAGGAATATTGTTATGAAGATAAACATCGCGCTTAACTCCTTGGCTAAGCGCGATGTTCAAGTATCAAGAGAAATAAAGCATGAGTAAATGTGCTCAGTGGCTTAATCAATGACTTTTACTGATAGGCGATTTTTAAATTCAAACACATGTTCTGGACATACATCCAAACAACGACCACAGCTAATGCAGTTTTGATCCATAACTCGACGATCTCCCTCTTTCAAAGGCTGCCGAAGCACTTCTGGTTCTGGGCAAACGTAAAAGCAATCCATGCATTTGGTGCAATCTTCGCGCCGAACAGCAGTAACGCGCAACAGGCTTTTTCGGCCTATCACGCCATAGGTAGCCCCCAGTGGACATAAGTGCCCACACCACCCATGCTCAACCAAGAGTAAATCCAACACAAACACTAGGGCGATTAGCACCCAACCTGCGCCCATACCAAACACCAACCCGCGATGCAGTGCCGCAACTGGATCTAACCATGTCCAAAGAATCGCGCCAGATAGCGCACTGCCCAACATCAAAACAGGGATCAGCCAATAACGAATCATGGGAGACCAACGATAGCTCACTTTAATGTTGAACTTTCGACGCAACCACGCCGCCAAGTCTGTCACGATGTTCAACGGGCACACCCAAGCACAAAATGCGCGCGGAGCCAAAATCGCGTAAAACACCACGACAATCACTACGCCTAACAACGCATTAAACTCCGGAACATGCCCTGTCGCCAAAGCTTGAAGCACAATTAACGGGTCACTTAACGGCACGTTATCGAGCAACATACTTGATGACAGATTACCAGTTAGAATTCCCAGCGTCGGCCCAGCCATAAACAGCGCAATGATGGTGAACTGACATAGCCGACGTAAAATCAAAAACCGATGCGCGCGCCACCAACCAAGCTTTTCAAGCGCTTCTTGGCCAGCATTTTGAGCTAAATTCTTTGCCATTACTTACCTCCTTTTAGCGATTCAAGCGCACCTTCCGGTACAGGCGTCTCACTAGGGAGGATGTTTTCGAGTGGTTTGTCGATCTCTTTCCAACCAAAATTGTAGTGGCTGCCCACTTTGCCTTTCGCCAAATCCGTCGGGACGACTTTAATAGCAGCGACATCCAACACGCACGCTTGTTCACACTTACCACATCCGGTACACACTTCGGAATTCACTGTAGGGATAAGTTTGGCGTGATAGCCAGTTCGATCGTTGTGAACCATCTCTAACGTGATGGCTTCATCAATCAGCGGACAAACGCGATAACAAACGTCGCATCGTAACCCTTGCCAGTTAAGGCAAGTTTCATGGTCAATAAGAACCGCTGTACCCATTCGAGCATCATCAATATCGGTTAGTTTCGGATCCAACGCCCCACTCGGACAAGCGACAACACAAGGAATGTCTTCGCACATTTCGCAGGGAATATCGCGTGCAGTAAAGTAAGGTGAGCCAGTCGCGACGGGTGAAAGTAATGTCGCAAGTTTCAAGGTATCGTAAGGACATGCCTGAACACACAAGCCACATCGAATACAAGTTGATTCGAAATCGCCTTCCGGCAATGCACCAGGCGGACGAATAGGCACACCTTTGGTTTCTCGAGCTTGGCTTTGTAGCGATTGTAAGCCCAATACACACGCAGCTGCGCCAACACCAGCCGCAGTCCGAGCTGTATCACGCAAAAATCGGCGCCGACTTTGCGATATTTTAGACTGAGAGGATTTCATGCTATTTCCTCAACAAAACTCCCTTATCAAGTTAAGCATAAATAGCCCTAAACGTGTCGTTTCCCTATACCTCATAGGAGGTAACCCCATCCTCTATTGATTCAAGTCAACTGACGCACAGTGCCGTCGTCACAGTTTGACTAAATGCGTTTATTTACTGCGACATGAAATTCACCACGATACTCTGCAGTACGCGCCATTCTCAGTACAATAATTCAACACCTTTACAATCTATTCGCTCAATTCGATGATAAATCACTACTGAAAATTAAAAAAAAGACATCATAACAAGCTAATTTAAAAGGCATTTATCCATTAAACATAAAAAAATACTATCCAAATAAGAAAACTGTGGTTAGATTAAAAATTAAAACTAAAAAGCGAAGGAGAGAGGCATGGAAATTATCGTACGTCCAACGACCGTCGAAGACGCAGCGGCACTCGTAGAAATCTATTCACAACCAAAAGCACAACGTGAAACCCTGCAACTCCCAAAGCCTTCGCTCGCGATGTGGGTGGAAAGATTGTCAAACATACCTGATGGTGTTTATAGCTATGTCGCTGAAATTGATGGTAAAGTCGTCGGTAATATTGGCTTTCACCACTCTCTACGTCCAAGAACGATGCACACGGCATCGTTTGGCATCGGAGTACATGATAGTTTCCACGGACTCGGTATTGGTAGCAAATTGATAGAAACAGTCACTGAACTAGCAGATAACTGGTTAAATGTGAGAAGAATTCAGATAGAGGTCAATGCCGATAACGACGCCGCCATTGGGCTTTATAAAAAGCATGGATTTCAAATTGAAGGTGAAGCGATTGACGGTTCCTTCCGTGATGGTGAATTCATCAATACCTATTACATGGCGCGCATCAGACCAGGCCAAAGATAAAACAAAGCCTCCTACTAATTGGAGGCTTTTCTTTTTAAACTTCGACTCACTTTCGTAAGTAAGCCAACGCTCTGCGAGTCAATGCTTCTGTGTAGGGATTGATCTTCCAGTGGTCGGAACTCCAACCTTTCACAAAGCGCTGAAAGTCTGCCCAAGCCACAGCAAACAAAGGACGCCATTCACGCTCGACTTCATTAGGGTCAAGATTCGGTTGATAGACCATTAGCGCGTGTTGCAACTGAGCAAAATACGTATCCAAAACCCAAACTTCCATCTCTGCACAACGTTCTGGCTTAACGGCGCTACTCATAAACAGTGCCACATCTTTCATTGCACACCCACATCCAACGTATTGAAAGTCAACCGCAGCAACGCTTGATTCTTCTTCATCAAAACAGAAGTTCGCCAATTTGGCATCACCATGTACTAGTGTTTTAAACTTAGCTTGCGAAAGCGTTTGATCAATCAATTGAGCCGCATTTTGTAGCTCAGTGTCTTGCAATGCTTCAAGCTCGTCGGGTCTGGTTGCTAAGTGCCAGTATGTTCCGGTATGCCACAACTTATCCGAACGAACATCGATGTATCGCGCATGAAAGTTCGCCAACCAAGTGAGGCAGGCTTGTAGATGCTCTAGCTGTGCATCTGTGATGACTTTTGGAAAGCCCACCTCGGCGAGATCTTCCATCACAATGAGCCATTCATTCTCCGATTGGAACGTTTTTAGACCTTGTGGTACTCGGCAGCGAGTATCCACCCCTCCGGAAAAATGCTCATACCAATTCACTTCCACCTGATAAGAATGCAACTTTCTTTGATGAGAACGGTCCGTATTCCAGCCTCTAGGATGCTCTGAAGGCTTAGGGAGTTTTACATGCTTAATGATCACCGAACGAGTAGAATAAGTAACTCGGACTAACTCTCCATAGCCTCCCCATAGCGATTGTATGACTTCTACAGAGCGGTAATTACCTAGATTGAGTTCCTGGCCAATATTTTGGTAGCGTTGGTGGTTGTTACTCATCATGTGAGCAGATGTGACCACGTTTGGTTCTTCTCCATGTAGTGAATAACATATGGGCAAACTGGTTTGATTTGATAACCGAGTGACTCAATTTCTGGCAACACCGCTTCCATCATCACTTTTCCGTACCCCTTACCTCGCAGTGCTTCAGGAACAACCGTTGATGTAATGTGCATGACATTACCCTTAAGCTGATAAATTAACTTGGCTTTATAGCCCTGCTCTAAATCAACCCAGAATGTACTATTCGTGGCTTCATGAGTTACTTTATGCATATCTTGCTCTCTAATTTTTGTTACAGATTGATTGAATCAAACTATATCACTGAATAAAATCGATACCATGCGAGAGTGCTGCTTCGCCTCACGCGATTACGTTCTTACATCAGGTACGACAATTATAATGAGAAATATGAGCCCAATTGCCAGAGACGGCAAGCTACCTCTGCAAAGCAAGAAGGCACCAGAACGTCAGGCAAGTACATTAAATAGCACCGATGCAATGGCAATGGTCGAACACGGCAGTGAAGTGAGCTTAAACGTCACCACCCCCGTTGGTACAAAGTTTATTACAACCAGCACATTTGTTGGCTGTCACTCAAATAATACTGCATTGATAGAGGTTCCGAACATCTCCGATGAAGACTTGAAGTTCTATTTTCAAGAAGGCTTTTGGATCAATGTAAAAGCCTACTCTCATCGAGGTGAAGGGGCCGTTATCCCATTTCGGGCCCAATTACAGCATCGACTAGGCGATCCGTACCCAATTTTGGTGCTAGACCTACCCAACACTATGCAGGTCTTTCAGCTTCGCAAAGAAGTGCGTTACGAAGTAAATTTGAGAGCGCGTGTTTGTTTAGAAGCCTATCGAACTGAATGCGAAATAAGAGATTTATCTCGTAGTGGCTGTCGTTTTGTAACATCACCAATGAGCCGGCCACTTCAGGTTGGTGACCACGTTTCATTGGATCTAACGATGCCCGGAGAAAGTCGTATGCTAGCGCCATTGCGAGGTCGTATTTGTAATTTACAAAAATCAACGCACTATGCTCGCTACGGAATGGAGTTTGATGAGGTCGGTAAAAACAACGCTAAAAACCTCCTCAGTCACCTCAAATTTGATGGTACTAAGCTCACACTAAAAAGATAGATTTGATAGCCCCTATCGCTTATCAAGAAGCTTTGAAGTGCTAGAAAACAAGAAACCCCTTACTTTTCAGTAAGGGGTTTCTTGTTTTCTAAGAATAAGGCAGTATCTTAGATAAGAGTCATGACTTAGAAGTCGTAACGTAGACCTAGCGCTAGCTCATCTTTTTCAGCCGCGCCTTCGTTATCCATTAGATCGAAGTTGTATGATGCGTAGCCACGGAAGTTAGGCTTGAAGTAGTAAGTTACATCAACAGCTAGGTTTTCTACAGTATCTGCCTCTTCTAGTTCACCTTTGTTGAACGTAGAAGTGAATACAGTTTGACCCATAGTGTAAGCAGCGGCTAGTTCGTAGCCTTTGTAATCAAAAGTCTTACCTGCAACATCCATATCCGCGCCAGTGTAGTTACCAGCGAAGTAGAAGTCACCTACAGAGTATGCAGCTACCAGCATGAACTCATCGCTGTCGTTTTGATCTGCGTAACCAGCACCTAGTTCAAAACCAGTGTTAGCAAACGCGTAAACACCAGATAGAGAGAAGCCATCTTCCTCGTTGTCTGTAAAGCCTTGTGCATCTGTTGTGCGATCAGCAAAACGGTAGCTAGCACGTACAGCTAGTTGCTCGAATTGGCCTTTGTAAGACAGCATGTTATCTGTACGGTCAGAAACAGGCAGTTTAAGTGCTGCTGTGTTACCGTGGTAAGCCATAATGTCAGTAAAGTCAGTAAGAACCACTAGTGCGCCGTCGTTTTTACCGTAAGTTACTTCACCGTATTTGCCACCCAGACCCGCATAAGCGTAACGAGTTTCAAGATCACTATTGTTATCTACGGCACCTTCTTCTTTTGTTTTGAACTCACCTTCCCAAAAACCAACGCCGTATAGGTTTTCATTGATTTCCTGTTTGCCTAGGAAGTTAAGACGGATGCGAGTACGGTCTTCTGCCTTACCATCCATCATAGAAAGACGCGCTTCAGCGCGGCCGCCCATCTCAAGAGAAGTGCCATCTTGGTTGTATAGTTCTGAAGCGACAACTTGAGATCCTGATGCCATTAGCGCCACTGCTACAGCTAAAGTTTTTAATTTCATTGTTATTTTCCATATCATTGTTTTATATGTGTTTTCTCACCAGAAAAACAGGACTTTTCTGTACCAACGAGAAAACTGGCGGCATAGTAGCAGCTGTTATTTTTCACGCAACGTGTTGAATAAACAGCACTTATAGAAGAAAACACCACTTAAAATGACGATATGAATACCTCTCAACCATCAAGTTATCGGTTGAGTTAAAAAAAATGTTCGCGTCAAAAAAAAATTGACGAAAAAAATGTAAAAACAATATCACAAAACGTGATATTGCCCGCAAAAAAATCTTGTTAACTGACTGTTTTAGATAGACTTATTGATAATAAATCCGATTATTACAAACAAAAAAATCCCTGAGCATTCACTCAGGGATTTAGAGATTTGATAAGTAGATGATGAATTAAAGCTTAAAGAAACTTAATTGCTCTTTCTGCTTCTCTGCAAGTAATGAAAGCTCAGTACTCGCACTTGCACTTTGGCTGATGCCCGCTACGTTTTGGTTTACAAGCTCCGACATGTTAACCACGTTGCGATTGATATCTTGAGTAACTTGAGACTGCTCTTCGGCTGCGGTTGCTACTTGCGTGTTTGAATCGTTGATGTTGGCGACCGACTCGGTAATTCCAACCAACGCTTCATTCGCTTGTTGCGTCAGCTCGTTGTTGCGGCTAAGCATATCAAGGCTGACTTGCATACTGTCATTCGCCAGCCCAGACTGCGCTTGAAGCTCTTCAATGATCGTTTGGATCTCTTGTGTCGAGTCTTGAGTACGCGCTGCTAGCATGCGTACTTCATCAGCTACTACCGCAAAACCACGACCAGATTCACCAGCTCGCGCCGCTTCAATCGCAGCATTCAATGCTAGCAAGTTGGTCTGCTCAGATACGCCGCGAATCACTTCAATAACATCGTTGATCTGTACAGATTGCTCTTTTAGACGCAAAACAACTTGCGCTGCATCGTTCAATGCTTGAGACATTTGCGCACTTGCTTCCGCACTTTCTTGGAAGATGGCCAAACCTGATTGAGCAAGTCCATCAGCTTCACGCGCAGTTGCGTCAGCAGAGGTCGCGTTATCACTCACATTATTCGCAGTGCTTGCAAGCTCATTAACCGCAGATGCAACTTGCTCGATCTCCGCCAACTCTTGTTGAGCGTTCGCTTCCGCTTGCGTCATTACCGCAGCCAATTCGGTCGATGCAGATGCAACTTCCTCACTAATACGGGTTAACTGGTCCACAGTGTTGTATAACTGCTCTGCGGTTTGGTTTACATCTTTGCTCAGCTTAGAGATCTCATTGTCCCCATCGACATCTGCACGTACTGATAGATTACCCATTGCTAACTGACGCATCACTTCTTGCAGCTTTTGGATTGGTGTAACAATCATGCCAGATAGGAACCAAGCGCCTATCAATGAGAAAGCAAATACCGCTAAAACCGTCAACATAGCGTTATTTTGCACACGTTCATTTTGCTGATGACTTCTGATAGTAGATTGTTCAGCTTGCTCGTTTACATGCTTTGATAGCGTGTTAATTTGTTGGACCATTTCTCGACCAACATTGCGATACTCTTTGACAAATGCACGGTACTCGCTATCCGATTTCAAACCTTGATCGTATTGGTTGAAGAAAGCAACTGAGCGCTCTGAATATCGCACATAGGATTCAATTGCTTGGCGAACTTTAACGGCATCGTCACGGAATAGGTTTCGGGCTTCAATTGCACTTAAATCGGCATCAACTTGCTTTAAGCCTTCTTTCAATTCGGTTAGAAAATTCTCACGACGAGAAGCATCGTAAATAGCGTAAACCGCGCTTATGCGCAGAGGGTAAATTTGGTCGTCAATACTCGCCAATGTGTCTTTGTGAAAAACCAAAGATTCTTGGTTGGAAGCAATAACATCTTGCTCTGCTTGAAGATTGTTTTTAGTAATCCAAAGAGCAATAAACAAAACAATTGCGGTAAATAATACCGGAACCAAAATTTGCGTTCGTACTGACAAATTTTTCAGTGATAACTGCATGACAGGGCCTCAGTTGTATGCGTGATGTCTATATCCAAACAAACTCGATCAGTGCCTATAACAACGTTACTTTTCGGCAGTTTGAATATCTATGCTTCCTTGCGACGGGATAAATCCCAGACGAATAAACAAGCGGCGAATATTAGAGGTCGATCACACTTTTGTCTAGTACAAAAACTCTCCATTTTCAATCTGTTATTGACAACATCCCGACAGTAGCGTCGGGATATTGTCGTTATGATAAATTATGATCACTTATGATGAGATACATTCACATTTAGGACGGTTTCAGCCTATTTTCTCAACGAATTGAGCTTAGCTTGAGCAAGGCCAAAAATGGTATCGATTGGATAAGAACCTTCATCAGTTGGCTCACCAGCAACTTTCCCCGTAAACAATTCGATAGCTTCAGTAACATGGTCAATCGCCCAAATATTAAACTCGCCTTTTTCGACTGCTTTCACGATGTCGGAACGAAGCATTAGATTGTGAACATTAGAGCGCGGAATAATGACCCCCTGCCCGTCATGACGACCTTTAATTACACACACATCATAAAAGCCTTCGATCTTTTCGTTTACGCCACCAATAGGCTGAGCTTGGCCAAATTGATTCATCGATCCTGTTATCGCAATGTCTTGTCGGTTTGGTTGCTTTGAAAAAGCAGACACAACCGCACATAACTCAGCCATGCTGGCACTATCACCATCAACACCACCATAAGATTGCTCAAAGGTAATGGTTGTCGTTAATGGCACTCGTGCCGTTTTACCAAATACGGAAGATAAGTAGGCAGACAAAATCATCACGCCCTTAGAGTGAATACTGCCCCCCAAATCCACGCTGCGCTCGATATCGATAACATCCCCATCACCGTAACACGTCGTCGCTGTGATGCGATTCGGTGCACCAAACATGTAGTCACTAGTGCTCAATACCGAAAGTGCGTTCACTTGGCCTACGGCTTCTCCTTCGGTGCGAATCAGCGTTGTGCCGTTAATAAAGGTTTCCATTACGTTATCGCGTAATCGGCTTACTCGCATTTCTTGGTTATTGAGCGCCTCTTCAACATGACCAATACGGATCATGTTAGAGTTGGCTTGACGAGCCACGTAGTTCGACTCTCGAAGCAAGTTGGCGATATTAGCCGAATGTAGAGATAGCTTGGATTGGTCGCCAGACAAACGTGAGCTGTATTCGATGATCCGAGCAATGGCTTTGCGATCGCAATGCAGCATATTGTTGTCATGCACCACGCTAGAGATAAAGCGCGCGTAATGCAGCTCAGACTCCGGCGTACGTTTCATTTCGTCTTCGAAATCTGCCGTCACACGGAACAACTCGCTGAACTCTGGATCGTAATGTTGGAGTAATTGGTAAGTTCGGTAATCACCAAATAAGATAATTTTGATATCAAGCGGAATCGGTTCAGGATCGAGTGATACCGCCCCCGTCAATGTGACTTCTTTTTCTAGAGACGTAAAACTCAATTGACGAGCACGCAATGCGCGCTTCAAACCATCCCAAACGTAAGGCTGTTCAAGTACTTTCTGAGCATTCATTAATAGAACGCCGCCATTCGCCTTATGCAAGCTCCCTGCACGAATCAGCGAGAAGTCGGTAAACACCGTTCCCTTGAAAGTGGCAGTCTCAATCGACCCGAAGAGTGAATGATAGTTGGGATTTTCTTCAACAACGATAGGAAATTCGCTGCTTTTACGGCTTACCAAGACGTTCACTTTATAACGACGTGGCAATTTTTTATCCAAGGATGCCGTCGCAATTTCGCCTTGCTCACCACTTTGGTCAAGGAAGATATCTGCGTTTTCAACAATATCTTTTTGCAGCTCAGTTAAGTAGGTTTTGATTTCGGAATATTGCGCGTAATCCACTTTGAGTTTTTTGATGAAGTGAGTAATAACATCAAGCGTCACTTCATCATTGAGCTTTTTGATTTTATCGCTGTATGTCTCTTCCCACTCCGTAAGCTCACGAACCATCGAGCGCAATCGCACTTCGAGTTCATCAATAGCATCGCTGAATTGCTCTTGTTCTTTTTTGCTTAGTACATCAAAAGACTCTTCCGTATGAAGCTCATCACCGTTCATGGCGACAAACTGATAATCCCCCTGCGTAGTCAGTGTTAGGCTGATGCCTTTTTCTTTTGCCTCTCGACTAATACGATCCAGCTCGTTTTGTTGCTTAGCTGCCAATTGATTTTTTAATCGCTCAGCGCGGCTAAAGTACATTTCATTGTCGAATGCTAGGGGTAAAGCATTCAATAATTTGCCCATTAAAGCTTCAATATCAACACGTAGCTTATTTCCGATACCACAAGGCAGCTTTAATACCTTTGGTGTACGGGTATCCTCAAAGTTCGCAACGTAACACCAATCAAACAGGGCTGCTGCATCGTGCTGGTGACGATTCAGATAGCGCAAGATCATGGTGCGTTTACCTAGCCCATTCTGACCAATGGCGTAGATGTTATACCCTTTCTCTTTGATGGACATCGCAAACTCGACCGCTTTTTGCGCGCGCTCTTGGCCCACGATTTCATCAATTGGAGGTAACTCCTTGGTCGACTTACATGGCATATTCTCTAGATCTGCTACAGAATATAGCTGCTTAGCTTCCAATCTTAGTATTGCCATATCCACTTCCTTTTTTCTTATTTTCGTTATTTGAGTGTAGAGATTATTTGCTTAATTTTAAGTGATTTACCTTCCACCCTAGATTGATTGGACATTTTATGAACACATAAGTGATATTAACACGCACTTGCAATTGATAATCAATTTCATTTAATATCTAAACAAATCAAATGTTGTGGAGATGGATATGAATATTGAGCAATGCTGGATGCGCTACTTAAAAGCAGAGCAACTGATGGAACAAGGCCATTGGCCAGAAGCTCATCGTTTATATGACGACGTGCTCAACAATCTACCCAACCACATTCATTTAGCGCTAGAAAATGCACAAACTAAACCTTGCCAGTTTGTATGTCTCATTACGGGGCTTAGAGATGCCAGCGTGACGCAATCAGAGATTCTCAACAAACTCGGCTTACAACATGATGCGTTCTCAATACTCAATCAAACTTACGCGCTATTTCAATTTTTGCAGCTAGAGAGCCATGAACTGATTGAGCGCGTAGGTCACCTACTTGGTCAACAGAGCGAAGACTTGTTAGCTCACATGGCGGCATTTTGCTCTGCCCAACGTAATGCTCAATGGATGATAGAACTCGAGCACGTAACGCGCGCGCATGAGCAGTTCTTACATTTGCAAGCAATGAGTTCGGCAAAATCTTCGCCTTCTCACCTGTATAATTAATCTAAAGCTCAAGTATTGAGGCCAACTAGGTTTGTGCTGTCCATTGCTTGAGTATCATTTGCTTTATCAACCACAAGGATCTGTGATGTCTTCTAAAACCATTCTTTCGGTGAACAACCTATCAGTCAGCTTTACGACAAACGATGGGATCGTCGATGCAGTAAAGAATGTTAGCTTCGATTTAAAAGCAGGCGAGACGCTGTCCATCGTTGGCGAATCTGGCTCTGGCAAGTCAGTATCAACCAATGCACTGATGAAACTACTGCCAGACAACGCTATTTTGCATGAAAGCTCATCCATCATGTTTGAGGGTAGCTCCATCTTGGATAAAACAGAGCGTGAAATGCAAAGTATTCGCGGTGATCGCATTGGCATGATTTTTCAAGAGCCGATGACCTCACTAAACCCGTACATGCGGGTGGGTATCCAAGTCGCTGAGGCCATCATGTGTCACCGCCCGGTCGACAGACGAACAGCAAAAGCAAAGGTGTTAGAGCTGTTTGAATTGGTTCATATGCCAAACCCAGAAAAAGCGTACAACAAGTACCCACACGAATTTTCTGGTGGTCAATTGCAACGTATCATGATTGCGATGGCACTGATTAACGAGCCCGATATTTTGATCGCCGACGAACCAACAACGGCGTTGGATGTCACGGTTCAAGCAGAAGTGTTGCACCTGATTAAAGAAATTCAGGCTCAGATGGGCATGGCAATCCTATTTATTACTCATGACTTAGGCGTCGTAAAACACTTTGCAGACCGTGTCATTGTGATGTGTAAAGGAGAAGTCGTCGAAGAAGGCGAAACGCAAACACTCTTCGAGGACCCAAAGCACGAATACACACGTATGCTAATCAACTCGATTCCTAAAGGCAGTAAGGAGCCTATTAGCGAAAGGGCTACACAGCTGTTAAAGGCCGACGATATACGAGTCAAATTCTTGGTAAAGTCGCATTTTATTGCGAGCAAGAATGAGTACTTCGAAGCGGTAAAAGGCATTTCTCTTGAGCTGAAACAAGGAGAGACCCTCGGGATCGTTGGGGAATCCGGTTCAGGTAAGTCTACACTCGGCCGAGCATTGATAGGCCTACTGCCATCCACAGGTAAAATCGAATACAAAGGCCAAGATATGGCCTTGCTGACAAACAAAGAACGTTTTGAGCTGAAAAAAGACGTTCAGATGGTATTCCAAGACCCTTATGGTTCGCTTTCTCCTCGTATGACTATCGGCGAGATCATCACAGAAGGATTAACTGTCCACCAACCAATGTTGAGTAAAAAAGAACGTATGCAGAAAGCGCGCGACGTGCTCCGTGAGGTCCGCTTAGATCCCGCGTCCATCAACCGTTATCCGCACGAGTTTTCAGGAGGCCAGCGTCAGCGTATTGCTATCGCGCGAGCACTGATCCTTGAACCTTCGTTTATTCTGCTTGATGAGCCAACCTCTGCATTAGACCGCTCGGTGCAACTGACAGTGATTGACCTTCTGAAAGATTTGCAGAAAAAACACAATATTGGCTACTTGTTTATTAGCCACGATCTATCAGTAGTTAAAGCACTCTCTGATCGTGTTCTAGTCATGCAAAAGGGCGAGGTCATGGAGCAAGGTACGGCCGAAAAGATTTTCCAAAACCCTAAAAATGACTACACGAAAAAACTGATAGATGCCTCATTTGATCTTGAAAACAGTGAAAATCAGCACAATGCGGCTTAGGTTCATCACAGTTTCATATTCATAAACTAGGATTAAGAAAAGGTGATAAATTCATCTTGTCTTAAGAATGGCGTAGCTGCCTTTCGGTTTGGCCGCCGAGACTGGTTGGTTCAAGAGTCAGACTTAGTCAACCTGGCTCAAATACTGGCAAACAGTATGAATTGAGTTCCCCCAACCATGAAAAATGCCGCGACACTGTCGCGGCATTTTTTTATTCTCAGAAGCTTCGAACAACTAGGGCATTAAATCGACTCAATACCCATATTATGTAACGTAAATGCATACATGTCTGTGGTGAGGTCAATTTGCTTACTCAGCGGCATTCCTGCACCATGACCGGCATTAACATCAATGCGTATCAATACTGGATTAGCGCCTTGCTGTTTGTCTTGCAGCTCCGCAATAAACTTGTACGAATGTGCTGGAACCACACGATCGTCGTGATCGGCGGTTGTCACCAATGTCGCAGGATATTGCACGTTTTCTTTTACATTGTGAACAGGAGAGTAGCCAAGCAAGTATTGGAACATCGCTTCGCTTTGCGAAGACGTGCCATAGTCATACTTCCAGCCTTCTCCAGACGTAAACGTGTGGTAACGCAGCATATCAAGCACGCCAACCGCAGGCAGCGCGACTTTGAATAGTTCAGGGCGTTGCGTCATACACGCTCCAACTAACAAACCACCATTAGAACCACCGCGAATCGCTAGGCGATCCGAGCTAGTGTAGTCGTTTTCAATCAGGTATTCCGCCGCCGCAATAAAGTCATCAAACACATTTTGCTTTTGCTGCTGAGTGCCCGCGTTGTGCCAGGCTTTACCGTATTCACCGCCGCCTCGCATGTTGGCGACAGCGTATATACCACCCAACTCTAGCCAGTTGGCTACATTGCCAGAAAACATTGGAGTGAGGCTGATGTTAAAACCGCCGTAACCATACAACATGGTTGGTGCTCTACTATCAAGTGCAATGCCCTTCTTGTATGAAATGATCATCGGAACTTGCGTGCCGTCTTTTGAGGTGTAAAACACCTGTTTTGATTCATACTCATTACGATCGAACGGTGCCTTTGATTCTTGAAACAGTGTCGATTCACCAGACTCAACATCAAATGAGAAGATCGTCGGAGGCGTCACGTAGTTAGTGAATGTGTAATAAAGTGTGGTTTCTTCTTTTTTACCCGCCAGACCATAAGCCGTACCTTCTCCCGGCAATTGTACAGCTCGAATCCACTCACCTTGGTAGTTAAACTGCTGCACTTTAGAAAGCACATCTACCATATAAGTCGCAAACAGATAACCGCCACCTTTGCTGATTTCTAACGGCTGTTCTTGTTCAGCAATCACGTCAGCCCATTGTTCTGTCTGAGTGTTGTAGCTGACAACTTTGCCATTCGGCGCGTCTAGGTTGGTGTAAAGCAGCAAGGTTGCGTCTTGGCTATCAATTAAGTAGGTGTCTCCTTGCGTTGTCTCGCGCAGCGTCACAATTGCCTGTAACTCAGACTGTAAATCAATATAAAACAGACGATTACCCGATGTAGATTCTGCGCCAGAGATAATGAGGAGGCGATCATCTGTCGTCGTCGTACCAGACACATAACGATGAACTTGCGTATCCAACTCACCGAAAATCACTTTATCTTCAGACTGAGGTGTACCGAGTTCATGATAATAAAGCTTGTGATGCTCAGTTCGAGCTGACAACTCGCTGCCTTGCGGCTTATCGTAGCTTGAGTAATAGAAGCCTTTGCTGCCCAGCCAAGAAATCGACGTAAACTTCGCATCAACAATCTCAGGCTCTAACTGTTCTTTGGTTTCCGTATCAATGACAAAGATCTTACGCCAATCACTGCCCCCTTCCGAGATGGAATACGCGACCAAACGATAGTCTTTAGAGAAGCTGACTTCGCCAAGAGAGGTCGTGCCCTCTTCGGAGAAAGTATTTGGATCAAGGAAAACCTCGGCTTCTCCCTCGCCTTTACGTCGATACAATACGCTTTGGTTTTGCAAACCGTCGTTTTTGTAGAAGTAGGTGTAGTCACCACGTACAAATGGCTGGGAATATTTTTCGTAGTTTTGACTGTTCGCCACTAAGTCACGGATTTGTTGGCGGTACGGTATCTGACCAAGGAAATCGAAGGTGACCGAATTTTGACCCGAAACCCATTGTGCGGTTTCTTCACTGCGATCATCTTCTAACCAGCGATAAGGGTCGGCAATGTCGTGACCAAAATAAGTGTCCACGACAGAATCTTTAGGTGTTTTTGGGTAATGCATAACGTCCGTGTTACTCCGTTGTTTTTATTAAGTTGTTTATCTTCAATCGTTTTATTGCGGTGATTACCTTAGAGCACCCAATTTTGATTTCAACGACATTGTTTTAAATCTATGAAGAACCTAGAAATAATGAGATATCGTTAAGTACCGGTCACGAATGTGCTCAATAAGCAGCTTCACTTTGTTCGGTGGTTGACGAGTAAACGGATACACCGCGTAGATACCCAACTTTTTACCTACTAATTCAGGAAAAATATCCACCAGTTGACCATTACGAATATCGTGATACACCAAGCAGCGCGGGACGTAAGCAATACCATGGCCGCCCAGAGCGGCTTTACGTAATGCGGTCGCGTTATCAGTAGAAAAGCAGCCCGATACTTTGACGATGTAATTGCCATCTTCTCCTTTAAACTCCCAATCCGTTGCACCTGTGGTTTGGTAAGCGTATTGCAGACAATTGTGCGTGGTGAGATCAATCGGCTCGATCGGTTTCCCATTTTTCGCAATATAAGAAGGTGACGCGCATACCACCCATTGGGAATCGAGAATATGTCGTGCGATCAAACTGGAGTCGGCTAGGTAGCCAGTTCGAATGACTAAATCGTAACCATCAGCCACTAAATCGACAAAGCGATTATCCAATGACATGTCCACGGTCAGACCCGGATGAAGGTTACAAAATTCGGCAACAGCATCAGCAAGTATCAAATCTCCAGAGATACACGGCACGGACATTTTTATATGACCGCTCACATTCTCTCCAAAGCCTGCAACAGCATCCATAGCCTCCTGAGTGGCCTGCTTCACATTTTTAGCACTGTGGAGTAACACCTTACCTGCCTCGGTCAAGGTTAATTTGCGCGTTGTTCGATATAATAGCTGAGCCCCTATTTCTTCCTCCAACCTCGCCATTCTTTTGCTAACTACCGAATTTGTAAGGTTATTTGCCTCTGCAACCTTACTAAAGCTGCCAAGTTCGATTACTTGAGAAAATAGGATTAAGTCGTCTGCTCTCATACCATTATGTCACTTTTGGAATTAATTATTTTCATTATTTCCCTATATCAACAAAAAATAAAGGAGTAAATTCACGCCAAATTAACAAAACCATTACAACAAAAAGTCACCTCTACAGCGGATTGACACCGTTCGAGAAGTCAGCGTACGAAGGATGTACAAATGAGTGAAACCCTACTTGCCCTAGTGGCATTTTCGCCAATTGTTGTTGCCGCCATCTTATTGGTTGGTCTCAACTGGCCTGCTAAAAAAGCCATGCCTGTTGCGTTCGGTCTAACCGTCGCTATCGCACTTATGTTTTGGGATATGTCAGCCAATCGCGTACTGGCTTCCGTATTCCAAGGACTCGGCATTACTGTCTCTGTTCTATGGATCGTGTTTGGTGCCATCTTCTTGCTCAACACTTTAAAACACACTGGAGCGATCACCACAATCCGTAATGGATTTACCGATATTTCGGCTGACCGCCGTGTACAAGCCATCATCATTGCTTGGTGCTTTGGCTCGTTCATTGAAGGCGCATCTGGGTTCGGTACCCCGGCAGCAATCGCTGCACCACTGCTGGTTGCAATCGGCTTCCCTGCGCTAGCCGCTGTCCTAATGGGCATGATGATTCAGTCTACGCCTGTTTCATTCGGCGCGGTAGGCACGCCTATCATCGTAGGTGTAAACAAAGGTTTAGACACCCATAACATCAGTGAGTCGTTGGCCGCACAAGGTGCAACGTGGGAAATGTACCTGCAAGATATCACAGCACACGTTGCTGTCATTCACGCAGTCGTAGGTACGATGATCCCGGTATTAATGGCGATGATGTTAACACGTTTCTTCGGCAAGAACAGAAGCTGGAGTGAAGGCCTGGATATTCTACCATTTGCGCTATTCGCTGGTGTCTCTTTCACCGTTCCATACGCGTTAACCGGCGTATTCTTGGGCGCAGAGTTTCCTTCACTTATCGGTGGTTTGGTTGGTCTGTCTATCGTTGTTACCGCAGCGAAAAAAGGCTTCTTAGTACCAAAGACTAAGTGGGATTTCGAAAGCGAAGACAAATGGCCTGCAGAGTGGTTAGGCTCGCTAAAAGTCGATCTAAACGACAATCCGGGCAAGCCAATGAGCATCGTAAAAGCTTGGGTTCCATATGTAATGCTGGCAGTTATTCTCGTCGCAAGCCGCGTTAGCCCTGAGCTGAAAGGCTTTGTACAAAGCGTAAGTTTGTCGTTCAGCAACATTCTTGGTGAGACTGGCGTTAGCGCTGCGATTCAGCCGTTATACCTTCCTGGTGGCATTCTGGTGTTTGTCGCACTACTTGCTGCAATGTTACAAAGCGGTAGTGTAAAGCCATTGCGTGAAGCGTTTGGCGAGTCAAGCAAAACACTGATTGGGGCGGGTTTTGTCTTGGTATTTACCATTCCGATGGTTCGTATCTTTATCAACTCAGGCATCAACGGTGCTGACCTAGCAAGTATGCCCGTCACAACCGCAAACTTCGCCTCTGACCTTGTTGGTTCTGCGTTCCCAGCGCTGAGTGCCACCGTTGGTGCACTGGGTGCGTTCATCGCTGGCTCAAACACGGTATCAAATATGATGTTCAGCCAGTTCCAATTCGAAGTGGCACAAACGTTGTCTATTTCGAGTGTGATTGTTGTATCACTCCAGGCCGTCGGTGCTGCTGCAGGTAACATGATTGCGATTCACAACGTTGTTGCCGCATCAGCCACGGTAGGTTTGCTTGGTCGAGAAGGCGCAACATTGCGTAAGACGATTATCCCTACGTTCTACTACATTGTAATGACAGGCATTATTGGATTGGTGCTGATTTATGGCTTCCAAATGACAGATGTCTTAATGAAGTAACGCGAAACGCAGGGTTTACAACCCTGCCTAATTTGACACAGCTGTCTGCACTACTACCCCGACATGTTGATTTAGCTTGCTACATCAATTCCCCCGACAGCTGTGTCACCCTTTCCAGTTTGCATAACTGATTGAGTGATTTAATAAAATTTTTCAACCAATTATGTAAATGGGTTACCAACATCACCGGTTCAAACGTAAGTGAACCATAGGTAACTATACTCATTTTGATGTCTTCACTGCTTTGCGATGAAGACTCAACGAAAGAGCAAATTGCTCCACAACTTTGCTTAGAATAACCGCTAGGACACCATTATGATTATCTCAGCTTCTACTGACTACCGCGCTGCCGCGAAAGCCAAGCTTCCCCCGTTTCTATTCCATTATATTGATGGCGGCTCTTACGACGAACGCACGCTGAAGCGTAATACTGACGATTTAGGTGATGTCGCTCTTCGCCAACGCGTCCTACGCGATATGACAGATTTGAGCCTCGAAACCGAGATCTTCGGTGAGAAACTGGCAATGCCAATCGCGCTAGCTCCTGTTGGTCTAACTGGTATGTACGCGCGCCGAGGCGAGGTGCAAGCAGCAAAAGCAGCCGAGAAAAAAGGCATCCCATTTACTATGTCGACTGTTTCGGTTTGTCCGATTGAAGAAGTCGCACCTGCAATTGAACGTCCAATGTGGTTCCAGCTTTACGTGCTGAAAGATCGTGGCTTTATGAAAAACGTACTTGAGCGTGCAAAAGCAGCAGGTGTAACAACGCTGGTGTTTACCGTTGATATGCCAGTTCCTGGCGCACGTTACCGTGACATGCACTCAGGTATGAGTGGTCCTAACGCAGCCATGCGTCGTGTATTCCAGGCGATGCGCCACCCAAGCTGGGCGCTGGATGTGGGTCTACTTGGTAAACCGCACGACTTAGGTAACATCTCAACTTATCGTGGCGAACCAACAAAGCTAGAAGATTACATCGGCTGGTTAGGCGCAAACTTCGACCCTTCTATCTCCTGGAAAGATCTTGAGTGGATTCGTGATTTTTGGGATGGTCCAATGGTTATCAAAGGCATTCTGGATGAAGAAGACGCGAAAGATGCGGTACGTTTCGGCGCAGATGGCATTGTGGTATCTAACCATGGTGGCCGTCAGTTAGATGGCGTACTTTCAAGTGCTAAAGCACTACCAAGCATTGCGGATGCGGTAAAAGGTGATCTTAAGATCTTCGTAGACTCTGGTATTCGTACTGGTCTTGATGTCGTTCGTATGCTCGCACTTGGTGCAGACTGTACGCTTCTTGGCCGTTCATTTGTGTACGCATTGGCAGCACAAGGCGGAGCAGGCGTTGAAAACCTACTGGATCTGTACGATAAAGAAATGCGTGTAGCAATGACGCTGACTGGCGCTAAGTCTATCGCGGATCTTTCACGCGATTCGCTAGTGAAAATCCCATAATCTTTGCAATCGAGCAAAACAGAAACGAAAAAACGAGCCAACAGTGGCTCGTTTTTTATTGCTCTTCAACCCGATAATTTGACGAGCAAGCTAGCTAACTTGGTGAACGTACTCGATCACGACTTGGTTTCCGTCGATAAACACGTTACTGATATCGCCATCCACCGTCACACGATTTTGTAAATAAACGGTACCAGATGCAGATAGATCACGCTCCGTCAAAGACGGAATCACCTGACCAGGACGTACATGTAGCTGCTCGCATAGCTGTTTTACAAAACCTAGCGTCAGTGGAGAATTACCACGTAACAAGCCAGAAAACTCGTGTAGACTCAAACCAAGGCGCTTCGCCATTTCCATTTGAGTGATGTGCATTTTGGCTTTTTGTGACATCCAGATGTCGTAGAGCGCGTTTCGATCCAGC
Source organism: Vibrio sp. 2092 (assembly GCF_033339635.1). NCBI lineage: Bacteria > Pseudomonadati > Pseudomonadota > Gammaproteobacteria > Vibrionales > Vibrionaceae > Vibrio > Vibrio sp. 2092. The sequence goes on along the minus strand of NZ_JAWOUY010000005.1, from coordinate 258,655 downwards.
TCTGTAAATTCCATATCTGCCTCCGCTAATTCAAGAGCCAATACACTCTCACACTTACTTAAGATAAATGTTAGCGATAAGTCAGAGAAGTTATAATTGATCGTCCAAATATCAACCCTCAATCATTGGTAGCGTACCTCTGAACATGCATGAAGCGGTCGCTCAACAGAACATTGAGGTGACTCTCTTGTCATCGGAAGGAAAAGTCCATCTCGGACGGTTTAGACATAAGTAAATGATTTAAAGGAAATCACTGGGGTGAAGGAGTAATATCTGCTACCTTTCCTTCCATGGTTCACTAGAAATAAGTTACATATGCCACAGTGGTTTACCGAATTACAAAGCTACATTGAAACGTCTCATCAAAATTGGAGTGGGAGCGTCCTTTTCATTACGCTCGCTAGCTTTATAGCTTGGATAGCTTGGCGGCTGATCCGCTCTCGCCTCGCTGCGCTCGTAGAGAAAACGCCCTTCCACTGGGATGACATGTTGCTTGATGCGCTAAAAGCACCAGTCAGTACACTCATTTGGTGTTGGCCAGCAACCGTCTCTATCGGCATCATATTAGAGAGCGAGCTCAACGATAAAATAAACTGGTTGAGTACGCTGAAACTGATTTTAATCATCAGCATCTTCGTATGGACCGTTATGCGGCTCATTACCAATGTTGAAGAGCATGTTCTCGAACAAAAGAACCGAGATGAAACAACAGTACAAGCGATAGCTAAGGTCGCGCGCCTGTTCTTTATTACCGTCGGAATTCTAACCGTAATGCAGGCATTTGGTCTGTCACTATCGGGCCTACTTACCTTCGGTGGTGTTGGTGGTTTGATCGTCGGTTTAGCGGCGAAGGATTTGCTGTCTAACTTTTTTGGAGGTCTTATGATCTACTTCGATCGTCCATTTAAAGTTGGCGATTGGATCCGTTCTCCAGACCGACAAATAGAGGGGACAGTAGAACGCATTGGCTGGCGCATGACCATTATCCGAACTTTCGATAAGCGTCCACTGTATGTACCAAACTCAGTGTTTAGCAGCATTGTCGTAGAAAACCCATCTCGCATGCTGAACCGACGTATCTACGAAAAAATTGGACTTCGTTACGACGATGCTGAAAAAATGCCGCAAATTATCACCGCGGTAAAAGAAATGCTGAAAAATCACAAAGACATTGATGCACGCCAAACTCTTATCGTTAATTTCGATACATTCGGTCCATCATCATTGCACTTCTTTATCTATACCTTTACTAAAACCGTGAATTGGGTGAGATACCATGAGGTTAAGCAGGACATACTGCTTAAGGTAATCAACATCATTAAAGAGCACGATGCAGATATCGCGTTTCCTACTCAGACGCTTAAGCTCGACCCTATACAAATGGTAAAATCGGAAGAGCAAGAAGATCACGGCTTCTAGTTCTCACCAATACCCCAATAATCAAGCCCGCTGTGTTTAAGCGGGCTTTTTATTTTTCTTCGCATGAAGTGGTTATTGTTGCGTTAACACCATACGTGCATTCAGCGGTTGGATTGGGCGATTGTTTTTCCCCATTACTTCCGAAAAAGATTTTATCTGCTCAGGAGAAATAGTTTGTGCTTCTTTCATCACCAACCAACGCACACCTTCAGAGCATGGTGGTGTCGTTAGTGAGCCGTTAAAGCGGTAGTAGTCTTTATCACTTGGGATAAGGGCATCCGCATCAAATGGAACCTTGATGGTAACATCTTGATCTTTAGTTGGAATGTTAGCTAGCATCTTAGCTAGATCTGGGTTCGCGTCACCCAGTTTAAAGAACACCGCGACAACAGCTAGATGACCTACTTTGTCGGCATGCACAAAGTGTACTTCTAGTGGGTATTCTTTACCATCCACATGGTTTTCAGATGGCGTATGGAAGTGGAACTGTTTCAACATAAACTCTTTACCATCAATGGTGAGTGTGTTTTTACCTTCTAAACCAGTCTGTAAAGTGTGACCGTTGTTCAGCAGTGAAATTGCCTTACCTTCGTAGTCGAAATTCAATTTTTCTAGCTTCGCTTCGGTCGCCGATTCAATGTTGATTGGGCTCTGGTTTTGACCTTTCGCGCACTCAGATGCAAACTCACCCCAATGAGCTGGCCCATGGTTTCCCTCGTAGCCCCAGCTTGCTGCATAAGCTGTTCCTGTAAATACCAGTGCCAAACCTAATGTTGTTAGTGACTTCTTCATCATTTTCCTTATTTCTGAAAGTTAAATTCCGTAAGAATAAAGCCATACTAATCTCACAAAATTAAGCAGTGACAGAGTGAAAACTATGATTACAAAAGATTTTTGGAATAGAAGCCTCTAATGATGTAATTGACATGATGCTCAAAATTGAACGTCAACGATTATTGAGTCGGTGTAAGTACCTGCAGGAGGGGTCGTTTGGCTGGTTAGTATCTGCGCGCGATAATTATAATTCTGTGGCGTGATACCATCCGGAATGGAGCCGCCAGTATCGACGTCACTGTGTTCACGACGTTCAGAACTGGTTCCTCCCCAGCGCTCCATCGTTGATGACTTATAGATTTCATACTCCAAATAGTGACCACTAGAAATCATTCGCCGCTGACCGCCGGACGCATTTAGGCCGTCATTCAAGCCAATGGAGAAGGAACTATTCTTGGTACAAGTTAACGATATAACCTGACTGACTGGCTCAAAACCGGCCACTAATGGGGACGAACCAAAATCAATATCTGGCGCCGTGATCATACAATCAGGGGTCACTTCCAACTCAACCGTAATCACGCTTTGAGCGCTGCCATTGGCGCGGCCAATGCATACCCCTAGAACCCCGATACCCTTACAGTAATCCCAAATCCAGGATACGGTGATTTGGTCTTTATAAGTCCCAGCGGAAAGATTACTACCCACTCCCGTCCGAGCATAGAGCGGAAACTCGGCTTGAGTGCCAAACAACCCGAGTAAATCGAGTAACCCGATTTCAAAAAAATTGTAAGTTTGGCCGAATACATACTCTTCTGAAAGACCTGGATCGCCAAAAATCTGATAGCTGAGCTCCGAACTCGGATCATCCTCATTTAATAGCAAACCATTATTTATGCTGTTAAACGTTGCTGATACGTAGTCGCCACTTAACAAAGACACAAGTGTAGAAAAGTCACACGTAATCCCCGCATGAGGCTGAGCTGAGCTTTGCTGCTGAGAGCTTGAAACAGTAAACGAAGAAACATTGCCAAACAAGATTAAAGGTGTTGCCGCCGTGAGCTGACAAGCCATTGTCGAGCACGAGAAAAAGAAAAGTAGGCTAGCAAGCCAGCGGCGCAAAATCATAGTGCGGTCTCTTCTTCGGCTTTGATACAAACCTGCTCAGGCAATGTTTGTATTTTTTGACTGTCACGCTGATACAACCCCTCAATAAACACTTTACATGGCGGCTGTCCTTGAGGATAAAACTGAATGTAGCGGCCTGGGTCAACGCCTTCAAAGTAGGTAAAACCATCCCAACCAATTTGGCTTGTTAAGCCCGTTTCTGAGCGGCCATATGTACCAATCGGAAGGAACAAATGATTTTCGTCTACCACCGTCATGCTCAGTGCAATTTGTAGCTCTATTGGGAACTCTAACAGGTAGCCGTAGCCCGAATGTATCGAAGCAAACTGCTCTGTCGCAGAAAACGCAGCATTGGCTGGTAAATTAAGTGGATCGATTTCATATTTGGCGGTGTAATACGCCGTAGCCCAAGGAACAAGTAGGTAACCTTCATCGTCTGTCACTCCGACAATTTGATTTTCATATTTAACCGGAATACCTTCAAAACCACTGGTGCTCACCACCGCGAAGCTGTCATACACTTCATTCGCCGGGAATATTTCTCCATCCAACGTAGAGACCGAACCTGCCATTTCCGCAAAATAATCATAGTCGCCACTGGTGCCATTTAACCCAGCTCTGAACTGCGCCCATGACGCACGGTAGGTCAAATCGGCCTGTTTACGGTTTTCTGGTTCTTCGTTAATATCATGCGCTAAATTGACGCCCCATCCACCTCGTATTGGCGCGAGGCGGCTGTAACCCACTCGACCTCGCACATCGCCATCGTCCTCTCTTTTCAGCGTTAGCCCCGAACTTCCCCCCAAAGAACTGAAAGGTAGAGAGAATTGCGCCAACGTAACACTCTGACCACCAATACTATGGTTGTAAGAAAGGGACATATTGATATTAAAAGGCAGAGCGTAGCTATAAGTAAGGTTTAGGGTACGTGAATCTGAGTCGGATTGTTGAATATCAAAGTACCCACCAGAAAGTGAGCCCCAATCTCCCAAACGGACTCCCATATTGATTTGTGATAGATGACGCGACGCGAGTGAAGCGTCCTTGCCTTCATCGAGCATTTCGTAATTTGGTAAATGAGATAAGGTATAAAAGTCGGCTTGTTCTACTTGAGTTCGAGCAGCGAAGCTAAACAGCCGAGACTGATAACTATAACCTAGCGCATATGAGGTAGATTGATCCTGAAAATTACTCACACGAAACGAGGCATCCACCGTACCCAAGTTGAAAGCATTGGTGACAAAGCCCAGCCCCGCAACGATCAGGTCATCTTTTGCTTCAGCTTGAGCTTCTAGTGTTAACCAATCAGTCATGCCATGACGCAGAGCGGTAACCACGCCACCGTCTCCATAGTCGTTAGATGCATTACCGAAATTTTCTCTGATCGCACCAATACTCGCACTGTAAGATGTAAATCCGGTCTTGAGTAGATCGGAAGAGAGAAAAAATGGGCTGGTCATGACCGTTTGCTTACCTTGAGCATCCGTTGCAATTACCGTTGCTTCCCCAGCACCAGAGAGCATTGGAATATCGTTAATAATGAAAGGACCGGGCCCAACATTCATTGAGTCAGTTTTAAAGCCATTGATAAACAAATCTAACGTAGTGGGCGCTGTGACCTCACCATAAAATGCAGGTAACGGCGTCGTCACGACATCCGGACGCATAGAGAAATCATGTGACAACTGAATACCCGCCAGTCTTACTGGTTGGCTCCAAGATAAAGGGCGAACAATATAGTCCCCTACCTCCATACGAATTCGCTTCTCTTGATTGACGTACTCGTAACTCGTATCAAAACGAGTGTACTGGCTGCTTTGCTGGGACTGAACATCGCGATGAAAGTTAGATTTAAATATCCCGGTAGTAGAAAAAACGCCAAACTCAGAAAAGGCTCTGACTTCATGATTGATAGAAACCTCCTTTTGTTGGCTTTCGTTCTCGTACACACCAAATACGTTGTAGTTAAGCAGGCCACCACGCCCAAACTGAGCCGGGGAAAATCGCCCCATATCCTGCGCTGATAAATTCTGCATCGGTAACCAATTAGGCGGTACGTCAATTGCGAGTTGCAATGACGATTGCAAGTAACGCACGTTAACACCTGGGATAGACGTAACCTCAAGTCTCTCTTCGGTTCCAGGCAACGACTTGGCGGTAACCCCAACTGAAATGAGGTCCTCCCGGAGCAAAAAGAACTGATCGCCAACTCGCTCAACTTTCGCAACAAGCCCTGTTGCTCTTTGATTGATCACCAACTCCAGATTGAGGCTAATATTCTCAAACTTTTCTAATGAGAAATTTTCAGGACTCGGTAGCTCAGAGAAATGGTTTGCTGAATTTGCACAAAGACCAATACTGCTCCACGTTACGCTAAGTAATACCAACCAAAAGAAAGCATTCATTGTATTAAATCTATTCATTATTGCTTCAATGGTATTTGGTAACGTTTACCTCCAATATTCGCGCTCAAACTCAAGGGTCTGACATTACTATGGGGAATAGACCAAACCTTATACTGTTCAGGAAGAATATAGCCAGCTAGTCCATCGGAAATAACGACAGGATCTTTATTTGGTAGATTCAACTGTAAATTCACTAAGCGAACATGGTGTTTTCCTGAATTTTTAATGTGAACAAAACGCTGATTATTTTTCTTAATAAACTGTGCCTGTAAATCATCCCATAATTCACTGTCACGGTTTGGTTTTTGATTATCAGTCAGCCCTTTCCCGTAAATAAACAAAGGTATCGAGTAACGCATTCGGACTTTTACAGCGAGTTCATTTTCCGTCAATTCTGTTTGAGGGTTTTGAGTTGGCGGTAATTCATCTATGATCACTCGGTATGCATACTCCTTACCCGCAGAGGCCTCATCTTGGTTGATGATGCGGATTAACTGCTTTTCACCTGGTTCAATTTTGACAAACGGAGGGGTTGCAATTAACTGGCTTTGACTTGAATAACTATCTTCTCCTTCGTTTTGTTCCCACTTAAAAATTCTCACCTGTAAATAAGAATCAACACTGCCTTTATTTACCATCCAAAGTGATGTTGCATTGCTCTCCTCTGATATTTTGGGGTAAATCGGCCAAATTAATAATGAGTTAGCGTTGGCATTTGAGAAAAAAACAAAAAGGAAGGCTATTAATAATAGTTTTTTGAGTATGAATTCCATTTCACCCCTCCAAAGTTCACTTACCACTCTAATGTCAGCGTAAGCGTATCCATATAAATTCCAGCCATTTCATTCCCATTTATTGTCGCCTTTGCCCAGATAGGAAACTGAATATTATCTGGGTCTTGGTCAGTATCGACGGAATATTGCGTGTCAATATCAAGCACCTGCGTGTAATTTAGATCCTGGAACAAAAAGTAATCTACCGTTGTCGCTTCTTCACTGTGCTTTAGCTTACGTACACCATCCGATGCATTCATCCCGCCATTTACGGAAACATTCATCGTAATACCCGGAGTACAGCTTAATGTGAGTGATGAACTGTAAGTGATGCTGCCTTGTACTTCCGTCGCGTAAACTGAAGAATGCTCACCAAAATCTAACGTGCCTATTTGCCCGGCTTGGGTTGCGCTTTCTTCTTGTACTGCGCCGTTAATCAAACAACCTGTATCTACGGTGGCAGACACCTGAAAAGTTTGTGTCGCATCAGCCAGCACAGTTAAAGAGCACAAACTCATCGCGACAAGTGAAAAGCCCCTAACAACCAGCGTCACGTTTTACCAGCTTAGCGTCACACTGATGGTATCGGAGTATGTACCGGCAATGCTGCTCGTACCGTAAGCTTTCGCAAAAAGCTCAATAGTTTGCGATGTTGCACTAGTAAATTCAGACAGAGCTACCGTCCCACCTTGTATAATTTGTGTGCTTCGGTCTGAGTCGGTAAACAACGTATAATCAATAAATTGCGCGCCATTTGACATCGCGTAGGTACCAACGGTCGCACTTGCATCATACAATCCGGTGCCCAATGTAAACGTCGGTGTCACACCGTTACTACAAAGCACTTCAATACCCGTCGCACTACCACCATTTACCACACCATCTTGTTCACTGAAGATTGCAGGCACGTCTCCAAAGGCAAGTGAGCCAAAGCCAACGCCAGAAGCTGCATCTACCGCATTATTTCCATTAATCACACAACCTTGTACAAGGTTAATTGAAACATCAATCGTACCGCTCACTGACGCTCCATTCGCTTGCCAACTAAATGAGGTTAAGAGCAGAGGCATCATCAGATAAAATCTTTTCATATAAAGCTCCATTTTTACATTCCACTGTATATCGGTAACCTTTTTATTAGTTATAGCTCAATTATGACAAACCAAATGCATATAAAATGTAAAACAATAAAAAGAAGCAGGATAAGGATAAAGACGAACGGAAAATAAAAACATTAAACTTAAAAATGACGTTTTTTAAGCATGTAATGCTAAAAAATAACCACTAAAAACAAATGGTTATTATCTTATTCCAAATACAGAATCGACAATGAGTTAGAAGGTAGGGTGAAGTTGAGTGGAAAAAATCTAAAAAAAGTAGCAGAACGATACGAGAAGTTTAGAAAAGATTGGCGACCATTTCTTCCCGAAACAAAAATCTTCATGAAACAAAAATGCGCCCCAAAAAGGAGCGCATTTCTTACTTGAATAAGTTATTCCCAATCAAGAATAACCTTACCTGACATGCCGCTGCGCATTACGTCGAAGCCTTCTTGGAAATCGTCAATCTTGTAGTGGTGCGTGATGATTGGCGATAGATCCAGACCAGATTGGATCAGTGAAGCCATCTTGTACCAAGTTTCGAACATTTCGCGACCGTAGATACCTTTGATCACCAAGCCCTTGAAGATAACTTGGTTCCAGTCGATACCCATGTCTGATGGTGGAATACCGAGTAGTGCAATACGACCACCGTGGTTCATTGTGGTTAGCATTGAGTTGAATGCTGCTGGGTTACCAGACATTTCTAGACCTACGTCGAAGCCTTCTGTCATGCCTAGCTCAGACATTACGTCTTCTAGCTTCTCTTCAGCCACGTTTACTGCGCGTGTTACACCCATCTTACGAGCAAGTTCTAGACGGTATTCGTTCACATCCGTGATCACTACGTGACGAGCACCAACGTGCTTTGCTACTGCCGCTGCCATGATACCGATTGGGCCAGCACCTGTGATAAGCACGTCTTCGCCTACTAGGTCGAAAGAAAGTGCTGTGTGTACTGCGTTACCAAACGGGTCAAAGATAGACGCTAGATCGTCAGAGATACCTTCAGGGATCTTGAACGCGTTGAACGCTGGGATCACTAGGTATTCTGCGAATGCACCTTCACGGTTAACGCCCACACCAATCGTGTTGCGACATAGGTGAGTACGGCCGCCACGACAGTTACGACAGTGACCACACGTGATGTGACCTTCGCCAGATACGCGGTCACCGATTTCAAAGCCACGAACTTCCTGACCAATCGCAACCACTTCCCCCACGTATTCGTGCCCAACAACCATAGGCACTGGAATGGTTTTTTGTGACCATTCGTCCCAGTTGTAGATGTGTACGTCTGTACCACAGATAGCGGTTTTTTTAATTTTGATCAGAATGTCGTTATGGCCAACTTCTGGTTTATCAACCTCAGTCATCCAGATGCCTTCTTCAGGCTTTAGCTTTGATAATGCTTTAATTTTCATAATGTAACCTTAATTAAAGGCCCTATTGTCTAAGGCCTAGAATCTTAAATAAGACCCATGTCCTTACCAACTTGGATGAACGCGTCGATTGCACGGTCTAGTTGCTCGCGAGAGTGCGCCGCAGACATTTGAGTACGGATACGTGCTTGACCTTTTGGTACTACAGGGAATGAGAAGCCGATTACGTAGATGCCTTTCTCCAGCGCACGCTCTGCAAATTCTGCTGCTACTTTTGCGTCGCCAAGCATGATTGGGATGATTGCGTGGTCAGCACCACCCATTGTGAAACCCGCGTCTTCCATACGAGTACGGAAGTGTGCTGCGTTTTCCCATAGACGATCACGTAGGTCACCACTCTCTTCTAGTAGATCTAGAACGCGGAGAGAAGCGCTTACGATTGCTGGTGCAACAGAGTTAGAGAATAGGTATGGACGAGAACGCTGACGTAGCCAGTCAATCACTTCCGCTTTACCAGATGTGTAACCGCCTGAAGCGCCGCCCATTGCTTTGCCTAGCGTACCAGTGATGATGTCGATACGGTCAACCACGTTGTGGTGCTCGTGCGTACCTGCACCTGTTTTGCCCATGAAGCCAACAGCGTGAGAGTCATCAACCATAGTCAACGCGCCGTACTTCTCTGCTAGGTCACAGATAGCCGGAAGGTTTGCTACTACGCCGTCCATTGAGAACACACCGTCCGTTACGATAAGAATGTGGCGAGCACCTGCTTCTTTCGCAGCGATCAGTTGTTGCTCTAGCTCTTCCATGTTGTTGTTTGAGTAGCGGAAACGCATTGCTTTACATAGACGAACACCGTCGATGATTGACGCGTGGTTTAAAGCGTCAGAGATGATTGCGTCTTCTTTGCCTAGAATAGTTTCAAATAGGCCCGCGTTTGCGTCGAAACATGATGTGTAAAGAATCGTATCTTCTTTACCTAGGAACTTAGAAAGCTTCTGCTCAAGCTCTTTGTGGATGTCTTGCGTACCACAGATAAAACGTACTGAAGCCATACCAAAGCCGTGCTCGTCCATGCCTGCTTTACCCGCTTCGATAAGTGCCGGGTGGTTAGCAAGACCAAGGTAGTTGTTCGCACAGAAGTTTAGTACTTCTTCACCAGTAGAGATTTTAACAGCCGCTTGCTGTTGAGACGTGATGACACGCTCTGATTTGTAAAGGCCTTCCGCCTTTACTTCTTCGATTTGCTGCTGAATCTGTTGGTAGAATGCAGAAGACATTTGAAATTCCTTCCTAGTTATTTTGGCGAGTATTTACTCGTTTAGAATTAGGCTTAGCCTTTATGTGACGGGCGTCACGGGCTATCACTCATCAATTAATTGTAGTGTAATTCAAGGAAGGAGGAAGGATTATACCTTAAGGTGGAAAAGCATTAATGAATCCTAGGCACAAATTCGATTAATGCTTTTCTATGAGTTTGTTATAAAAGGAATTATAGCCAGGTAGGCTTAGCCAAAAGTGCTTCAAAGTCCTTAGCAGGTAATGGTCGGCTATAGTGGAAACCTTGTCCGAACTCACAGTTTAGGTTTTTCAGGTAATCCACATGACGCTGTTCTTCGATGCCTTCTGCGACGATCTTAAGATCCAGCGCTTTCGCCATTGCTATGATTACGTTCACAAGCTCGCGGTCTGAGTCGTTCTCGAACATATTTTGCATAAAGCTACGATCAATCTTTAAGCGGTCGAACGGAAACTTCTGCAAGTAACTCAGCGCAGAATAACCAGTACCAAAATCATCAATAGTAAGTTTGGTGCCTAACGCTCGTAAGTTATTAAGCATGTCTAATAGCTCAGAATCGTGATTGAAGAGGAGACTTTCTGTCACTTCAATATCGAACTTATCTGACGGAAGACCAGACTCCTCAACGCTGTGTTTAATAAACGTAAGTAAGCGCTCGCAGTACCTAAATTGAACACTAGAAAAGTTTACAGAAACAAACAACGGAGTCAGACTCTGCCATTGTGCCGCTTGTCGACACGCTTGTTGAATAGCAAACTCACCAATTTGATGAATTAAACCATTTTTCTCTGCAATAGAGATAAACTCTTCAGGGTTTACGAATCCGTACTTGTCATCATTCCAACGCATTAGCGCTTCTGCCCCTACGATTTTACCACTACTCAGCTCAATAATTGGCTGATAATACAGCTCTAACAACTGATTGGAGATCGCACTTCTCAGACGATTTTCCAGATCCAAATAGCGTTGCAAATCTTGGTTCATATTATGGTTATAAAAACAAAAGCCATCACGCCCATCTTGTTTCGCCCGATACATTGCCATATCTGCACATGCAAGAAGCTGCTCAGCGTTGTCTCCGTCATCCGGGAACACAGACATTCCGACGCTACTACTCAAGAAGAATTCATGGTTGTTCCAAACAAACGGATCGTTAAACGCCGAAAGTACACTTGAAGCAACTCGCTTTGCAGTATCATTATCAGGCAAATCAGGGATGACGAGTAAAAACTCATCCCCACCAATTCTCGCCAATAAGTCTGTTTTTCTCGCGACTTGATACAGTCGCTGAGCACTGAGTTTAAGGATTTCATCCCCAACAAAGTGTCCCATTGAATCGTTAATCTGCTTGAAGTGGTCTAAGTCGATGAACATCACCAAAACTTTAGACCCACTACGCGATGCCCTAATTAACTCCAAAGCCAATCGCTCGGAACCATAACTACGATTAGGCAAATTAGTTAATGTGTCATATTTAGCTTGGAAGGCGAGTTCTTTTTCAGACGCTTTTCGACGTTCAATTTCGTTCGTTAATTTTTTATTCTGTTGAGAAAGAATATCTTTACGCTTTTTTTCTTCCTCAAGCTTAATTTTCAATTCAATCCTATTATTGTTCGTGATGAATGCATAACATAAAGCAATGACGATCATAACGGCCAGAATACTCAAACCAATAATAAAGAGCCGTGATGTAAATATATCTCGTTCACTCAAAGGCTCGAACCACGCCATCAATTTAAAGTGATGTTTATCCACAGGCACTTCAAAGTAAATTTTTCCGTCTACAGCCTCAGAAACGAAATAGTTCTCATCCTTATTGTGAGAAGGTGTTTTATTTATGGTATCCCATACAACCATTTCCACGTCTTTTATTTTTAGCACCATTCGGCTATAACTATCTTCGTGTTCTTGGTTAGTAAGTTGGTCAATAACAATATTCTTATTAAGATCGGCAATTAAAAAAGCAACAGGCTTTCCGGAGAACTTAACTTGCTTAATGACTTGAATGCGAACGTCATCATTGTATCGCGTCGCACAAACCTCTTCGGGATGCCCGTGTTGAGTCATTAAGGTTTGTATGTCCATTTTGTGCTCGGCAAGGTTTTCAGATCCAGTGGTGACAATGGTGACTCCATCACTGCCTACCAGCGTGAGCTTCTTATAGATTTGGCTGCTATTAATTAGCTTACTGTCTATCTTCTCATCGAAGCGACGCTTTAAATTAATTAGACTGGCTCCTAATCCATACTCCATTGACATGCCAGAAGCTAAATTACCAAAGAATGTTTGTATTGTTTTATCTGTAGCTAGATTATCAACATCTTCACTCGCTATGGTAAATAAATTATCGAGTGTGCTTGCATAACTTTTTACTTTTAAATCTAGTTCTCTGTATTGAGATTCTTTTAACTTATTTTGACCTACGCTAGTCACAGTAATAAGCATAGCTAAGTAAATTGAAACTAATATTGCGCTTATTGTAATAAATCTTTTACTGGAAAATTTTTTAACGGCCTTATTCATCGGAGTTTCTTTTTATCTTCTATAAAGTAATCGTTATAAAAGTAGTAAATAGATGGATAGTATTTTTTTACTAGTTTTTCGTATGAACCGTCTTGTTTTATCGAGTCTAAATAACGATCAAATGCTTTGCGTAATTCAGGGGAATTTTTACGGAATGCAACAGCCATTTTTTGATTCTCAGATATAGGGCCAATGACTTTTATTTCACCCGGCCATTTTTCGAGGGCAATTAGCGTATCCGCAACATCTAATAATGTGCTTTCCGCATCATTTTTCATTATCGCTGGAACCATCTCATTAAGGAGACGCGCCCCATCAGGTAATATAACTTTTGCACCTGTGTCATATAAGTCATAAAGGTTAGGATCCAAGCAAGAATGTTCTAAAGCTAACACTTCGCGACCATCGATCAGCTGCTTGACGTTTTTAACATCTTCATCGACCGACCCACTTGGTTTAATCGGGCTCAGACTAGAGTCGGATCTGGAAACCAACCATACACCTGAAGGAAAATAATCTTGTGAAAAATCGACAACCTCAGAACGCCAATCAAGAATAGTAACGCCATTTGCGATCAAATCGCCTTCAATTGGAACACTTTCTCCGACAACAGCCTGCTTGTTGTGATATTGCACATTTTGCCCTGTCAACTTACCAACCACGTCGCTCCACTGTGCTGGAACATACTGGTACTGAACACCTAACGACTTGGCAAAACCTTTTATTATCTCTACATCCAAGCCAGTCAAAGTTTCCACTTCACCTTGTTCAATATAGGAGACAAAGTTAGCGTACGGGACACCAATGTGACGCAGTACACCGCGTTCACGGATTTGTTGTAAATCGTCTGACCAAGCGGCAGACGACGCAACAGAGGTAACCATGAGCGCCACCGTCGCTAAAGTTCTTTTGAATGTTATGACTGACATAATAATATCCTTACCTTTCACAAAGCGCCCAATAATGGGCGCTTGAGTGATAAACAACGATGTTAGAACGACGAGTAATACAAATTCGTCATCGCCACTACGAGCCCTTCCACATCTTGTTCGTCATGGAACAAATGCGTAGAGATACGCAGCGCGTAAGTATCAAAGTCATCATCCTTATGCAGCTTAAAGCTAGTCGTACGGATGATGTAACCATACTCTTCACGTAAACGATCTCGGAATTCCGTCAGTATCTCTTCATTAGTTACATCGGAGAACGGGTTAACCGTCGTTAAGCCACTGGTTAAGCCTTCCACGTTTGGTGAATACATTTTGGCTTGTGGCAAGTACTCTTGAAGCAAGGTTTTACATAAACTACCAAGGCTTACAACTCGCTCTTCGATACGGTCTCGACCAATCTCATCCCACATTTTGCAACTATCAACTAGTGCTTGTTTCGCAGGATAGTTATCGTTACCAATGTATTGCATTTGCAGCTGTTTACCTAGGTAATCAGCATGAGAAAGTGAGGAGTTGATCAACCATAACGGGTTCTCTCGGTCACTCCAATACTCATTCAAACGGTTACCGTTATCACGAACATACAGAATACCTGTCGCGCCCGGACCACACTGCCACTTATGACCAGATCCTGCATAGAAATCACAATCCATATCGTGGAAATCAAGGTCAAACATACCGACCGTATGCGCGCCATCAACAAGAGTAGGTACACCATACTCTTTTGCTAAAGCACAAATGGCTTTTGCTGGTAGCGCGGTTCCTGTTTTGTATGTGATATGAGAGAAAACAATTAGGCGAACGTTTTGATTCGCATCAAGCGCGTCTCGGAACGCTTGAATGTAATCTTGCTCAGAAACGTTTTCGGTACCAGTAAATACTGGTAGTTGAATTTCTACCACATCCACACCAAAACGATGTTTCGCTACGTTCATAGGTGATGTTGCAGCAATATGTTCATGGTGTGTCGTTAGAATCACATCACCTGGTTCAAAGTGTAAGCCATTAATGATCGAGCATAAGCCATCAGTAGTGTTGCGGCTGAGAATGATCTCTTCTGGGTTAGCACCAAAACCTGGTGCGACGTCTTTAACCATCTCTGAAACATAAGGCCAAGAGCCAAATTTGCCTTTCATGTCCCAAGGATATTTAGCCACCAGCTTGTTGTTATACTCGTAATCTTCAAGAACATGTTTTGGCATTGAACCTGTTGTACCAATGTTCATGTAAGTGGTTCGTTTGTCCAAAACGAACTGTCTTCGCACTTTACGCCAGAAGCGCTTATCATGTTTTCTACCTAGCCCGCGGCTGCTCCAATCAATTTTCTGTTCTCGTGCTTGAGCTACGCCTGAGAAAGCGGAAGCACTCACACCAGCAACAACAGCTCCTGTTGCGCCTTTCAGAAAATTACGGCGGCTGCTATTAGTCTGAATAGATTCCTTGTCTTTCATCTTTTTCAATCCTTGTCGGAAATTAGCCATATTATTAATTTTAAGTGCGTAACTATCTGTTACTAAAACATTATTACCCATTACAATCAGAGTTTAATTTTTTCCTCTGCCATTAAGTGACTTTAGTTCCAATTTTTTATCTTATTTGATGATATAAGCAACAGTTTGACCACAAATCTATAAACAACAATGTTCACATTAATATATTCGTTAATTTGATTATTCTTTATTGCGGACAATTCCACCAAATTCTTTATAAAACAATTATGAGCTTTGTTATAAAGTCATTAAAAATTTAACTTTGCGTTAATTTAAAAATATTCAGGCTATTTTAAGATTGGCGTCTATTCTTTTTATATCTTAACGATCTCAACATGTTAAGACTAAATAAAAGAAAGCTGATTTCGGATCGAGATATCAGTTTAAGACTATAAAGTGATACACATCACTCTATGACATAAACTCACCGCTCAACAGACATAAGTAAAACAGGTTTTCACTAATATGTGCTTGAGCGTACACCCTAAAAGAAGGAGGTCCCATGTTAAAAGGATTGCTATGCATTTCAGTTGCATCCGCTCTTGTCGCCGCCCCTAACGCGCTAGCAAAAACGGTAGAAATGACTGCTCTCAACACCAATGAGAGCGCTGGTACCATTGAGATTTCACAAAGTGATTATGGCGTTGTTTTTACGCCTCAATTATCAGGTTTGTCAGCAGGTGTGCACGGTTTCCATGTTCACACTAATCCATCTTGCGATAGCATAGAAAAGGATGACAAAACCGTATTAGGCGGCGCAGCAGGTGGCCATTATGATCCTAACAACACAGGGAAGCATGGCTATCCTTGGACCGATGACAATCATTTAGGCGACTTGCCTCCACTCTATGTGGACATGGACGGCAATGCCAATCAGCCCGTTGTCGCTCCTCGCCTAAAATTATCGGATTTAAAAGGTCGAGCGTTAATGATCCATGCAGGTGGTGACAATCACTCCGATCACCCAAATAAGCTAGGTGGTGGTGGCGCTCGCGTCGTATGTGGTGTTATTGAATAAACATTAACTTTATGTCTCACACTTCTCTTTAGATTGCGAGAAGTGTGAACTTCTGTTGATACTGAGAGGAGGTTGCATTGGTCTCAAGGTAGCTGTGGTGAAGCATTAAGATCGATTGGACAATCTTCGTCCCGATCCCCAAAGAACCGCCCTCCGCTTCTTCCTCGATGTGATTGACGAAGGTAAAGTGGATGCGCGACTTATCTTCACTCAAATACGCTTGGCAATGCACTTCCGAGCCAATTGGGCTGTGGCGCAATGCATTTTCAAGCAGGTTCAACACCAACCGCTCTAAGAGTCCTTTATCACCCACGGTTTGGATTTCACTATCGATATCCACTTTCAACACCACTTCTTTACGAGAAAACTGGCTCTGCATCGTTTCAGCACATTCTGCCATCAACGCTCCCAAATCCACGGGGCGGTACTCGTAGTTTGGCATTGGTGCTTCTTTGCGCGCGGCGTCTAATAAAGAATGCAGTTGAGTTGAGAGCTTCTCACAATTTCGGAAAGCGACGTCAATCAAAGGATCGGATTCCGGATGTTGCAAACGCCATGTTTCCAAATAGCCCAGCACGCTCGATAACGGCGTTTTTAAATCATGACTAAGCTGCAACAAGCTTTGA
The DNA here is from genome assembly GCF_033339635.1 of Vibrio sp. 2092. Taxonomy (NCBI): domain Bacteria; kingdom Pseudomonadati; phylum Pseudomonadota; class Gammaproteobacteria; order Vibrionales; family Vibrionaceae; genus Vibrio; species Vibrio sp. 2092. The sequence goes on along the minus strand of NZ_JAWOUY010000005.1, from coordinate 241,767 downwards.
CGACGATGAGACGATTGATACTCCAACTGTAAAAACTGCTGCTGAATGTGCTTTGCCATCATCTGATAAGAGTGCGCAATCGGCACGAGCTCCGGCACTTGGTGAGTAAAATCAGGTTGCAGGCGGAAATCATGTTCAGCTTGCTGTTGAAGTTGCTTGGTCACACGCTCAATCGGGTTCAATAGACTACGTTTGACCAGCACATAAGCCCCGAGGGCAAAGCCTAAAATGGACACTAAAACCAATCCTGCCAGCGCGATGTAAGGGGTATCGACTTGAGCGTTGGCAATGGCGTCATGTCGGGTACTGCCAATCACCACGTAGAGATAACCGACCGTAGAGCCTAATTCCTCTATCGCCGCAACAGAAAAGACTTTGTGCTCACCACGATTGCGTGGGTCTTCACCCAAAATAGGAAAAGGCTGGTCATTTAAGAATTGCTTAATGGGATTGAGATCCACCTTCCCCATGATCTCCGCTCCTTCCGGTGCTGCATGAGTGGTTATGTTGCCTTGGCTATCGAGGAAGTAGATTTCAAAGTCAGGGCCGATCAGCATGAGCGTGTGAAAAATCGACTTGAGCGCTTTAGGGTTGTAATCCGTCCCGATCATCAGCGGGTTATCATCACGCATGTGGCTGGCTAGCTCTTTATGCAAGCTTTGCTTGGTGCGTAACTCAATGGTTTCTTTTTGCCAATTGTAAGTCAGTGCAATCACCACCGCCGCGAGGCAGAACCACAAGCTAGTAAATACTACCAAGCGAGATTTGAAGCTCATCCTATCGCCTCCTTAAACAGCGGTGTTTTTGCAACACCCGTGATGATTGAAAAATGACGGTGAAAACAACTGCCGACTTACTGTCTTGGCTTGATGTTTTGACTTACTTTCTTACATTAGAGTCTTGGCTGAAACTTATATCCAACACCCCACACGGTTTGAATGAAGTGATGATCAGAATCAGACAACGACAACTTGCTGCGTAAACGGTTTATGGTGCTACACACCGTATGGTGATAACCAGAATGACTGGTGTTCCAAACGTGATCGAGCAATTCATCTTTACTGTAGACTCTGCCCGGACGAGTCGCGAGAAACTGCAGCAAAGTAAACTCTGTCGCGGTAAGAGTGACGTCTTTGTCGTTTAGGGATACTTGGTGCAACTCCGGAATGATTCTCAGCGGACCAAAATCCATCGCATCGTCGAGGACTTCATTTGCCACCTTTGCTTCTGCGGTTTGGCTGACTCTGCGTAGCACGTTTCGCACTCGTGCTTGGAATTCTAATACGCTAAATGGCTTAGTGATGTAGTCATCAACGCCCGCTTCTAAACCGTCAACCTTGTCCATTTCACCGTCTCTCGCTGTCAGCATGAGCACTGGACTCCAATCTTGTTGCTGACGCAAATAATGACAGATGTCTAGACCATCACCATCTGGTAAACCTCGGTCAAGGATCAATAAATCAAAGGGTTGTTGCTGGTATTGCGTTTTAGCATCGGCGACATTTGTGGCCCGCGACACTTGGTGTCCTTGAAACTTGAGATGCATCTGAACCAGTTCTGCCAAATCATCGTCATCTTCCACCAACAAGATGTTCGCGACTAAATTGATTGCCTGTTGTTCCATGGTCCTTTCCTTGCCTTCGAGTATCCTCACTTTGCACATGACCGGAACAAATTAGAAAATCTTTCAAAAAAGTTTCCGATGACGCCATGAGGGATAAAGCGCTCGGCTACAAACGCTTTGGAAAGGAGACGTCATCGGAGCCTGTGTTACTCGACTCGAGTGATGGTGACTTTCGCACCTGGGTTCAAGAAACGATGGTTCGCAGAAAGTGCTGAGTTTGCTAATCCGTCATCTTGGCTAACAACACCCGCATGGAATGCAACAGCGTCACTGCTGTCATTACGAGCGGCGTTGAAGCCCTCACCGCCACCTGCTGGGCCCGGGATGGTTGCAGCAAGTTCATCGTTTAGCTCTGTACCGGAATCCCAAACGTTCATGCTCATTTCGTAGCTTTCACCTACTGCGAGCGATTTGAGCGATAGCCCCGTTTCGCCAACAAAGGCATCATTGGTATTCACAAACATAGACGCCACAGACAAGTAACCGTAACGACTAGGGTCAACCGTGATGGTGACTTCGTCCGATGCACCCGGCAACACCAATCCATTGCCCGAAATACCTTGGTAAACACTGTCATTGCTGTTCATCAACTCAATCAGCTCAGCGTTACTGCCGCCTTCGGCAAGGTGCTCAAGTTCAACAGATGCGGCTTGTCCAATTTCAAACAGTTGGTAGTCACCATTGTGAGTGAGTACCGCGAGCGGAGACATTGGTTGATTCGCAGTCAAGTTCGCCACGTTGACGGTGTAGCGGTACGATTTCACTACGTCATTATCATCATCGCTTGGGCAACCGGCGAGCAAGCCGACTGAAGCTGCTACTAGTAAGATTCTGTATTTCATACATCCCCCTTACTTCACAACGATTGTGATGGTTGCAACTGGGTTTAACCAACGATGGCTACTGCTGTCTAGGTCACTGATGCCACCGGTTGGATCGCTATCACCAAGGTTACCCGGATGCACGTGGACTTTGTCGTTAGTTACCGTTGCTTCAACGCCTGTGCCGCCAGTACCAAACGTAATGAAAGGTGGGTTTGGCATGCTAGACGCAAGTTCATCGTTCGCTTCTGTACCGGCATCGTAACTTCTTAGCGTTGCTCGGTATGTACCCGCTTCCGTTGGAATCTTCCAGCTATCTAGGCCGACAAAACCGTCATTGGTTGGCAACAACATCGCGCTCAGAGAAAGATATCCGTGGTCGCCACTGTCTAAGGTGAAGGTGGTTGCAACACCCGGATTCAAAATGCCACCAGCAGGGTTCTCAACCACCGCACCACCAGCGTTACCAATCACACTAGCAAGACCAGAGATATCACCGCCTTCTGCCATTGCTTCTAGTTCTGGCGTTGCTGCTTGACCCGTTCTGAACATTTGAAGGTCAGAGCCATGTGCAGCAACAATAAGTGGCGTAAAGTAGATGCCTTTGGTTGCGTTTGTCACGGTGATTTCCAATTCCGCCGCATTCACTGATGCAGAGCCTAATACCGTTGCGACTGAAGTCATGACGAGTCCGAGTTGGGTACGTTTTTTCATTGTGATTCCATCCTTTAATGAGGGTTGAACTACCCAAGCCCATGTGTACGGCTTTACTTCTTTGTTCGTGACTTGAGTAGGTTAAGCATTACGTTTCGAACGTTTTGCGTTCTTGCCTCTAAGAATGACGAGCAAATCTATCAGCAACTTCATCGAATTCTCATAAAATTCTCACAAGTTCTGTTCGAATTCTGCCAGCAGCACTTTTTTACTCTTAATCAGGTATTTACACGTCGCGCTTTCCCCTCCTACAATGCGGTATTCTCTGTTTAAATCACGATTCTCAGCATGATTCATAACGTTCTGTCTGCCTACTACGGCGAAATCTACGGCATCGCTTTTTTCAACCACTACTTGAGCCATTACGCCCAAAGTGAACAACAAACACTGTGGCAAACCTTGATTGAAGTGGAAGAACTCACCGCAGAAAAGCTCAAACCTGTACTGCTAACACATGGCATGGATATCGAAAGTCGACACCAAGAGATGCTGGATAAAGGCTTGGCAGATGCAACCAAGTGGATTGGTTTACCATGGCAAGAGTTGGTGGCGACTCTTCTGAAGTGGGTAGAACCTTATGAGGTCAAGTATCGAGAGTGGCATGAAGAAGTGAAAGCTTCACAGCAGTATTCAATCGCTGAGCGAGAAGCTATCGAGTTGATTGCAGACCACGAAACGGCCATTTATCACTGTTGGCAGCAATACCATGCTGGTGAATCTGGCTTGCCTGCACTCAATGCATTTTTGGCAAAATATCGTTAAAGCGAGACGGTGACACTTGAACCTCGTGAAACCGTACCAGACAATATCGTTATTCCGCTGCGCAGAACTGAACAATTATGGTTAATCCAAAACTCATTGCCCTACTTCCTGACCTTGCTTCGTTTATCTTGGTGGTAAACGAAGGCAGTTTTACCGCAGCTGCTAAACAACTCGGCGTAACGCCATCGGCTTTAAGTAAGTTGATCACACGGTTGGAACAAGCCCTCTCGGTCAAGCTGTTTGAGCGCACGACTCGTAAATTGATCATCACTCAAGCAGGGCAAAAGGTTTACGACCAAAGCATCGCAATGGTGAATGCCGCGCAGCAAGCCGTTGAGTTATCTGCGGAAGATCATGCCGAGCCAACAGGCGCACTCACAGTGGCAGCCCCTGAAGCATTTCTTAATTCGGTGCTTCAACCGTTTGTGTTGCCATTCCTAGAACGTTATCCAAATATTCAGCTTAAGCTGCGTGCAGCAGATGGTGAGATCGATCTGTTCCGCCAAGGCATTGATGTCGCATTTAAGCTCACCGACAAACCCGATGAAAATCTGGTACTCAAAGAGATCAGCAAGACCAACCTTGTTTTGTGCGCCTCTCCAGATTACCTAGCCAAACATGGTATGCCTGAGCATCCCACTGAACTTGAGCAGCACGACTGTATTTACCTTGCCGAGAACGACAAAGACAACATCTGGTCGTTCTTTAAAGAGGAAGCCTTTCATTCGATTGCAGTAAGTGGACGCTACGCCGTCAACCATTCTCAAATGCGCTTGAATGGGGTTAAGTCTGGCTTGGGAATTGGAATCTTCCATGACTTCGTGATCAAAGACGCATTAGAGCAAGGGGAAGTGGTTGAGGTTCTGTCGGATTGGATGATTAAGAGTAACTACCACGGCGCTATCGCGATGCAGTATGCACAAACCAAATACATGCCTGCTCGCCTGCGTGTGTTTATCGACTTCGTTAAGGAGCATTTAGTCTCCGAGGACACTAACCATGCTTGAGGATACGAGCCATGCTTGAAGAGGCTAACCATGTTTAATGCTATTCATCACGTCGCGATCATTTGCAGCGACTACCCAAGATCAAAACGCTTTTACACTGAAGTGTTGGGATTAAAAGTCATTGCTGAAAACTATCGTGAAGCCAGAGACTCCTACAAGCTTGACCTCGCTTTACCTGACGGCAGCCAAGTGGAACTGTTTAGCTTTCCGGGCGCACCAGAGAGACCGAGCTTTCCTGAAGCACAAGGGCTACGACATCTCGCGTTTTTGGTTGATAATGTTGAGCAAATAAAAGCCTACCTAGAATCGAATGACGTTGAAGTTGAGCCAATTCGTATTGACGAATTCACAGGCAAAGCCTTTACCTTCTTCCAAGACCCAGATGGCTTGCCGCTGGAGATTTACCAGAAATAAAAAGAGCCAGCACTTCGCTGGCTCTTTTACTATTTCATTCTTTGTCTGTTACTAATTCAACGCCGTTTTCAGCTTCTCAACGCGGTTGAACAACAGCCAATCCAGTGCGAGAACCGTAACAATTGCCAAACCGCCCATCGGGAACGCCAGACACAATATCACCAGCGTTACTAAGCCAAGCTTCCAAATACCGCCCTGCTGAAACTTAGGTGGCGCGCCCAATGTGGCACTGCGACTTGGTCTACGAATCCACCACATCACCACACCTGTAATTGAGATTAAGATGAACGCCAAACAGAACACCACGTTGAGCACTTTGTTAAGCACACTGACATCACCTTGATGCAATGACACACCTGCCGCCATGAACTTGGCAAACAAACTGTAATCTTGCCACGTGACGTCCACCAACAAGCGACCGGAATATTGGTCAAAGTGGCTGGTGCGATCTTGTCTTGGGTCGGAAATATCGCCACCCATAGAGTTAGCTGCAACGGTGTAAACGCCCGTCTCAGAGCGCGGCAAAAACAACTTATAACCAGTGAAGCCCAACATTTCAGCCTTGAGGATGATATCATCAATAGAGAGCGCATCATGGCTGCCTGCGTATGCCATCTCTTCCTTCATGTTGGCATGATCATGAGCGGGTTTGTCTTTCGACTCTGGCACAGCAGCGAGCTCTAAGTTCCATGGCATCTCTTCTGAAGCACCGTGGTTAAGATCTTTATGTGTCAGTGTGGATTCCGGTTTCTCACCCCATGTATAATAGGTTGGGAAGGTATTCCAAGCTTGCACCATTTTCGCACCCCAGATCCCTGCCCAAGATAAACCTGAAATCAAAAAGAACAACAGAACAATCGACAGCACACCACCTAAATTCGCATGCAGGTCACGCATCAAAATCCGAGGGCCATTGTTAAAGCGAATTTTCAAAAAGCCAGCGCGGCTGGCGTTGTCTCTCGGTACCCAAAGGTACAAACCAGACACCAATAGCAAAATCCCCAAACTTGCGGCGATTTCAATCAAACGGTCGCCTAGGTCGCCGATGAGCAACGTGCCGTGAATGCTGTTCATCAGTTCATAGATGCTATCACCACGATTAATGGTGCCTTGTACGTCTCCTGTGTAAGGATTTACTGCAACAATCAGTGAGCTGCCTTCTTGGTTTTGAATCGAGAATCGGTTGGCAATATCGGCCGTTTTAGCAGGTACAAATTGAGTGACATTAAAATCGGGATACGCCTGCTTTACGGTTTCTAATTGTGCAGAGACAGGAATCATGTGCTCTTGTGGTGAAACTTGTAATGTCGCTTCGTATCGAGCCAGTTCGATTTCGTCATCAAACAACATCACCAATCCCGTGAGGGAAAGCATCAGCATAAATGGAATGACGAACAAACCTGCGTAGAAGTGCCATCGCCACGTCATAAAGTAGATGGATTTTGCGCGTGAGGCTTCCTTGAGTTGAGGCTTTGCCGAGTTTCTCAACATGTGTATTTTCCTTTTTTCATTGTTGAACACCCAAATTCAGTCAAACGCATCCTACACATACGCATTCGTATGCGGCGTTATTTGACTTAGATTTGGGAGTACCACTGCTCGAAGTGGCAGTGTTGCTGACTATATACCCAAGTGACTTCAAGATGCTGGATTCAGAGCGTTGTCATTGATTCGAGTGCAAAGAAAACAACGCTGTGTAATAGACAACTCTTTCCAAGTTGTTTGAAGCAGCAATCGGAGCAATGACACGCTCCCGAAGGGCGAGTTGTCTTGGCTTGTATACTTTGTTGTCGATATCTTGATTTAGACCCACTAGACCTTTAAATCGCCGCCGCGTCTACAAACCAAGTCATTCTCGCTGAACCAAGCATCTCGAGGTTACTTGGGTATCGTGTAATTGTTTTTGTTATGAGAAAAGGGAAACTGGCGGCGCTCGAGGAACTGGTGTTTCAAATCGCACACTTAGAGCCAAATAAGCGTAGCTGTCAGAAGTCACCAAGCTCTGTCTTGAAAGTATCGGTGTCGTTGGAAGTGTATCGTGATGAAAAGTCGAGAAGTGGCTAAACGGACAAGGCTTGCCTTTGTGGCTGACCGAATTGTCGCCCTCTTCTATTTGGACCAACTCAAATCCGTTAAGCGTACATAGCGTCGCCCACACGCCCATGCTGTTACCATGAGCATTGATAACAGGCATCAGCGTCACTAGCACCCAACTGAGAGCACTAGCAAATAACATCGAGCGGTAAAAAGGAATTAATCTACGCATAACGGTGACTTAACAAATTTCACACAGCGTAACCAATTTTGAGTGATAGCTCAAAAAACAGTATCAATAAGTGGTTGCTACCTCACAGGTTTTCTTGAATGCATCGATTGACAGGCGCAAAAAAGCCCGCCGAAATGGCAGGCTGATGGTCATTTCTTCAAGTTGGATAAACGGTTAGCTAAACAGTTTGCTCCAGATACTTGGGTTGCGTTTGTCGTGGTACTCTTCACGAAGGCTATCGATTTCACGCAGTTGGTCTTTCGCTTCTTGTAGCTTGCCCGCATCAAGATCCGCTTCAATCTTATCTAGCGTTACCGTCAGCTTGTTAAAGCCTTCTAAGTAAGTATCAAACTTCTCTGGTGGGTAATTACCACGCTTAGATTGTTCAACAATCGCTTGCAAGCTATCAATCGCAGATTTCATGGTTTCGACATCAGATGCTTCTGCCGCCTGTTTGAATTCCATCTTCATCTGTTTCATGTTTTGTTTTAAATCAACCGCTTCTGCCATTGCGTATGTTGAGCCAAACGCAATCGCACACCCTAGGACTAAAGGACGTAACATTTTTCACTTCTCCATTTATAGTGCCGAATTCTGTGTCGGCTTTATTCACCCAAATAACCTACGCCATAAGAGGCGAAAAACTAGCTTAGTTGAGTATTTCCGGGTCGCAGTGTAAAGCAATCTGGCGTCGGGTGCATACCTTAAATGTAATCAAGTTTATGCGTTGAGAATGCTGTCATATTCTGCAATTGGTTTACGGCCTCTCAAAGCTAAGAAAGACAAAAACTGCTGAGCGGTGTGAGTAATCACTTTCTTGCTATCAATACCCACTTTGTCCATTAACTCTCCAACCAAATCCAGATTACCAACATCGTGACAGAAATGCGCGTCACTGCCCGTGGTGAAGAAAACACCGAGATCTTTCCCGATTTGTGCAATCTCGTGGCAACGGTCTACGCTGCCTACTCGGCTGTTGCCTTTCAGCGTGGTGTTATTAATTTCAATCGCGACATTGTGCTCTTTCGCGCACGCTAAAACGGTCTGAAAATCAAAGTCGAAATTTGGATTACCAAGATGACCGAGCGCATCAATACGACCACTCTGAATGACATTAACAAGTGCTTCCGTGTGAGTTTGCTTGTTTGCAGGACGAAAAACGGGTTCATGAAAACTCGCGATCACCCAATCTAAGTTGCGGTCCACACTCAGTGGAATATCAATGTCGCCTTCGGTATTCATAATGTTAGATTCAACGCCACGAATAATCGCAACGCCTTCAAGAAAGCGAGGCAGAATTTTCTGGTTCGAGAAGAACCAGTAATGAGGCGCACCCGGCATTGATTCTGCGTGATCGGTCGTGCAGAACATATCCAGCCCGTTCTCTTTTGCCAACTTTGCATTTTCAATCAAGGTACTGTACGCGTGACCACTGGCGTACGTATGTGTATGGGTATCAACTTTAAATTCCATCATCCACTCTCTTAGGTGCGCTATCTTGCGTGCTATTGTATACCTTCAGGCAACGCATCGTCAGCCCAAGATAAGCAAGAACCCTAAGCTTGCTCTTCACAAATGGCTTTTATCAAGGGTAAGGCTTTTTCCCATCCGTGATTAAACATGGAAACAAAGTCATTGTGAGTATGAATGGTAACATTGAGTAGTAAACGATCGTTGTTGGTATCGATCTGGTAGATCTCTCGCGATCCGATCCACCTAGATGCTAGGTCAGCATCGAGTTGTTGACGATTATCCGGATTAAAAATGGCAACATGATGAAATTCAAGTTTTTGAAGGGGTAGCACCGTATCTATGATCGCCCTTGTCCCGCCCATATCTGGATCAAAAAAAGTGATGCCACCTCCTTCTTCCCAAGCTCCTTCAAATTGAGACTGCGGTGAAAAGGCTTGCGCCCAACGTTTATACAACTCAACATCGGTTAGCACTTCCCACACTCGTTGCGGTGTCGCCGAAATTTCGACGTAATAATTTAGCGTAAGCATGATTTCTCTCCCTGAACCTTTCTTGACGCTAGCCCATACTCAGGAAAAATCAAACCACACGACCAATTTATCTACCTGCCCCCTTCATTTTCCGACAGACTAAGAAGTTCTCGCTTGTAAACCGCCACTGCGATGCGCCTTAAAGCGAACCCAACATGTGTTCAGTATGATTGCGAGCACTATTAAACTCATCCCAACAATTTGACTTTGACTCATTCGGTCTTCAAAAAACAGGCTCTGCCAAACCGCAGTGAACAATAAGTTAGTAAAAATGAGTGGTGCAAGTTGAGAGCCACTGCTTGCCAGTTTATATGCTTTGGAGCGAAAAACTTGGGTGTTAATGATCATCAGAGACATCATACCGATCCACAGCGTATTTGAAGAAATCTCAGGCGCCATAACACTCATATTAAGTAACACGTCGAAGTCGTTAAACAAAGTTAGCGGCAACAGAAATACGGCAGCAAAACCAAACGCCCAAAAGTTGATTTCTAGCGGCGACATATTTGTTTTACTCACTTTATATAACGTAAGCTGAGAACCAGAATTGAAGAGTCCACCAGCCAAGCCGAGCAATAAATCCGCTCGCCATGTGATCTCACTTCCACCGCCCGCCAACATAACCACACCAGTGAACGCCATTGCTAAAGCCGCCAATGTTGAAACACGAATGCGCCCCCTCATGAACAGCTTTTCAACCAAGGGAATAAATAATGGGCCAGTAGCAAACAAAACGACCCCCTCAACGAGCGTTAACGTTTGTAATGACGCGATAAAGCAAAGTTGTGACAAACCGATACAAAGAGCACGCAATAAAATAGGCTTTAGCGTGCCCGCTTTAGGAAAGGTAAGGTTTTTCACACGAAGTAAGATAAGCAAGATAAGCGCAGGCACCAAAAAACGTAAGAAGCTAAATAGTGTGACGGAAAGTTCGCCTGACAACTGCTTTGCTAACAGTCCAGTAACAGATAAGCTTAACGTAGACATCAACATGAAAAGGATAGATTTATTTACAGCATTCATTCAATACTCCTTAATATATGGAGCATTTTAAAAGACATCACTTATCGTAAATAGCGAGTAATATTAACCATTGATGTAAGAAAAACTTACAGTTTAACTTATCTATCACCAGCTACGGTTTTTAAATTATGCGGAAACTAGTCCCCTTAAAGTCCATCTACGCATTTGTTGCAGTAGCTGAGTCTGGCAGCATGACAGAAGCAGCACAGATATTAAGTGTGAGCCACTCAGCCGTAAGTCAGGCAATTAAATCGCTGGAGAGTCAAGTCAACAAGCCTCTATTTGATCGCATAGGCAGACAAGTTCAACTCAACGCGGACGGTAAAAAGTATTACAGGAAGGTGGCACCCGCTTTAGAGCAAATTGTCGATGCAACGGAAGCACTCATCCAAGATCAGAACTTGCAGCGTGTTACGCTCAATATGGTGAATTCATTGGCTCTTCACTGGTGGATTCCTCGAATGTCAGATTTACAAGGGTTTGCTCCTCAATTAGACGTTCGTTTATCAAACCTGTCTGGCAGATTCAATTTAGAACAAGAAGGTATCGACGCGGCCTTGGTGCATGGAAATCCCGAAGAATGGCAGGATTACTACTGCGAAAAGCTCAGTGAAGATGAACTGGTTTTGGTGTGCAGTCCTGAATTGATAGCGAAGACCAAGGACTCAAACATCACTCAACTCTTAAAGCAGTATCCCATCATTGAAGTTACTAACGAACGAAGAAAAAATGACTGGAACGTGTGGCTGGACGCGACGGGTATCCAGCGACCTAAAAATAAAAAACCAATCACTTTTAACATGTCGATACAAGCCGTCCAGGCCACAACTCGTCGTTTGGGGTTATTGGTCACTCATCGCTTGTTTGTGAAGGATGACATCAAATATGGTCAGCTAATCGAGCTGGGTGAACCCGTCATTAATCCTCATCAACAGCTTTACTTTGTATGCCCGCCACACAAGCTAAAGCTTGAATCGTTTCATCTGTTGCGATCTTGGCTACAACAATCATTCAACTATTAGAAACTTTTGTTAAGCACATTCACTGAAAAACTAGTATAAAGTTAGAAGAGCACTTTTCATCCAAGGATGGTTTATGAAGCAGTATCAAATATGGCTAAGCGCACTCTGTTTTGCAGTATCTTTGAGTACGACCGCTGAAGTAGAAAATGATAACCGCCTTTCAGAACAAGGGATCTCCACGGCAATTATTGGGGGTCAGCAGGCTACCCAAAACCAACTTCCTTTTTTTGCACGTCTTATTCTACATAAAACTGGCGCTAATCAGTTTGCCAATATTTGTGGGGGAACCATTGTAAACGACCGCTTCATTTTAACTGCGGCTCACTGCGTAGAACCAAGCGTTTTTACTGACGGCTGGACAATCAACGACCTACGAGTGTTAGTCAAAAACCCTACGATGAATGACGTGTTTGTTGAAGAATTCAAAGATGTTCGCTCTATCACGATTCATCCTGATTATGTGCCTAGCGATTTATGGATTAATGACATCGCTGTCCTTGAATTGACTCGCCCTATTACCGATAACGTTCAATCCATCACTTTACCGCAAGACTTTGGAGACTACAGCAGCAAGACGGTTTATCAGATATTCGGTTTAGGTCAGACCTCGACTAGTGATGAAAACGGGCCAAACTATTTACGCTGGGCAGAAGTAAAACCCCTTACCGACACCCAATGCGTTTCGTTGGTAACAGGGTTTAACGCTCAGGAAAGTTTATGTGCGAATGGATTTCCTGAACGAAGCTACACTGGCATCTGTCGTGGTGACTCAGGCGGTCCTCTCACCTATCAAGACAATAATGGCATGTATCAGCAAATTGGCATTGTGAGCTACGGTTCTTCAGTTTGCGAATCCGCTGCGATTCCAAGTGTGTTTACCGAGATTTTGAACTATGCAACATGGATTGAGACCCAAACCAGCTCAGGTGTAAAAACCAGTTATAACGCCCTCTTAGCAAGTTCGGAAGATTATCATAGCGAAGGGGACTCTGGCTTTGAGCCTGTCGATACCAACACATCTGGCTTTGGTAACAACGGCAGCAGTGGCGGCGGTGCTCTCGGATCAGGGTTGATCATGCTTGGAGGCTGGTTTGGTTGGCTAAGACACCGCAGAAATGATTCGCGCTCCTAGTTGCGTCAACAAGACATCATAATATCTTGCGCTTAACGCGAGAGTTAATGATGTCTTCAATCATCTTTTGCTCTTTTTTCGCTTTTTCATAGTTCTGCTTAGTACGCCAACGCTCAAGCACTTTTTCTAACCCTTGAACGCGTGCGTGCTTGTGTTCTAGTGTTTTCTGTACAGATGCACATTCCGCTTGCATAACGGCTTGCTCTTGCTCGTGGTGACGAAGCATTCTTTGTAGCATTTGGTCAACACGATTAAAGTTCATCAAAGCCGCGCTCGTCAGCGTCGGGCCGGTTCGGGTTGATTGTCCAGCGTGGCCTTTCAACGCCGATAACTGTTCCAATTGCATTGAAAGATGGGAGTGACGCTGACGCATGGCATCAAGTTGTTGACCCACACGATCACGCTGTTTTTCTTCCATTTGCTGTAACTTGCCTACGGCTTTTAACTTGGATTTCATTTCAGCCTTGTCACTCCCATTTGATTAAGCACTTTGAAAAAGCTGCGCGAGCTCGGTCAAACTAGTTGGGTAATCTACAGACTCATTGGCAGCTTGTTGTAGATATGCACGCAAGTTTGGATACATAGCAACAGATTGATCTAACTCAGGATCTTGTCCTGGTTGATAACCCCCTAATGGCAGTAACTCTTTAACCTGAAGGTAGTTGGAGTACATTTGACGGAAGTTATTCGCAATCGTGCTGTGTGCGTCCTGCGTACAAGTATTCATACAACGGCTAATAGACGCGTTGATATCTATCGCGGGATAATGCCCTTGCTCAGCTAGTTGACGCGATAAAACAACATGCCCATCTAAGATGGCGCGCGCGGAATCCACGACAGGATCTTGTTGGTCGTCCCCTTCTGCCAATACGGTGTAAATTGCCGTTAAGCTACCATGTTGATTTTCACTGTTACCCGCTCGCTCTAGGAGTTGAGGTAACACGCTGAAGACAGAAGGCGGATAACCACGAGAAGCTGGAGGCTCACCGAGCGAAAGAGCGATTTCGCGCTGTGCCATGGCGTATCGGGTTAGAGAGTCCATCAGAAGTAGAACGTCTTTGCCTTGGTCTCGGAAATACTCTGAAACGCGATGACAAAGTAGTGTCGCTCTTAACCTCATTAGCGGGGATTCATCAGCAGGAGCCGCGATAATGATCGCTTTCTTGCGCGCTTCTGGGGTTAAGTTTCTCTCGATGAACTCACGTACTTCTCTGCCTCGCTCACCGATAAGCCCGACCACAATTACATCGGCCTCCGTGTTTTTGGTGATCATCCCCATTAACACACTTTTACCGACGCCACTGCCAGCCATCAAACCAATACGTTGGCCTTTGCCTACCGTCAATAGTCCATTAATAGCACGCACGCCTACGTTGAGTGGTGTATCAACTGGGCGTCGCTTCAGTGGGTTAATCGGTTTTGGTTCAAGTGAAACTCGATCTCCCCCCTTAAGCGGTGCCCCATCATCTAACGGCTCACCTAAACCATTCAGTACGCGTCCTAACCACTGAGAGCTTAGCTGCACGGTACTGTCACCATCAAGAGGGATGACTTTTGCACCTGCAAACAGACCGCCTAAACGGCGGATAGGCATGAGGTAAGCAATAGTGTGTTCAAAACCCACAACTTGCGCTTCGATCATATCGCCTTCCGCGGTTTCTACGAGACAACGCTGCTCAAGCTTAAACCGACACCCTACGGCTTGTAACATTAGGCCGTTTACTTTTATCAATCGCCCTGTTACGCGAGCAACAGGGATTGAATCGAGCGAAGCCAAGGCTTCGCTCAAACGCTCACTTAATAGTTCATGGCTTAGGGTATTACTCATGCTCAGACTCTACCTGTGGAATACTGACTTCATCCAAAAGGTGTTGCTTTACATTGTCCATACAGGCTTCCAAGCGAGAGTCGCAGCTCGCATCCGCTTCTGCGTCATCAGTCACTAACTGACAGCCACCAATAGGAAGCTCCGTATTAGGGACCAGTTTCCAAGATTGCGGCAAATCAGCATTGATGTGAGTAATGCGCTCTAAATCTTGCGGATTTAAATGCACAGTTACTGTTTCCGCTTTACCAGGCATGGCAGACAATGTCTCGTCCACCAAAGCTAGGATCTGCTGAGGCATTAAAGTGAGCTCGGCACGAATCACTTGCTGAGCTACCTTTTGTACCAGTTCACAAATCATATGACGTTGTTGCTGCTCTTTTTCATCCTGCCAACGAGAAAGGGCGTGAAAAAGTTCATTGACAGGCTTCGCCGCCTCCAAAAAGCCTTGCTTTCCAGACTGCTCACCGGAAACAAAGCCTTTTTGGAAACCTTCTTTTTGGCCTTCCAACAGACCTTGTTGCTTGCCCTGTTCGATACCTTGGCGTAAGCCTTCCTCATGTCCTTGTTGCAAACCTTGTTGAAAACCTTCTTCAAGTTGCTGTTGGATATCAATTTGAGGTTCTTGCCAGCCTTGGTTATCTAGCCCGAATTCGTCTTCGATAGTCTTAGGTTGCGCTAAAGGAGGAAAACGGTGTAAACGATACCCGCTCGGAGGCAATCGCATAGTACTTGATTTTATCTCTAGCATGACCTTACTCCACCGTTGGCTCTTCATAGAGAAGCAGCTGAACTTCACCAGATTCATCCAGCTCACGTACCATTTGCATGATGTCTTGACGTGCTTTTTGAACTCGACTTAACGCAACAGCGCCGCGTGCGTCCATGTCATCTTCTAGCGCTTTCACCATACGTTGCGGCATTGAACGCTTAATAGCTTGTTGTAAGGTAATATCGGAACCTTTTAGCGCAACTGCCCACAACTCTAGCGGGATTTGCTGCACCAACATGTCCATAGTTTCTTCGCGTTGTCGGCCAAGAACCATAAAGTCGAACATGTTTTCTTCAATTGCATTAACAACATCTTCATCATGCAACTTCAGCATTTCCATCAATGAACCACGGTCACCTTCAAAGCGGTTAATGATATCTGCTGCTTGCTTAACACCTGATAACGGCGTGCTTTGACTTGCGGATACTTTTTCGATGCAACGCTCAACGAGTTCATGCAAATCAACGGCAACTTGATGATCGATATCTTGCAATTGAGCAATACGGAACAAGATTTCGTCATGGTAATCTTGTGGCAAGTGCTTCAATACCGCTGAAGAGCTGTCTGCTGGCAAATACGCTAGAAAAATTGCTTGCATTTGTGGGTGCTCGTTCACAATGAAACGAGCGAGAGTTTCTGCTTCCACCCACTGTAAGCGCTGCATATTGTTGCGAATTTCATCGCCATATAAGGTATTCAATAACCCTTTTGCCAAATCGTTACCCAACGCTTTACGCAATGTATTAGATAGGTATTCCTTAGAGGCTCCTCGAATACCGCTGTGCTCACGGAAATCTTCGAAGAAAGCTTGAATAACACCACGAGCAGAATCGCTCTTAATGCCATTTAACTTCGCCATTGCACGAGTCACACGCTGGGTTTCATCACGGCTAAAGTGTTGCAAAACCTTTGCTGCGGCATCCTCGCCCATGCCTAATAGCACGAGCGCGGTTTGTTCAACATAACTAAGCGTCTGCTTTGATAGAACTGTGTTCATTGATGTTTACCCATTGTTTCAGTATTTCGGCTACGCGCTCTGGCTCTTCATTAGCAATAAGCTGTAGGTGTTTCAATTGAATTTCTAATGGCGAACCTGCTGGTGGTAGCATGTCGCTGTTTACATCTAAACCTGAAGAGGCTGAGATGCCTTTTTCTGATAGGCGGCGATCAAGTACTTCTTCATGCTCGCGCTCTTCACGCGTTTGCAAGTTTTCGTAGTCAGGCTCTTCCTGAGGCTCAGCAAAATTTAGCTCAGGCACAGGTTTATCAACGCCAGTTAGGTGCATGATTAATGGACGCAGTACGAAGAAGATCATCGCCAAGCCTAACAAGCCACCAATAACGTAGCGTATTGGCTGCTGTACTGTAGGGTCTTGCCACCACGGCAGTGCAGGAGGAGCATCAATTTCGATTGGGGTGAAGTTGAAACTCATTAAACTTAAGCTGTCACCTCGTGTGGCAGAGATACCAACAGCATCCATGATCATGTTTGAGATTTGCTCTTTATCGGCTTCACTCCACGCCACACCATCTGGCGAAGCTTTGGAGTTCAACAGAACCGAGACACTAAGCTTTTCTATTTGGCCTTGTTGGTATTGAGTACGACGAACACTACTACCTACAGCATATTGACGATTCACTTCAGATCGCGCATTCGTGTTTTGGCTATCGTTCGTTTCCACTTCACCAGATCCTGTCACTGGCGGTTGGTTACTTAGAGAACCAGGAACACCCAATGCAATTTGATCAACCGAGTTGTTATGAATGGTGTGCTCATTACGCACAACCGGCGCGTTATCCAAAATTTCTTGTGTTTCTTCAACTTGGCTAAAGTCCAGATCGGCAGCGACTTGTACGCGGAAGTTACTCGGCCCCACAATCGGCGTAAGCATATCTGCTGCGCGTTGGATGATCTGTTTTTCAACACTCTTCTGGTATTCAAGATATTTCGCGTTTACTTTGCCGGCTTCCGCAGAAGCGACATCCGCACTAAGAAGACGGCCATACTGGTCAATGACAGAAACAAATTCTGGCTTCATTGCCGTGACACTACCGACCACTAGGTTAATGATCGCTTCAACTTGTTCAGGCTTTAAGTCTTCACCAGGTTTGAGCTCAAGCATGACAGATGCTGAAGGATTCTCACTGTTTTGGCGGACGAATAGAGTTTGACGAGGTATTGCTAAATGAACACGCGCGTTCGCTACTGAGTTCAAAGACATGATAGTACGTACTAACTCACCTTCTAAACCATGACGATAACGCGCTGTTTCCATAAATTGGCTCGTACCAAGAGAGCTATCTTCCTTGAGCGAATCCAAACCTGTCGGCAGCTTAGCTTTAACACCTTTTGATGCAAGCAACATGCGTACCTTCGCAACCTCACCTTCTGGTACAAGAACTTGTCCATTTTGCTCTTGCATGCGGTAGCTTACGCCTTCGCTTTCTAATACCGACACAATTTCGCCGATATCAAAACGCTCTTGTTGGCTATATAGCGGACGAAAGCTCTGCGAGGAACTCCATAGTGCAACCACAATAATCGCTGCAACAATCGCAGCTAACACCGCAGATAGCACTAAGTTTCTCTGACTGCTAGACCAGATTTGCTTCAGCTTCGTTGTCACATCGTCCATGCCGTTGGCAGTAGAAAATGTCTGTGCTGTGCCGGTAGCCATAGCTGTGTTTCCGGCGACTTGGGGGGTTAGTTCTGACATGAATTACACCGGCATCTTCATAATATCTTCAAATGAGGTCACGACTTTGTTGCGCACTTGCATCAAAGCATTAAAGGACAAGCTGGCTTTTTGGCTCGCGACCATTGCACCAACTAGGTCATCACTTTTTCCTGTTTCTACGGCCGTCATTTTTTGACTAGCCACTGATTGATGTTGATTCACTGTATCCAACACATTTGTCATCGCTTGTGAGAACGATAAAGGTGCGTTTAGTGATTGTTGATCTAAAGGATTTGCACTCACGATAAACTCTGGCGGCTGCACTTGTGCCTGCATCGCCTGCATTTTTGACAACATAAGTTGCTCTGCCGAGACCGCATGAGTAGGTTGACTTGCCATCTATTTTTTCTCCTATTAGGCAGCCGAGCCTAGTGCCGACTGTAAATCAATACCATGTTCTCGCATTGCTGCGAGCTTGTAGCGTAGCGCTCGAGTAGAGACTCCAAGCGCGTTTGCGGTTTTCGTTCGGTTTCCACCAAACTGACGTAACTTTTCCAAAATAAACTGATATTCAGCTTGCTTCTTCGCTTCTACATGACCAAAACTTGAAGTTGGCTCTGCTGTAGGAACTGACGCGACAAGCTCAATAGGCAGCATCAGGTCATGGGCTGTAATGTAATCACCATGACGCATGACCAAAGCGCGTTGAATGACATTTTCCAACTCACGAATATTGCCCGGCCAGTGATACTGACTCAGCGCACTAATCGCATCTTGGGATAAGTGACAGCGGCTGCTATCTTGATACTTTTCAATAAAGAATTGGCTAATCGGTAGAATGTCCTCTTTTCTTTCACGCAAAGGCGGCCAGTGCAGAGGCAGCACATCTAATCGATAATAAAGATCTTCACGGAACGTGCCTTTTTGAACTTCCTCACGTAAGTCTTTGTTGGTTGCCGCAATAACACGAATATCGAGCTGAACGGCTTTATGGCTACCAACACGTTCTACTTCACGCTCTTGAAGGACGCGTAACAATTTAGCTTGAACCGCAGGTGACATTTCACCAATCTCGTCAAGCAGAATCGTCCCGCCATTTGCTTCTTCAAACTTACCGCTTTGAGAATTTGTCGCTCCGGTGAACGCGCCTTTTACATGACCGAATAGCACAGCCTCTAACATTGACTCTGGAATGGCGGCGCAGTTAACCGCCACAAATGGACCATTGATACGCGGAGAGTGCTCATGCACATATCGCGCCAGCACTTCTTTACCCGTTCCCGATTCACCTGTAATAAGCACACTCGCGTTAGTACATGCTGCACGATGCGCTAATTGCAGAACTTGTTTGCTTCTCCAAGACTCCGCAACAATGTTGGCCATTGGCTTACCTAACGCTTCAACACGTTTAAGCAGATTAACCAACTGATTAGATTCAAATGGGCGTAATAGATAATCAGTAGCGCCCGCTTTCATCGTCTCAGCAGCCAAGATGCCTTGTTCTTGGTCGACAATCGCAATAACGACACCCGAATTTCGCTGCTTTTGGTGACACGCGACAAACTCACGAACACACATATCCGGCAGCGTAGAGCTCACTAAAGTGATTTCTGCTCGCTCTTCAAGCAAAGCGCCTCGACCAGTACGAGTGTGTTTCGCGGTGTAACCTGCATTTTGCAACACATCCAATACTGGTTGAGCAAGAGCTTCATTTGGCTCAACCAACAAAATTTTCGTTTTCGTCATCATTGAACCTTAACTTTCGTTTGTTGATTTTGTGATTGTAGATCTGGGTGGTGTTTCGTAGCCGTATACTCATTGTCCCTCACTAAACGCAGGGTGACACGTCGGTTTTTTGCTTGGCCATTAACCGAGTTATTGCTGGCAATTGGGTAACGCGAACCATGAGCTCGTGTTTCGATCATCGACTCGTCGACCCCAAGCTCAATCAAAGCGTTGGTGACTTGCTCTGCTCGAGTACGTGACACAGAAAGGTTCGTTAAACTTGAACCAACGTTATCGGTGTGACCGTCGATGAGGATTTTGGTCACTCGATCATCCACAGATACATAGCTATACAGCGCTTCTAGTGTTGCTTTCTGTCCACGACTTAACGTCTTCTGACCAAACTCAAATGAGAGCGCCATATCCCTTGCCTCTGAAAAAGACAATTTAGGCAATCGCGCGCGACACGCATTAAATGATTTCAATGCGTTTTGAATTTGAAGAGTAGGAATCACAATCTCTGAAACAGAGGAAGCATTACTTCCTTTAACTGACAGCGTCACCCAACTACCCGAAGCAATTGAATCCATGAATTCTTCAGCGCCTTTATTAAAGATGAAACGCTGAGACGGCTTAGTAAATTCAAGGGAACCAAATTCTTTTCTATAAAGCTCATCACTCCAAGGAGCATTTTGAGTTGTTAAAGCAATCGTTTTCCATTTATTGTTTTCATATTCTATATCGGAAATAAAATAGAATTTATTATTAGGTTCCGCTAGGAAATAAAACTTCCCATAGTCATTATTTGATTGCAACAAGTTGCATTTGAATTTATTTCCCTCATATGTCCATTTAGAGAGGTCCATAGGGATTGTTAAGACTTCTTCTGAATATGACACTTTTGAAAAAATAAAACTGATAACAATAATTGTGTTACAAATTATCAAACGGACATGATTCATGTATATCTTACATTCCCATGACTTAAACCGTTTAATTAAATATGCCACCAAGCCGAGAGAACTGGCATAGCTAATCATTTTAATTACCTATTCTGAATATTAAAATTGGTTACAAAACGCTCAAGAGAGCACGCTTAGCCTCCAATGGAAGCTTTAAGCATAAAAAACAGTATCTTATAATTTATTTATTTGAAGTTGTTGTTACGCCATAAAGGCAATTTAAAAAATCTATAACAACTAAAACGCTCAACATTGTTATTTTATTTATTAAGCGATTTATAAAGAAAACTAACTCTTTTTAAATTTCATTAAAAGATTATGACTATATGAACAAAGCAACATGTGAACTAAAGTCACAATCTTAGAGTTTGGAGCTAAAAGATCATTAAAATTTCTGTGTAGACTACACGCCATTAAGTTAAAACACTTTCGATTGTTAACGCACGGTAAAATATAAATGGAAAATAGAGTTAGCGAGCCTATTTCTGATAGTCAACTACTTGATGTAGAATTATTAGGCAAACCTATTCATATCATTCGTGAGAAGCTCGATAATTTAATTTCAGAATCTTGCTCAAACCTTACGACTGAATTACAAAATTGGCTCAGCACAGGAAAAGTGGAAGCTAGCTTAACCTCAGTAGACTTGCACCGCTTTACATCGGTTGAGATGGACAAAGAACAAACGTCGACCTATCAACATCAGGAAGGCGGCATGGTATTCATCCATGGTAACCCTCACACGCTCATAAAGTTGGCTGATAGATTTTATGGTGCAAGTGCAGAGCGCTCAGCCGCTACTCTGACGGCCAGTGACTTACGTTTACAAGAGCGCATCAGTCGAATCATCATCGGTTGGCTTGCTCCTGGTGAAATGTGGGACACGGGTGAGTATGAGACCCCTAGAGGTATTGGCATTAACGTTCAATTAAACATTGCGTTTGACGATCATCAAGGCTCAATTCATCTCAAGCTAGATGGTCATCTTATTCAAACGCTAATCGAGCAGCTTGAACTGCAGCCTGATACCGATTTGTTTCAACCTTTCTGTCGTTCTTTAGAGACGACCCCCGTTCGACTGAACGTTGTTCTAAGTAAAAAGAAGATGCCTTTAAGTGATGTGGTTGGCTTACAACCCAACGATATTTTACCTATTGAGCTTCTTAACACGGTTCCAGTAAGCATTGGCAACCAATCTCTATTTACAGGTCGTATTGCCGAGCAAGACGGCCAACTTGTTTTGATCTTTAACCCTGATAAGGAACCGCAGCGATGAGCGAAGCGCTAGAAACTAATGCATTCGACGCAGAAGAACTGAACTTTGATGATTTTCAATTAGAAGACTTTGAAGCCGAAGATACGCTCCAACAAGAACCAGCCACTGCGGAACGTGACCTTAGCTTTTTCAAAAGCATTCCTGTCACAGTCACGCTGGAAGTTGCGAGTAAGGAGATCCCACTTGGGGACTTAATGAAAGCGGGTGAAGGCACGGTTATCGAGTTGGAAAAGCTCAATGGCGAGCCTTTAGACGTGAAAGTAAACGGTTCTCTTATGGGCCACGCTGAAGTTGTCGTTGTCAATGATAAGTATGGACTTCGTCTGATCGATGTACATGACTCTGCATTGAGTGGCGTTGGTCAATAATCTTAGGTAGGCATCACAATGAAAAATCTGAGCGCTTGGCACCGTTGGTTACCTCTTTTGGTATTGGTGTCACTTTTGTTTGCTTTCCCAACAATGGCGGCTGACAACGGCTTAACTATCTTGTCCGTTTCTGATGGCGACACACAACAAGAATACAGCGTTAAACTGCAAATTCTGTTGTTGATGACGGCGCTCAGTTTTCTTCCAGCATTTATTTTGATGGCGACGAGCTTTACTCGAATTGTCGTTGTCCTTGCGATTTTGCGCCAAGCTCTTGGTCTTCAACAAAGCCCACCTAACAGAGTGTTGGTCGGGATCGCTCTCGCATTGACGTTACTGATTATGCGCCCTGTCTGGAGCGATATTTATGAAAATGCGTTTCAGCCATACGACAACGGCGAAATCACGCTAATACAGGCTTTTTCTGTTGCAGAGAAACCAGTGAGAGAGTTCATGCTGGCACAGACGCACCAAAGCTCTCTTGAACAAATGTTACGTATTGCCAATGAGCCTCTCGACCAAAACGTTGAGGATATTTCATTTGCCGTTGTCTTGCCTGCATTTGTCATTAGTGAACTAAAAACCGCCTTCCAAATTGGTTTTATGCTTTTCATCCCGTTTTTGGTCATCGACTTGGTTGTCGCCAGTGTCCTGATGGCAATGGGTATGATGATGCTATCACCTTTAATTGTCTCACTTCCCTTTAAGTTGGTGGTATTTGTACTCGTGGATGGTTGGGCAATGACAGTTGGCACCTTATCTGCCAGCTTCGGTTAACTAGGAGCAGTTATGACCCCAGAACTAACCGTAACGTTATTTTCCGATGCAGTATGGCTGATCATTTTGATGGTTGCCGTATTGGTTGTTCCAGGCTTAATTGTCGGTTTGTGTATCGCCGTATTTCAGGCTGCCACACAAATCAACGAGCAAACACTCAGCTTTTTGCCACGTTTGCTCGTTACCTTATTAATGGTGATTTTTGCAGGTCACTGGATGCTACGTAAGATCATGGAACTGTTTGATTTCTTGTTCCACAACATACCAGGGATGATTGGCTAATGGCCATCACATTTGCAGAGCTCTCGGCGATACTCGGTCAACTCTGGTGGCCGTTTTTTCGTGTGGGAGCCGTATTTATTTCAATGCCTTTCTTTGGTGATGCAATTATTCCTGTTTGGGTTCGTACTTTACTGGCCCTCTCGATCGTTGTCATTACTGGACCGTTAATGCCACCCATGCCACAAGTCGAGTTATTCTCTATGACTTCTCTGTTCCTTGCTTTTGAGCAAGCTATTTGGGGAGTAATGTTTGGGTTAATTTTGCACATGCTCTTTAACGTTTTCACCATGCTTGGTCAGGTGATTTCTCTGCAAATGGGCTTAGGTATGGCGATGATGAATGATCCTATTAACGGGCTTTCTGTCGCCATTTTGGGACGCATATTTCTGATTTTCTCAACCTTGTTGTTTCTTGCGCTAGAAGGACACTTACTCGTCATAGATATCGTGATTCAAAGCTTTGTTGTTTGGCCAGTCGGATCTGGTATCACATCGCTTTCTCTGCAAGGTGTTGTCAATATTTTCGGTTGGATGTTTGCCTCTTCACTCGCTTTGGCTTTGCCCGCTATTGTTTCCATGCTTCTAGCCAACATCAGTTTTGGTGTAATGAACCGAGCCGCACCATCACTTAATGTCTATGCGTTAGGTTTTCCTATGACGATGCTGCTGGGTCTATTCAGCGTATTAATCTCAGTTTCTGGTGTTCCTGGTCGCTACACGGCGCTCGTTCACGACACCATTAGACACTTGAGTAACTTTATGTTGGGGGGAGCATGAGCGATCAATCTTCTCAAGACAAAACTGAAAAAGCCTCACCGCAGAAGGTAAAGAAAGCCCGCCAGGAAGGACAAATTCCTCGCGCGAAAGAGTTTACTACTGCGGTAATATTTCTAGCGGTGGCGCTCTACTTTTACTCTCAGCTTAATAGTATTTGGGAAAGCATGTCGGGGATCTTTCGCTACAACATGATGCTGACACGAGCCGACCTAGAAAACCCTAAACAACTTGTCGAGCAATTGGGACAAAGTTTAGCGGTCATCATCGACATGCTATTACCATTGTTTACCGTCATTATTATCGTGACCTGTGGTAGTAGCCTTGTGTTAGGCGGTTGGATGTTCCGTCCAGCGAACGTGATGCCAAAGCTGAGCAAAATTAATCCTTTGAGCGGGATAAAGCGCATTTTTTCGACCCGCTCAGTGGTTGAGCTCTTAAAGTCGACGTTCAAAGTAGCCGTCATCTTCGGCATCTTATATGGCTACTTAGACAACCACTTACAGCCATTACTTGGCATGCAAAATCTCCCGCTCAGCCAAGGTTTTTCTCTAGTAATGTCAATTCTGTTTGAAGGCTTACTCTTAATGGGCTTTGCATTGTTGTTATTTGGGGTTATCGACATTCCTTATCAGCGTTGGGAACACCTAAAAGAACTCCGCATGACGAAACAAGAATTGAAAGAGGAATTTAAAAATAATGAAGGTCGTCCGGAAGTAAAGCAACGTATTCGTCAAATACAGCAACAGTTTGCGCGCCGTAAGATCGATAAAATGGTGCCGACGGCTGACGTGATCATCACAAACCCAACGCACTACGCAGTCGCACTGAAGTACGAGCCTTCGCTTTCTGACGCGCCCTTTGTCGTCGCAAAAGGTGTAGACGAAACCGCTATGCACATTCAACGTATCGCCCGAGAAAACAAAGTGGAAATCATTAACTCCCCGCCACTTACCCGTTCGATTTATCACACGACGGCGATTGAACAAGCAATCCCAAGCCAACTGTACATCGCAGTGGCACATATTCTTACTTACGTTTTGCAATTGAAAGCCTTTCGTAAAGGTGAGGGAAAAGAGCCAATTCCTTTACCTCATTTTTCGATTCCAAAACATTTGCAGCACTGATTAACCCGCGTTTATCCAAGGACACGAAAGTATGCTTAACCGGTTAAAACAACTTCAAACATCAACCAAAGGCTACGTTGGCATTCCAATCGTCTTGCTAATGATATTAGCAATGGTGATTCTTCCTTTGCCTCCTCTGCTACTGGATGCGCTGTTTACCTTTAATATCGTCTTAGCAATCCTAGTATTGCTGGTCAGCACAACCGCAAAGCGACCATTAGATTTCTCTGTTTTTCCAACTATTTTGCTGGTCGCAACATTATTACGTCTCACATTGAACGTGGCTTCTACGCGAATTGTACTCCTAGAAGGACATAATGGTGGTGACGCAGCGGGTAAGGTCATTCAAGCATTCGGTGAAGTCGTCATTGGCGGTAACTACGTCGTTGGTATGGTGGTGTTCGTCATCTTGATGATCATCAACTTCGTCGTAATCACCAAAGGTGGTGAACGTATTTCTGAGGTTTCAGCCCGCTTTACGTTGGATGCTTTACCAGGCAAACAAATGGCAATTGATGCCGACTTAAACGCTGGCCTTATCGATCAGGAAACGGCTCGCTTACGCCGTAAAGAAGTCGCCAACGAAGCCGATTTTCATGGTTCGATGGATGGTGCATCAAAGTTTGTGCGTGGCGATGCCATCGCAGGTTTGTTGATTCTGTTTATCAATATCATTGGTGGTATTAGTATTGGTGTCTTCGAGCATGGACTCGCTGCGTCTGACGCCTTTAAAACTTATGCCCTACTCACAATCGGTGATGGTCTAGTTGCTCAAATTCCTTCACTACTATTGGCAACGGCTGCCGCGATTATCGTTACGCGAATTAATGATAGCGATAATGGCATGTCGGAAACCATGCAAAAGCAATTACTGGCAACTCCTGCAACGCTATTTACTGTCGCAGGTATTATGGCGGTAATCGGTATGGTACCGGGTATGCCACACCTAGCCTTTTTTGCGTTTTCTGGCGCATTAGCGTTCGCAGGGTGGCGTCAAACCAAGAAGCCAGTGCAAGACTCCCAGATTGAAGAGGTCGAAGCACTTTCACAAGCGATGCAAGACGATGATACACCGCTGACATGGGATGATATTCCTCACGTCCAAACATTATCACTTGCGCTTGGTTACCGACTCGTCCATCTAGTCAACAAAGAACAAGGGGCACCTTTATCACAACGAATTCGCGGTGTGCGTCGAAACCTTTCTGAACAAGTTGGCTTTTTATTACCTGAAGTTCGTATTCGTGACAATCTGATCCTCAAGCCAAACCAATACACAATTTCTCTAAATGGCGAAGTCATTGAGCAAGGTTTTATTGAACCAGAGCGTTTAATGGCGATAGCGGTTGGCGAAACTTACGGTGAGGTAGATGGCATTTTGGGTAGCGATCCTGCTTATCAGTTGCCAGCTGTGTGGATTGAGCATCAAGATAAAGCAAAAGCACTTAATATGGGTTACCAAGTTGTCGATGATGGCACTGTTATTGCCACTCATATTAGTAAAATCATGAAGACAAACCTTGCAGAATTGTTTACGCACGACGATGTGGAAGCAATAACCCAGCGTTTGACACAACAAGCCCCGAAACTAGCAGAAGCATTAGCAGCAGCACTTAATCCAGCACAGCAGCTGAAAGTATATCGCCAGCTTTTATTGGACCAAGTGCCACTAAAAGATATTCGCACGATTGCCAACACAATGTTGGAATCCGCGGAAAATACAAAGGACCCGATCCTACTTGCATCTGATGTACGCTGTGCACTAAAGCGTACGCTTGTTAACTTAATTGCAGGACAAAAGAACGAATTAAATGTCTACGCACTGTCTGATGAGTTAGAACAAATGCTACTAACTTCACTGCAACAAGCACAATCTTCTGGTACGGTAACACTAGATAGCTTCCCAATTGAGCCAAACATTCTTGGTCAGTTCCAACAAAACTTGCCATTGATTAGACAACAGCTTAAACAACAGGGGCTACCTCCGATCCTTCTCGTTATGCCACAGCTGCGCCCTCTTCTAGCGCGTTACGCTCGCACATTTACACAAGGGCTGGCAGTATTGTCTTACAACGAAATCCCAGAAAACAAACAAATCAATGTGGTAGGAAACCTTGGTTAATCTTATTTCAACACATGCGATGTACGAACATTTGGTTGGTCTCGCAGTACAACACATCGTCACGGATGACGATCAATTAGTCTTTGATGCTTTAAAACACAATGATGTCCAACACGCATGCCAAGCAATTAGGGAAGCTCAATCAGGGGAAGTAGAATTCCAACACCTGACGTTGAGATTTGGTATGCGTGGAGAACAAAGTGTCTATCAATTCAAACTCTCTGAACAAATGCAGTACTGCCTGGATTTGTTCAGTCTTTACCTTGCACTAAGACAAACACAATTTCAGTTAGAAGCCTTTCATCACGACTTGATTAGTAATGTTGTCGTGCCGATTCGCGTGGATGCATTACTTTGGGAGCCTGGGGTTTATTTTCTCGAACAGACGATTCAATTCCACTCTTCTGCTTTTCAACATGTGATTCCTTCTCTTCAAGCTGATGAAACGTTATGTGATAGTGATAAAGTCGCCACACTCACCAAAAAGTTAAAAGAGAATGCATATTCACTTTGGTTTGAAGTCGCGACATCGCAAGTGAACTTCGAGCGCGTCGCAGACTTTAGTCCCGATATGATCAAATTGTCAGTCACACTAGAGGATAAAGAAGAAAGACACGCTTTCCTACCTATTGCTAAGTTCTTAAGAAAGCATAAATATACTTGGGTTGCCGGACGTGTAGCGAGTCAAACGGAACTTAACCGCTATCGTTTATTGGGTGCCAGTTATTATTTTGGTTATTTCAGCGATATCCCAACCTCTCTCTCCTTTCAGTCTTTTGATGAGGAATAGTTGAAACTCAACCATTTATATTTAAAACAGCACGATTTATTCGTGCTGTTTTTTTATTTATAACGGATAACCACAAGATCATTGGGCAATAGTTTCTTTAACTTAACTAAAAAATTTAGGCTTATATGATGATTTTCCCGGTTTTCATGGAATACAAATCACTAAAAATCATCAATTTTTATCTTTTTTAGAAATTTTTTAATTTTCAAATTAATCATTAAAGCCGACCGACCGCCTCTAGTTAGTGACAAGGGAATATCCCGAGGCCTGAAAGATATAGTGACTAACTAAGGAGACTAAGATGGCTTTATCAATGCACACTAACTACGCTTCGCTTGTAACTCAAAACACAATGAACACAACAAGCGGACTTCTAAACACAGCAATGGAACGTCTAAGCACAGGCTACCGTGTGAACTCAGCTGCTGATGACGCTGCTGGTCTTCAAATTGCTAACCGTCTAGAAGCGCAAACACGCGGCATGTCAGTAGCAATGCGTAACGCACAAGACGGCATCTCTATGATGCAAACTGCTGAAGGTGCGATGGATGAAATGACAAACATCGTTTACCGTATGAACGACCTTGCTACACAATCGTTGAACGGTTCAAACAGTGCAACAGACCGTGCGTCTCTTAACAAAGAGTTCACACAGCTTACTGCAGAACTAAACAACATCGTAGACAACACTAAGTTCGGTGGTCAAAACCTTCTTAAAGGCGGCGGCTTCGGTGCAGGTGACGTAACATTCCAAATCGGTGCATCTTCTGCTGAAACATTGACTGTAAGCGCAAGCGCAGGTATCGGTGAAATCACTACTATTCTTGCTGATGCAGCAATTACAGATGGTATCGATGACGCGACTAAAGCAAAAGCAGCACTAGACAAAATCAGCGGCGCTGACGGTCTAGTAGAAAAAATTGGTAGCTCTCGTGCAGACTTCGGTGCGAACATCAACCGTCTTGAGCACACTATGGCTAACCTTGGTAACATGGTAGAAAACGTTACAGCATCTAAAGGTCGTATCATGGATACAGACTTTGCAGTAGAGTCTTCAAACATGACTAAGAACCAAATGTTGATGCAAGCAGGTACAACTGTTCTGTCTCAAACTAACCAGCTTCCAAGCATGGCAATGTCACTACTACGCTAATTACTTAGTTAATAGTGCGCTTAATTTAAATCGTCTTAATTATAAAGCCTTCCTATGGAAGGCTTTATTTTTATCTACGAATATAAATAGAGCTCGTATTATCTTTGTGAGATTCAGGCACTCTGAATCCGAATTTCAACATAATATTAAATAAAACCTTATTAAACAGTTCTAATTCTATCGTCTCTAATTTGCTTCCTATTTTACTATCTCTAAGTTCAGGAAAATTGAACTTAGCTTCCTTTAAGATACTAGCTATCTCATCAGAATTGATGCTCTGTTTACTTAATAGTTTTTTGTTAATGAACTCTTCATATGCACGAGCACATTTCATCAATCGCAACGCAAATTCATTCATAACTGACATTCTTTGAAACGTAAAAAATTTAATTTTTAGTGAGAACACTTGCACTTCGCACTATCAAAAATAATATCAGAACGCAATTAATGCACTCTGTAAGAATTATCTGAATCAAGCTGAAGTAAAGGCTGAATATAACGTCCAATTAAAACATCTCTCCTAATTAGAACCGTCAATACAATTAAATATTTTCTTTGTTTAGGTCGCCTTTTCTTATAAGGAAATTACTTTTTCCATGGAGGAAGGCGGAACAAACAAGGTGGAAACACCACTTCCTCCCAAGAAAACAAAATAGCTTTAAACCTTTGTTTTAATTGAATTTAATATACGGCACGTATCTTGCCACTGATAATTAAACTAAGGCGTAGCATTCAAAGTATTCAAGCCAATAAGAGATGAGAGGAGCACACCTCATGAGTTCTTTAGACCCAGTAAAAATGGCAACCCAATTCGCACAATTGGACACAAACCCATTCAAAAACCGTTACCAAGCGCAAGCTAATGTGTACCAGTCACAACTGTCAGCTTTTAATAAAGTTGAAAGCGCACTACGTGATTTTCGTACTGCAATGAAAGAGATGAATAACAGTACAAACAGCATCATCAAAAACAGTGCGACACTCTCTCAAGAAGGTAACTTTACTGCAAACGCGGATGCTAAAGCGCTAACGGGTAACTATCAGATTTTTGTAGAAAAAGTGGCAACGGCGCATCAAGTATCTACAGGTATGCCTGCAGACCTTGAGGCAACGACAGAAGTACCAACAACTGGATCTTTAGAATTCACCATCAACGGTGAAACAATGACTCTAGACTTGTCCTCCGTTGATGTTAATGGTGACGGCACTGCAACGATCAGCGATTTAGCCAGTGCGATTAACAATCACACGGATAACCCTGGCGTTAACGCCACTCTAGTTCGCTCGAATGGTCAAACACACTTTATGCTATCGAGCACTGAGACTGGTGTCGAAAATAAGATCAACGTATCTGCATCGGGTACTGGCCAAGCGTGGTTTGAAGACGCCTTCACCAACCTCAAGCAAATCAACGCTCCGCAAGATGCGGTTATGTGGCTAGGTGCAAAAGACTCAGGCCTGAAACTAACCAACGCAAGTAATACTTTTGAAGGTGTCATCGACGGTGTTGACATTACCGTATCTAAACCGCAAGCCGCGGGAGATTCGCCAATCGGTTTAAAAATTGGAGCTGATAGCGAAGGCACTAAAGAACAACTAGATAAGTTTGTGGAAACCTACAATGCCCTTGTTTCGACTATCGATCAGTACACCCAAATTGGCGGTGAAGATCAGAAACGCGGCGTGCTCGCTAGCGACTCGACATTGCGTTCTATTGAGAGTCAGTTAACGGGGTTAATCCGAGGTGAACACAATGGTATGCGCCTAAGCGAAATCGGCGTGAGCCTAGACCGCAACGGTAAAATGAAAGTTGATCAAGAAAAGTTCAAAGAAGCTCAACAAACAAACAGCGCAGGCTTAGAGGCGTTGTTTAATGGGGATGACGCTTTGCTAGATTCTCTTGACGCGATGGTAGAGCCTTTCTTGAAGTTCTCATCAGGTACCTTCAGCACGCGTAAAGACGCAATACAGTCAAGCTTAGACCGAATCAAAGATAAACAAACCAATTTAGAGCGTAAGTACGAAATGTCGTACAACCGCTATCTCAAACAATTCACTCAAATGAATTCAATTATGACCCAAATGAACCAAACCATGTCCATGTTTAATGCTCAAAAATAAGACATTTGGTTCCAAATTTAGGAGAAATATTCATGCTTATGGATTCTGGTTACGATTCGTACCAACAAGTCGATCTCGACGCTCAAGCGGCAGCAGCAAATCCACACCAATTGGTCATCATGTTAATCGATGGCCTACTCGATGAAGTTGAACGTATTCGCGGCCACCTAGCCGCAAATCGTTTGGCCGAGAAAGGGAATGGAATCAACAAATGCATGAACATCTTGATTGGACTAACAAGTGCTCTAGATGATGAAAACGGCGGTGAAATTGCGGAAAACCTACGCCAGCTGTATGACTTCTGCCAAGTCGAACTTTATTACGCTAGCGTGCAAAACGATGCAAATCGCTTGGTTAACGTTGAGCGTGTAATGGGTAACATTCGTGAAGGTTGGATGAATTTTGGACAACAAGCATAAAGTATCGCCAGAGCGATTCCGTCATTTATCTCAGCTCATCCAGTTCGCCGCAAAAACGGCCGATTGGCATGCGCTCAAGCGGTACGACTTGCAGTTGCGAGAGCTTTTGATCAGTCACAAGCCTTTTTTGAAAGATCCTAAGCTTGCACCTGAAATCCAGCGAGCGAAAACAGTGCACGCTAATGCCTTCGCAGTATTAGAGAAGTCGACCAACGAGTTGAAAAAAGAGATGAACATGGTCAATGACCATCAAGAACGCGCTATGGCCTATCAATTAGCAATGACCATGGAGCTAACTCAATGATCATACCTTCTTCAACTCAGCACTCGGGTAATTCGCCAGCTAACAATGAGGGTCACATCAAGCAAGCGAACTCGGTACACGGCTTTTCTCATGGTTTTAAATCAGGGAACAAGCAGAATGGTGAGCAAGACTTTAACTCTGCGTCAGAGGTACCGAGTTTTCACCTTACGGCCTCTACTTTGAACAGCGCAAACAAAGTACAAAGTCATGGTTTTGATACTGATGACCGCTCAGCTTCAGATCCGGATGCCAACTTGACCAGTACACTAGGGTTAACAGAATCGACTGATCTTGCAGCGCAAGCTCAAGCTTTAACCCAGGGTATGATTACCATGGCAGAGAAGCAGGCTGAGAAACTAGGAAAAGCGTCATCTTTAATGACTGCGAGCGAAGTTAAGTCTGTTACTCAAGATTCGTCTAACGCTATGTTAAACACATCTTCAAAACAAGATGTGAAGCAAAGTCTGCCGACTTCATCGAGTTCGCGTTTGCCTATCTCCGGTGCTGAGTTTCAAACTCTTTTGAATCAACCTGTTCAAGGGCAACCAACCGCATCTCTACTTCAAGCACAAGCTCCTACAACACAACCTGCACATTCACCGGTTGCGACGAGTCATATTCAAGCTCAAGGCTCTGAGTGGGCAGCGGTGCGTGTTGATACCACTGCCGGAAAGTGGGGGGAGCAAATGATGCAAGTATTACATGATCGCGTGACGCTCCAAGCTCAACAAAATGTACAAGAAGCAAAAATCCGCCTAGACCCACCAGACTTAGGGAAATTGGATTTACTTGTACGTGTTGAAGGTGACCGATTGAGTGTCCACATCAACGCCAATGCCGCAGCAACACGAGAAGCTTTAATGCAAGTTTCGGAACGATTGCGTACTGAGTTACAAGAGCAAAACTTCGTTCATGTCGATGTCAATGTTGGCTCTGATCAAAACCGAGGTCGAAATGACCCACATGCAAACGAAGAAGACGCCAATATTTTCGCCGCACGAGAATCTGGTGCATTCCAAACCACGACAACAACTAACTATTCAGAACACTGGCTAAGCACTCAAGCTTAGTGAATCTTCGAGGAAAAAGGTTATGACCAAACAACAAATGATCGCCCTGTTTATCGCCATGATCATCACCAGTGCCCTCGTTTCGGCCGTCACAATTATGGGCGGAATCTGGTACTTAAACAAACACGCTCAAGAGTCACCTGACTCTGGTTCACTGATCGAAGACTCTCCACTGTCTTTTTTGGTCACAGAACAACCGACAAGTAAAGGTCCTAGCTTCCATCCTTTGGACAAAGTCGTTTTGACCGTTAAAGGCAAGAAACAGACTCACTTTGTGATGCTAGAACTGGCAATTGAGACACGCCGTCCAGAGCGTATCAAAGAGATCGATGAATACATGCCTATGGTACAAAACTCTCTATTAAAACTGTTTAGCGACAAAACGTTTGATCAGTTACAGCAAGCGGGTGCCATCGATATTCTGCAAGACGAAGTGAAGCAAACGCTTCTACTCGCTTTTGCTAAAACAGACATCGTCCGAGAAATCGACGATGTTTTGTTGACTAAATATGTTGTGCAATAACGGAGCACAACCATGTTAGACATGAATGTACAAGACACTTACACCACAGAAGAGGAAGTGACAACACCGTCACGACCAATTGATGAAAACGCATTGCTACAACGTCATCAGGTCATGGTAAAACGCGTAGTTAACCAGCTGCGCGTTCATGCCACTTCTCACTGTAGTATTGAAGATATGCAGCAGATAGGCCTTATCGCTCTAGTCGAGGCTGGACGCCGATATGGCGATGTTGACGATCCTCACTTTCCTGCTTTCGCCGTTTGTCGAGTTCGGGGAGCTATTTTAGACGAATTACGCCGACTAGATTGGCGTTCACGTAAGACTCGTCAACAAGCCCACGAGCTCAACGACGTGACTCGAGATCTCACTCGAACGTTAGGTCGAATGCCAACGGATGCCGAAATCATCCAGGCTTTAGGGACGAATGAGCAAGATTATTACAACCGCCAAAATGCCGCTCTCGCAGGCGAGATGCAAAGCCTTGACCAACTGATGGAGAGCAGCGGTGATAGCTACATTGGCGGGCAATACGATGGCATGGAACATGAACATATTCGTCGTAGTTTAGACAGTGCTTTGGGTAAGTTACCTAAGCGCGATCAACTGCTCCTGACTCTGTTCTATCAACATGAACTCAACTTACACGAAATAGCTCTGGTATTGGATCTGACACCACCTCGTATATGTCAGCTTCACAAACAAGCGCTGAAACAACTCAACCAATTAATGTCCTCTTAGGAGTCACAAGATGCAAAAGTTTTTTGGAGTGCTCACTATCCTGGTGTGCGTCTTCGGTGGATATATGTGGGCCGGTGGTAGCTTAGGTGCTATCTGGCAGCCAGCCGAATTCCTTATCATTATTGGCGCCGCTGCTGGTTCTTTGATCATCGGTAATCCGCCTCATGTACTGAAAGAAATGCGTCGCCAAGTGCCAGCGACCATTAAAGGTCCAACAGAAGAGCATGAGTACTACATGGAATTAATGGCACTACTCAACAACTTGCTAGAGACAGCGAGAAACCGCGGATACAAGTTTCTGGATTCTCATATTGAGGCTCCGGAGCAAAGCTCTATGTTCCTCGCTTACCCGACGATCGCCGAAGATCATCGCCTAATTTCTTTCATTACTGACAATTTACGTTTAATGGCAATGGGACAGATGTCGCCTCATGAATTAGAGGGACTGCTAGAGCAAGAAATCGAAGCAATACAGAACGAAATGCTTTTACCTTCACGCTCACTACAGCGTACAGCAGAAGCACTACCTGGCTTCGGTATTCTTGCAGCAGTTGGTGGCATCATTATCACCATGCAAGCTATTGATGGCTCAATCGCTATGATTGGTTATCACGTTGCGGCAGCTCTCGTTGGTACATTCATTGGTATTTTCGGTTGTTACTGTGGCTTAGATCCACTAAGTAACGCCATGGCTCAGCGAGTAAAACGTAATATGACTGCTTTTGAGTGCGTTCGTGCAACCTTGGTTGCCTACGTAGCGAAAAAGCCGACATTGCTCGCCATTGACGCTGGTCGTAAACATATTCAGCTAGACATCAAACCAACATTCAACCAAATGGAGAAGTGGTTAGCTGAACAGGAGGGATAATGCAAAAACAAGAGCATGTAGTGTTCAAACGTGCCAAAGTATACAGCCATGATGAGTCGTCTCATGGCGGCGCGTGGAAAGTCGCGTTTGCTGACTTCATGATCGCCCTAATGGCGCTGTTTCTTGTACTTTGGGTTATGCAGGTGGTAGACAAAGAAGAGCGTAAAGCGATTGTTGCCCACTTGCATAGTTCAAGCGTATTCGACAAGAGTTACGGCAACCCATTTGATACATCACAAAGTATTTCTCCTATCGACTTGGCACAGGACTCTTCTGTGCCAAGTAAACACAACTCCAACCATGTGGTAAGCTCTTACTTCAAAGGTGATGGGGATGGACCAGAAATTGATTCTTTGATTCCTGGTAACTTCGATACTCAAGAGCAACTTGCCGCACTAGCGAAAGTAATTGAGCAAATGACTGCCCAAATTAATGCGCAGGGAAATGTAAACGTCACGGTGACACCACAAGGTTTGCGTATCGTCCTTCAAGATGATTACAAACAGCACATGTTCAGCCGTGGTGGTGCAGAACTTACTCCTTTTTTTGAAGATTTACTGCTCGCACTAGCACCTGTATTTCATCGTGTTAACAACCCTCTGATCATCAGCGGACACACAGATGCAATTCCATTTAAAAAGCGTTTTGGTCGTCAATCTAACTGGGCGTTATCAGCCTCTCGAGCAGACGTAGCAAGAAATACGTTAGTTGAAGGCGGTATGCCGGATGATAGAGTAATGCAGGTAACGGGTATGTCAGATAGAGCGCTGCTTAATCCTGATGAGCCAGATTCTAGCGAAAACCGTCGTATTGAGCTGTTTGTTTTAACGACTCCTGCCGCTAAAGTGCTTGAGACCCTTTTTGGCAACCACCAAGAAAGTGAACTGCAAAAAGCGAAAGATAAGGCTGAATTCAACCAACCAGTCATTCGTCAAGAAGTCATCAATTACTCCGGCGATACCGCCACCAGCGAAGTAAAAATTCAAGAATTATAATCTTAAAAGGTCACCACTCTGATGGTGACCTCTCTAACCAAAGCCTCTGTTACTGTGACTTTTTAGTTGAGTTCTATATGCACATAACATCATCCGAAAAAAGAAAAAGCGACTTACTGAAGAAAGCCTTTTTATGGCTCATTGTCTTCGATTACCTTTTATTGGCGTTTTTCTTAACTCAGCTATCAAGTATGACACTAAACAGCGGAACCATGATCAGCTTGTTACTTGTTGTTTATAACGTCTTACTTGTTTCGCTATGTTTTCAACGAACCAACAAGCAGGACTCTTACATTATCTACCCTGTTTTGTCCGCAACGTTATTAGCATTTGTCTGCTTTCTTTACTTCTTTTTTTTAATTTAGCTCCCCGACTCGACCATTGATTTTATTTTTACTGCTTTTTCGAAGTGGTCGAGCTGATGAGTCTGAATCCACCACGTAGCCGCTTCCATCAACAGCTCTGGGTCGTCATTTTTATTAGCGAAAAACGCATAAAATGAGAGACCAACCAATTCACCTTTACTCGCGATCTTTTTGTCACAGACCTCTATAATTTTGTCTCTCAGCGAAGCTCTCATTTCTAATCCCTTAACCTAGTACATACTCACTAACCATACGGTTGAAAGAAATCAAATCAAACGAGCCTTTAATTTCAAAACGCACTCTTCCCACCTCACTCATGAAGAACTCGATTTCACAATCCAAATCAAAAGTACCAGAGGTCTCGATAGAAAATGCATTGATCTTACTGTAAGGCAAAGAAGTGTAATCCACTTTTGAGCCGGTAATCCCTTGCACATTTGCCGCTATCACTCGCTTGTTCGTAAACACCACTTGGTCACGAACTGTTTTAAAAGCAGCGAAAATAGTCTCACCATCAATCAAGAACTTAAGGAAGTCTTCTCTGGCATTAGAAACGTCAATCGGCTTAAGCTTAAATACAGAGGAATTGTCGAAATCAATCATAATTAATCCTTTGAGTGGGCGTTAGAACGAATTATCAACGTATCAGATAGCACCACTTTTGCCTACTCGCAACGCACGTTTCTGCTTGATTCGCCCAACAACGAAGCGTCACTCACTTCCACCCTTGCATCCATTGCTCAGAGTCTTTTAGGTCTTGCCAGTTCATCTCTCGGTCGCGTTTACTCATGACTGCCTCGATGACACATCTCACAACGTTACCATCTTCATCTAGTTCCATTTCTGTCACGACAAAATGCTTCTCTTTGTTTTTAGGTGAAATTGCCGTCCATTTACTGTGCAATAGTTTCTTAGGGTGGATTCTGTTCATCGCATTGTACCAATTTAACTACCATGTTGATGTATACGACTGAATACCAAGAGAGAATCAGATTTTGTTTTTGCAAACCGACAAAAGATAAAACCGCAAAAGAGATCACTCCCTTTCGCGGCTCTAACTACAATCCGACTAGGTCTTCTGACCATTCAGTCGAGGGTTTAGGTACTGACTTTGTAGCAACTGTAACCCTTTACCGACCAGAACAATCACTATCGCTCCAATCAGGACAGGCGTGAAGAGAAAACTCCATCCCTGCCCAGACGCCATGATCAAAATTGGATTTGCACCCGCAGGTGGATGAGTGGTCTTCGTAATCAGCATCGCAGACACACCTAGCCCCGTCGCAATCGCGAGCGTGACCGGCGTGACGTCAACATACTGGCTAAACGCAATACCGATAGAGGCCGTGATGAAGTGACCAATGATCACGTTTTTGGGTTGAGCGAGAGGGCTGCTAGGCACCCCAAACACCAACACCGCCGTAGCACCAAATGGCGCCATGAGAAGTACTACCTCAGTAAGAGATACCTCGGCGTAAGACAACACACCAATAGCCAACGTAGCGCCAAGCCCGGCAACCAACGATAAAATTAAATTATTCATAAACACCTCAAAGTAGACCGAATTGTCTACAAAATAAAATAGACAAACCTGTCTACCTTTGTCAATATGTGTTTATGGAACTTTTTGAGGACGTAGTTATGAACAAAAAGAAACAGTTATTGATCGACACAGCTTTGTCACTGTTTTACAAACAAGGCATAAACTCTATTGGCATCAATGAAGTCCTCAATGTTTCCGGCGTGGCTAAACGCACGCTATATAACCATTTTGAGAGCAAAGAAGCACTTATCATCTCCGCATTAGAACAACGCCACGAAATATTTATGGAATGGTTGGAGGAAAAGCTTTCTTCAGCACAAACGTGCGCGGAAGTGATCGATCAGTTATTTACAGCACTCAACGGCTGGTTTCATGGCTCTGAAGAAAAGTTGGGCGAGTTTCGCGGTTGCTTTTTCATCAATACGTCCGCGGAATTCAGTGACGACAGTGGCGAGATCGCAACGTATTGCCGCTACCATAAGCAGCAAGTCAGAGAGCTAATTCAACGCTATCTCAAATCAGACAACGCTTCATTACTCGATGCCATTTGCTTCATGAAAGAGGGCGCGATCACTACCGCTTACATGACGAAAGAATACGACAACGTCACGAAGAAATGCGTGACCATTTTGCACAAGCTTTAATGCGTTCAGGTATAGTCATTTGCGGATTAAGTATTCAAACCAAAGGCACCAATCGGTGCCTTTCGTTTTAGTTAGTGATTGTACTTACAGCTCGTGCTCAGTACGTGCGATGATGTCGTCTTGCGCATCTG
Source organism: Vibrio sp. 2092 (assembly GCF_033339635.1). NCBI lineage: Bacteria > Pseudomonadati > Pseudomonadota > Gammaproteobacteria > Vibrionales > Vibrionaceae > Vibrio > Vibrio sp. 2092. The sequence continues at coordinate 202,625 of NZ_JAWOUY010000005.1, read as the reverse complement.
GTGATAGCGCGGTAAAGAAGGCTGAGTAGCCTGCAACTCGCACAACAAGATCACGATATTGCTCTGGGTTCTTCTTCGCGGCTAACAAGGTCTCGCGAGAGACGATGTTGTACTGCACGTGCCAACCTTTGTGGTGGTTGAAGAAGGTGCGAATCAGCATAGAGAGCTTGAGCTTATCCCCTTCAGACTCAACCGCCGCCGGGCTTAACTTCTGGTTAAGCAGCACGCCACCAAGGATCTTATTCGCTTGGATCTTACCGACCGAGTTGTACACAGCTGTTGGACCTAAACGGTCTGAGCCAGACGACGGGCTTGCACCTTCTGCCAATGGTGTTTTCGCTTTACGACCGTCCGGCGTTGCCATGGTTGAAGCGCCGAATGGGACGTTTGCCGAGATACTTGATGTACCTGCGTAGTAACCGCCGCCAATTGGACCACGCCCATGACGCGTATTAACGAACTGTTCTAGCTCATCAATGTACACTTGGTAAGCGTCTGCCAGTAGTTGGTCTACTGCGTCATCATCGTTACCGTATTTTGGTGCAAAGTTGATAAGACGTTGGCGAAGCTGTTCGTTCTCCATGCCGTCGAAATCTTCTGCCAATGCTTTTGCCAACTCTGGTTGGGTGATTTGCGCGTCATCGAAAACAAGGTGCTTGATGGCAGCTAGGCTGTTACCCAAGTTTGCGATACCGACTTGCAAACCAGATACCCAATCGTATTTCGCGCCGCCTTCTTTCACGGTTTTACCGCGAGCCAAACAGTCATCCACTAGCGTTGAACAGAAGATGTCTTGTGCCTGCTGTTCAAGCACGCTGTCCACTACCGTATCAATCTCAATCGATTTACGGGTGTAGTAGCGGATTTGCTCTGCCCAAGAAGCTGTCACTTGCTCAAAGTTCTCAAAGTTACCTTTTGCTAATGACTTATCGTGTGGCAAGAAAGCTTTACCCGTTGTTGCATCCACACCTTCGTTCAATGAAGCTAGCAAGATACGAGCGAAGTTAATGAAGCTCATGCCCGTACAACGGTAACCCCATTTGCCCGGAACTGCGGTCTCGATACAGCCGATAGATGCGTAGTTGTAAGCGTCTTCTTTCTCTACACCAAGCTTGATGAATTCAGGAATAACAATCTCATCGTTGTTGAACGCTGGCATACCGAAGCCGCATTTAATCACTTCAATACAGCCCATTAAGAACTCTTGGTTTAAACCTTCATGGTAACGCACACTCAAGTTAGGTTGCGTCGAACGTAACTGACCACAAGATTCCAGAATCGCCCAAGAAAGTGGATTCACTGCATCTTCAGGCTCACCCTTTTCATTCAACTTCTGACCGCCGATACACACGTTTTGATACAGCGGAGAACCTGCCAATGCTTTTGAGTGTGCACCAGAGCGAATCTTGTTTACTTCAAGCAACTTCAACCAGCAGCTTTGTAAAAGCTCTAGTGCAAAGTCTTTTTCAATCGCGCCGTTTTCGATATCGCGAACATAAAACTCGTTGAGGAATTGGTCCATACGACCGAAAGAAACCGAGTGACCGTTCGATTCGATTTGTAGCATCAATTGAACAAAGTAGCTCAATTGCAGTGCTTGCCAGAAGTTTTCTGGAGCGTGGCTCGCGACATGACGACAGTTTGCCGCAATGCTTTCTAACTCAGCTTTGCGCAGCGGGCGTGTCTCTTCTAACGCCATTTTTGCCGCCAATTCAGCGTAGCTCACCATGTGATCTTGAATCGCAAGCAGTACGATTTCGACCGATTTGTAGAACTGCTCTTTCTTCAAGCCTTCAAAGGTCGAAACATCATTGTTAGCACGGTGCTGACGAACATCCTCTAACAAGCCGTTCATGCCTAGCTTCAAGATTTTCTCGTTATCCACCGCAAGGTGCGCGTCACCCGAAGTCATGTTGCCTTCAGCTTTAATGATGGTGCTGGCTAAGATTTCTTGCTGCTCATCAGTGAACAAGCCATAACAACGGTCTTGAACAGTTTTACCGCGCCAATACGGTGTGATGCTGTGGATGCTTTGCTTATCTTCTTCAGTGACCGCAAAGCCTGCACCAGGACGGTCGGCTAGCTCATCAATTTCCGCTTCAATCCAACGCACTGTGTATTCTGGGAAAATAGGCGCAGCGCGTACTTTGCTCGCTTGGTTACCGACGATTAGCTCATCGTGTTTAATCCAAATAGTACGAGTGCGTAAGTGCTCTTGCAGTGCTAGCGCACGTTGGACAATTACAGGTTTGTCTTCGTTTGCTTGATAAGCACGAGTGTATGCCTCTGCACGCTCGGTACAGACAGGTGGCGTTACGATATTTACCAGTGCCGATTTGTGCGCTTTGATACGCTCAGGAAGGTAATTCAGGTCCATAGTTAACCTCTTACAATCACGTTAAGTTGGGTGTTTTCGCTTGCGTATTGCATGGCGCTTTCTAGCAGTTCTGGTTTGTTTAGTGGCTTGTCAGAACACTCGTAAGGCATATCGAGCAAACGGTATTTATTGATGCCGAGCGTGTGGTACGGCAGCAAGTGAAGTTCTTGGCAGCTTTCTAGTGAAGCCGCAAAATCGATGATGTCTTTCAACTCTTCGATGGTGTCATTGAACCCCGGCACAACGGGAACACGAATCACAATGCGTTTCGCGATAGGTGCCAGTTTTCGGAAATTGTCTTTGATGCGTTTCAGTGAACCTTTCGCCCAGCTAAGAAACTTTTCTTCATCAGTGTGTTTTAAATCCGCCAACCAGCAATCAATATGCGGCGCGGCTTTTTCGACATTCTTCCACGGCACATGCATGCACGATTCAATGGCGGTAGAGACTTGGTTGTCATGCAGACGCTGCGCGAGTTCCGCCACTAAATCGGCTTGCATGAGTGGCTCACCACCGGAGAAGGTCACACCACCTTGGCTTTGGTCGTAGAAAGGTTTGTCTTTCATCAAGGTGTCGAACAACATGTCTGATTTCGCCTCTTCACCGCAGACAGTCAGTGCTTGCGTAGGACAGACGTCTCGCAGCGCGATCAGCTGGTCTTCTTTGATGGCTTTGCGATTGATGATGATCTGGTTGTCGATGCGTTGAATACCATCGCTCACCGTTTCACTATCCGCTCTGGATTGAGTTGTGGCTTGATAAGCAGAAACGCACAGTTGGCAACCTTCCATACAGCTTCGCTGATCAAACAACAGTGAATGTTTTTCGCTGCGACTTTCTGGGTTTTGACACCAAGGGCAAGACAAGCTGCATCCTTTAAGAAAAAGAATGGAACGAATGCCATCGCCATCATGGGTAGAGAATCGTTGGATATTGAAATACATCTCTGCTTGCCTCTTGGTCTGTGCTACCGCTGTGTACTTAATCCGTTTCTTGCTGGTTAAGTCTTATCAGCGGCTTTTCTTTGTTCGAACTGAAAGCTTCATTTGAGCGTTTACAAGTTTCACTCAACTTTCATTTAATGAAATTATTATAGTTTCAAATGAAATTTCAATTGATCAAAATCAAGATCTCGTTCGATTGTCAGATCTATAGTGATCCCATCATCAAAACGAAGATTTTGTTTAAGGTAGAAACCATGATTGAACTTTATTTAGATACTGCTGATGTGGCAGAAGTAAAACGCTTTAACCAGTGCCTACCGCTAAAAGGCGTGACGACAAACCCAAGCATTTTGGCGAAGTCAAAACAGGGACTGAATGAAACCCTAGCAGGCATGCAAGAAGCACTTGGCGGTACACCTCGCTTTCACGCTCAAGTCGTGAGTTCAACCGTCGAAGGTATGGTGGCAGAAGCGCGCCAACTGAATGAATTGCCTTACGATATAGTGGTAAAAGTGCCAGCAACAGAAACCGGCTTAGCAGCAATTAAGCTAATGAAAAAAGAGGGAATTCAGGTTCTCGCCACGGCTATCTATTCAGCTCAACAAGGTTTCCTAGCGGCACTGTGCGGTGCTGACTACCTAGCACCTTACGTAAACCGCATTGATGCGATGAACGGCAACGGTGTTGAAGTGGTCGCGGATCTTCAATTGTTGCTCGATCAAAACCAACTACCAGCGAAGATTTTGGCAGCCAGCTTCAAGAACACTCAACAAGCGATGGAAGTGATGAAACTGGGCATCGAAGCCATTACATTGCCAACCGATGTGGCGGCACAAATGTTCGCTCACCCAGCAGTAAAACCGGCGGTTGAGCAGTTCGATAAAGACTGGAAAGAGACGTTCGGCGAGAAACTTTCATTTGAAAGCTAATTAAAAGTAGCAGCTAGATGTCTTAGTTAGGGTCTATTGAACTTTCATGGTTAAATTTTGTTCGAGATAAAAGCGTTTTAATCGCGGCGAGAGGTTTACCGCCTAGTCATTCTAAGCAATTACCTCTCAACAAAGAGTAAAACGCTTTTAGCCGAACCCTTCGGGCAGCGTTTGTGGTTCATTTCTACTTCATTACCGGCTTATCAGTTACACCAACTACATTTCAAATGTCTCTGCCTCATATAAATTACCCACAAACAGCTGCAAAAATCAGCTTGAAAGCTCAATAGACCCTATTAATAAAGGGAATCTTAACTCACCCTGTGCGCCGGTGAACTTAAGGTTCCCTTTTGTATTTCATATAAACAGGTGAGGTTTACAGTAGTTCTCTATTGGTCAGTGACCAAAGGTACACGCGCTTGAGTAAACTGATTTTGATCCTTTTACGAATACCTCGTTTGGAATGGCGGAGTCGGTTTGGTAGCGCAATGGCTTTCATCTCGGTTTTCATTGCTTTTCCATCCAACAACACAGTAGACCTCCGATGCTATAAGCCAGCAGATCTTTCCAATCAAATGTGGCGCCCAAAATTACAGCCAGAGGCGATGAAGGTTCGATACCAAGCCAAGCTACGACCTGAAGCAATTGCCCCAACTCGACAGCAAACGCAATCAACACCACCAGTGAAACCAGCCAGTTAACGGGCATGGAGAACAAGCTTGCAAGAAAGTAGTAGAGCCAAACCACAACCAGAACATCACCAAATGTCGGACGAATAAAGCTGTCTCGAATATAGAGCGCAATAACGACCAATACGATAAAACACACCAAGCTTTTCAGTCCATTTTTTGCAGGAAATCGCAGGTGGATAGCGCACGTTTCTTCCACCATATCGCTTGGCTGACCAGTGAGAGTTGCTCGCTTAAATATCTTCATGATTCGCCTTTGCACTTTCTTCTTCTTTCTTATTTCGTGCGTACCAATCGATGTTGCGTGTAATGACCATAGTGAAGCTCAAAATCGCGAAACACAGTAATGTCCCCATAACCAATGCGTAGCTTTCTGCTTGTAGCAAGCCAAACAGTAATCCGTAGAGAGTGAGCAAACACACTCCGAATATCGCGCCGTGTTTGGTGTTGCTCAACATACCGCTCACGTACACACTTAAAAGCCCCGTCGATGCGACTGCCGACACCACATATGCCCAGTTAAAGCCCAGATGTTCACTCATCGAAATCAACAACAGATAGAAAAGCGCTAAAGCCAGACCAATAAAACCGTATTGCACAGGGTGAACCGGACGCGCTTGGAACAGCTCCAGTAAGAAGAAACTCGCAAACACTAATGTGATAACCAATAGTGAATAGTTCACAGCTCGGTGGGATTTCAAATAGTGGTCCACGGGATCAATCAAATCTACGCCCATTTGTCGCTGTTCAAGCTCGTGACAAGCGTGATTCGATGACAAACAGCTTTGGAACAGCTGCGCGATATTGGTAGAGAAGTTATTGCTCGCCCATTGTGCATTAAATCCATCCTCAGAGACTTCTGATGACACCGGTAAGTAATCACCGATAAAGCTTGGATGTGCCCAAGTTGAAGAGAGTTCAACCGTTGTTTGACTGCCGATTGGTGTGACTTGAAGCTGCCCCATCCCTTGTAGCAAGAAGTTAAGATCGAATGCCAAAGGTTGTGCTGGGTTTAGGTCTGCAAGTGTCAGATCACTGTGGAAGCCTTGTGGTAACTGATTTAACCCCGTTCCCGGTGCGACTTCGATATCAGAGCTCGCCATGGTCATGTCATCCAAACGAATCAATCCACGGCTGTCTTCAATGCCAACGACTAGGCTCATGTTGTCAATATCAAGCCCCTGCAATGCCGTGAGATCGTCTGCATCGAAAGTGCCTTTCAGTGCCACTTGTGCTTTGTATAAACGCGCGCGGTAAATGCCTCGGTACTTTTCAAAACTGTCCAGATTCGCGCTCATATCAAAAGTGCTAGGTAGGAGGAATTTACGACGCTCTTTAATCTGTACTTTGTCATCTCGGTAACTGGTTTCGGTGTAGTTAACCATGATGAATGGGCCAATGATGCGCTGTTCGCCGCTGCTGCTGCGTGCGATGTCGTTTCTGACTTCATCTTGGCGATATGAGCGTTCTGAGATCAGCCCTGTGACCATTGAAAGCGGGATTTGCAGTAAGACAAACAAAAACAGCACGAAGGCGAACTTCGTGCCGAGTTGGTTATTGAGGATCTTTTTCATGTTTCATTCTCCATTTGCTGATGGAAGTAATCTAAATCAGCAATTTGGAGAACGAATGGAGCTGATGTGGAGTTTCTATGGAGTTGGTAAAATCAGGGTCACTTTCACGCCAGAATCGACGTTTTCGACTTGTAACTGACCTTTGTGCAGCTTGATCACTTGCTCAACAAAATTCAGCCCGAGCCCAGTGCTCTTAACGCCATTTTCCCGAGCGAGGGAGTAGAAGCGTTCCGTCAAACGCGACATCGCGTAGTCGGGAATGTGAGGACCTGAATTGAAAATCGACAGGCACATTTTCTCTTTCGCGACCTCAGCTTTCCATTCAATGCATCCCTCCGAATCAACAAAATCCAGCGCATTGTCCATCAAGTTAAAAACGGCTTGTTTCAGTAAGAAGGCATCACCAAGCACGGCGAGATGGTCATCAATTTGGATGTTGGCAATCACCGACTTTGCACTCAAGCGCGCATCCGCCGATTCAACCACTTCATTGACCATTTGTTTTAGCGAGATAGCTTCGACTTGCTCTAGCTCGGGGCGCTTTTCAAGACGAGCCAGTTCGAGCAACTTATCAATCAATGACTGCATGCGGTCGCTTTCTCGCTCAATGTTGCCAGCAAAGCGCGTGACCTTTTCTGCAGGCAACGGCATTTGCAATATTTCACTCGCGCCTTTAATCGCTGATAACGGGCTTTTCAGCTCATGAGTCAGCGTCTGTACGTACTCTTCCACATATTGTTTACCATCGAGTTGATTGCGCATCTTCTCTAATGCGTCGCTTAGCGTGCCGTACTCATAAAAGATACGAAATGTCGGCTTAGAGACCTTTTCACCTTCACCCATTTTGGTCGCGTAGTCTTCTAGCTTGTTCAGTGCTGAGTGAATTCGCCAAGCAAACAATGCCCCTGCCAATAGCACTAAACCACTCATCCACACCATCCAAAACGGCACATTGCGTTTAGAAAGATCGATGAAGGGTTGTACTGAGCGATTGGATTTTGCCACCGTCACGCTGCCAATGATTTCACCTTTGTGGTAAATGGGCGCAGCCACGTGCATAACGGTTGAGAGCGGATCTTTCGGGTCTTCGATGGTACTGCGCGCGCCGTATTGACCACGCAACGTGAGATATACATCGTTCCATTGCGAGTAGTCTTTGCCTACGTCTTGCTGCCAAGAATCCGCAATCACAATGCCTTGTTTATCGGTAATGTAAATTCGATGGTTAATCGCTTTTTTGCCAATTTCCCAAATGCGCGCTTGAGGCTCTCGCTGCCCATAAGCCGCTAGTAGTTTGGAGAAGCGACTTTCAGACAACTTTCCGTTCGCAACATCTTCTTCTGCCAATACTGCAAGCAAGTTCGCCATATCCACCAGCGTCTCTTCGGTGGTTTGACGCACGGTTGGCTTAAGTTCTTGGACGACCGTTTTGCTCACCATGTAAGCCGTCATTCCGACTAAGATGAAGTAGAGAAAAAACAGTCTGAGTCCAAGAGGGATCTTCGGCCAGCGATTCATCATTCACCTTTAATGCAGTAAAAGTAACCAAAGCCACGCTTGGTACAGATGCGTTCAGACATCTCAAACGGCTTCAACTTATGGCGAATGGCTTTGATGTGGGTATCAATATTGCGCTCGTACGCAGCTTCCGGCGCCATGTCAGCAGCGACCATAAGTTGCTCTCGGCTCAATACATTGGAAGAGACAGAAATCAGTTTATCGAGAATCTTAAATTCGACCGCAGTTAACCCAAGCATTTGCCCGCCAACACTGTAGTCGAAGTTCTGCGCAACTAAATCATGGTTCAAATGAGGTTGTTCTGGAACAGCTACAGGCCCTGGTTTGTCCTCCATCATTGGCGCTTTAGCTTTGATTCGAAGTTTAATGCGAGCCAACATTTCGCGCGGGCTAAATGGCTTAGTCACGTAATCATCCGCGCCAATTTCCAAACCGACTACGCGATCAATTTCATCGCTTCTTGCGGTGAGAAAGATTATGGGAATATCAGAAAACTCACGGATGGTTTTGCATAATTCAAAACCATTGCCATCCGGTAAGCCTACGTCTAAGACAAGTAACGCTGCGGAGTTGTGCTGCAAAAAAGCTAAGCCCTCTCCTGCTGTTGTAAACCACTCTGCGTGGTAGCCATCCATCTCTAATACATGAATCAGGTTCTCTGCGATAGCAGATTCATCCTCGATAATAAGGACGGTGGGTTGTTCGCTCAATGTCTTAGCCTCATTGACGGTGTTTATCTTTATGTTGGTATTATCACTTAATTTGGGGCCAAGGCTAGTGGATTGATGCAGCAAAGGCGCAGTTCGTGGATAATACTAATCAAACACACTTCTATTCAGCATAATAAATTTATCACTTAGATTAATGAGTCACCATAATTGTGAATACAATGATTTCAACCATTGATATGAACAGTGTTCATTTTAAACTCAAGTTATCAATTCGATTTTATTTAAAGGACAGTCACTGATGAAAAGAGCGCTAATCCCCCTGGCTTTACTGACTTTGCTCTCAGGTTGCGCCAGCATGTCTCCGGATGAGTGCAAAACGGCAAACTGGTACAACGTAGGTTATCAAGATGGCCGAGACGGCAACGATCCAAACATTATCAATAGCTATACCGAAGACTGTGGTGAAGCGGGTGTGACACCCGACCGAGCGAAATGGAAAGAAGGCTTTGATAAAGGCACTATCCAATATTGCTCACCAGACAATGGGTACACTGTCGGTATCGAAGGCAAAGAATACTACGGTGTGTGCAGCAGCAAAGAGTTCATTGAGAACTACCAGTTAGGTCATCAAGAATATCAACGCCAGCAACGCATCCAACAAATCGATACTGAAATCTCGGTCATCGATAATCAGCTTGATGGCAATCCAGACAAAGATAATGCCAAGAGACTGAAAGAGAAGAGAAAGCGATTGGCTGACGAGCGTTCAAGCCTCTTGTCGCCAACCATCAACTTGAATCTGAATTTCTAAATCGATTGGATTTAGCTTCTAAAAATTCATGGCCCTAGCTCAGTTCTAGGGTCATGAATTGACTGTTCGGATCGAGTTCGTAATCCCCGAACTGCTCGCAGTACACAAAGCCATGCTTTTCATACAACAGGCGCGCTGGTTTAAAAAACTCCATCGAGCCCGTTTCTAAACTCAAGCGCTGCAAACCTTTTTGCTTCGCTTGCTCAATCACATGAATCAATAATTGAGATGCCACACCTTGGTTTCTTGCCGTAGGCGTGGTGCGCATGGATTTCAGCTCCGCGTGTTGGTCATCCAACTCTTTAATCGCCGCACACCCAAGCAGTTGCTCACCTTTCCATCCGGTCCAAAATGTCACTTCTGGCGCTTTGAGCTTATCTAAATCTAACGCATGCACGCTTTCTGGTGGTGACGTGGCGTACATGTCCTGTAAATGTCCTTCCAACAGCGCTATCACTTGCGACCGTTCTAAATTGTCGATTTCAATCCTCATCTTTCCATCCTTGGCTTTTAACTATCTAAGTCACCTTAAGTATATGTTTTAAAATTAAATGTCCATCCCAAAACTCAAAGATACCTAGGTTTGTACAAAACTAAGGCGATTGAATAATAGAAAAGCCCCAGCACAGATATCAAAACATCATGTGTTGGAGCTTCATTTGCATTTCTATGTAAGCCTATTCGTAAAGTTCTGGCGTACTTTGTAACTGTTCACTAAATTTGAAAATATCGTCAATCGAGTCGATTGGATGGCGGGTTTCTGTTTTAGCTTCATCAAAGAGGCCAATGTACTTTTGTTTGGTATTGAACCAAAGGCGACATAATGGCTTCCGATTGTTGTCATCAAGCAGGATACCAAAATAACTTTGCGTATCACGGGCGCACACTCGCTGTACATCAACTTGTTGTCGCAATATCGCCTTAACTACATTAAAACCCTCGATCTCTTCATCTGTCGTTTGAACTTTGGGCTTATCTTGAGCAGGTTCGACGGATTCTTCAAAGGTGTTAACGCTATCGTCTACCTTGATCGGTGCTTTATCATCTCCACCAATTGCAGATTTCAATCGAGCATTAATGCTGTCGTTCAAGAATTGTTTTAGAGCCTTCGTTGTAATATCCATGAACTGTGCTTTGACTTTTGCGGTTTGGACGCCATCGTACACTTTTGAAGTAAAGAATTTTACAAACTCCTCTTCAGGGTTCTGAAACTGTTCATGAAGTGCTTTTTTAATTTGATTGAGGTACTTGAGCTCACCGGCAGCATCAACTACAGACTCAACATCAAAAGAAGACTTGGTAAGCTTTTTCACTTCGGGAATTACGTGCTCATCAAGATTGGCAAGATCCAAAGTCAAAAACGGCTTTTCATCCATTTTATTTGGAGCGTCTAAGTCCGTAAAAAACTGATATTCAGATCCATTAGTTAAAATCGCAATACGAGCATTGGTTACTGAAAAATACCGAAACAATTGATTAGCATGTTTAGTGGCCAATGGCTCACCAAATTTTTTACACTCGATAAGAATTTGTACAACCCCATCTTTAATGAGTGCGTAATCTACTTTTTCTCCCTTCTTCGTAGCAATGTCAGCAGTAAACTCAGGGATAACCTCATTTGGATTAAAGACATCATAACCTAATACAGAGTGCAAAAATGGCATTACTAATGCGTTTTTTGTTGCTTCTTCTGTAGCTAAACTCGCTGATACTTGGGGAATTTTTTTGGAAAGAGCTTGAACTCGTTCTATAAAATCCATAAGACACTCCATCATATTGTTCATTTAAACACTTAAAGTATATATGACACTGGTATCTTAAAATGTTGTGTAGTTAAAAGTTTGAATGCCATATGCAAACACTCACCCAACAGCGAACTTAAAGCGGTTGTCTCATAATGTGCTGCGGTCCAACGGGGCCGCCGTGGTAAAGCTCATTGGTATCTTCAAACCCTGATTTTAAATAGCACTGATAAGCGGGTATGTTGCGGCAATTCACGGTGAGATAAAGCGCATCAAACTCGGGATAATGGCGTTTGGCGAAATCGGCAAACTGTTGAATGGCTTGCTTGGCGATGCCTTTGCCTTGATGACGGTGATCCACCAGCAAAGCACGCACGCCTAAACTGTTTTTCGGGCAAAAATCGTATTTCTCGCTGTAAGCTGCATCAAATAGAAAAAAGCCAACCACGTCATCGTCTGCCAAAATCAGATGCGGAAGTTCTGTGGGTTCAAGACGTGTAAGCATTTCACCCACATCCGCGACCGTAAACTGCGATTGCTCTTCTAGCACGCTAAGTTCGCAAGTGTGTTCATGTCGCTCAGGCGAATACTTTTCAATAGTAATCATAATCTTCCTTGTTGTTTTTATGCTCAATTCATACAGGGTATGTCGTAAATAGAAATACCTAGTGTCGTATTTCCCACTCGCAGGCAAACGTTTAGCACTCTATTATCCTCACCATTCGATAGAGAGGTTTCCATGTCCCGTTTTTTACTTTGTAGTTTTGCACTCGTTTTACTCTACCCTACTGCCATTGATTTGTATCTTGTTGGTTTGCCTCAAATTGCGTCAGATCTCAATGCCAGTGAATCTCAGTTGCATATTGCATTTTCGATCTATTTAGCTGGCATGGCTACCACCATGTTATTCGCGGGGAAAATTGCAGACTCTGTGGGACGAAAGCCTGTTGCCGTCGTCGGCGCGATGATCTTCGTGCTCGCGTCTTTTCTCGGCGGAATGGCTGAACAACCAAACGCTTTCTTGATTGCTCGCTTTTGCCAAGGCATCGGTGCTGGATCTTGCTATGTCGTCGCGTTCGCGATTTTACGCGACACGTTAGACGATGAACGCCGCGCGAAAGTATTGTCGATGCTCAATGGCATCACCTGTATCATTCCAGTGATCGCACCCGTGATTGGTCACTTGATTATGCTGAAATTTCCTTGGCCGAGTTTGTTTACCACGATGGCAGGAATGGGCATTCTCGTCAGTGTATTGGCCATTTTTGTTCTCAAGGAATCACTACCCAGCCAACAATGTGAAGAACAGACAACGCCAGAGAGCCATCAAGAGACTTTCTTCGAGCGATTTTTTATCAGTAGGCTGATCATTACTGCACTTGGAGTGACCACCATCCTGACCTTTGTTAACGCTTCACCAATTGTTGTGATGAGTATGCTTGGTTTTGATCGCGGTGGCTATTCTTCCATCATGGCGGGGACTGCGACGATCAGTATGTTGATTTCGTTCTTGGCGCCATTGGCATTGGGGATTTTCAAGCAGCGAACCTTAATGATGAGCTCTCAAGGATTGCTCGTTTGTTCAGCCATCGTGCTCAGTGCAGCCCATTTCCATGATGGACAACCTTTTTACTATGTTTTCGGACTTGGGCTGATTTGCGCAGGCTTCGCTTGTGGCTTTGGCGTGGCCATGAGCCAAGCGCTCAGCCCATTCTCTCAACAAGCTGGCGTGGCAAGCTCGTTACTGGGCATTGCTCAAGTTTGTAGTTCCGCGTTCTATATTTGGTTTATGGGTTTCATCGGCGTTACTGCACTGAATATGTTGGTGTTTATCTTAGTGCTAGGTAGCGTAATCAGCCTTGCTCTAATACTATTGATTCCAAAGCCTGTTCACGATACCCATTATGAAGAAATCCCTAGCGCGACTTGATTTAAACTTACTGTTCACTCTGCAATTATTGTTGCAAGAGCAAAGCGTCTCGAAAGCCTCGAAAAAGCTGAACGTTACGCCCTCTACCGTAAGTAAGTCGCTCAACAAACTTCGTCATTGGTTCGATGATCCTTTGTTTGTCAAAACACCTAAAGGTCTTGCGCCAACGCCCTTGGCGCAAAGCATGGAGCAAGATCTTGCAGAATGGCTGCAAATTGGCTGCCAGATTGCAGAAAAACGCAGCGATATTACGCCTAAAGGAGTGCGTTTTGATATCACGATTGAGTCGCCATTAGTGCTCACAATGCTGGACAGAGTCATCGTCGCTATCCACCAGCGATACCCTGAAGCGAAAGTAAAAACCAGTAACTGGGATTACGATTCACTCGACGCCATCATTCGGGGCGAGGCGGATATCGGTTTTACCGGCCGAGAAAGCCACCCTAGATCGAAAGAGTCGTTGGATCTTCTGCCTTATTTCTTGGATTTTGAGATTCTATTTTATGACCTGCCGATGGTGTATTTACATAAAGATCATCCGGCATTACAGCAAGAGTGGAATCTCGAGACCTTTCTGAGCTACCAACACATCAATATTGTTTGGGAAAAAAGTGAAACTTGGGCGTTGGATGAAGTATTAGCGGAACTAGGGCTACAGCGCTCTATCGGGCTGACGATGTCCAACTTTGAGCAATCCCTTTTTATGGCAGCGCAGCCGACGCATGATATGATCACCACCGCGCCGCACTATTGCAAAAGTTACACAGAAAAGCTGCATCTCGATTTGGTGTGCTTGCCAATTCCATTAGACCAAGCTCAACAAGACAAATTACTGATTCCATTTACCATGATTTGGCATAAACGCAATGCGTACAATCCCAAATTGCTATGGTTGAAAAACACCATTGAGTCATTGTACAAACAACCTTTCCAACCACAGTAAGACTCAGGCTAAGGTCAGGTTTTCTCTGGTTATTTTTAATGACTTTCTTGCTCTGATAGCTATAACTAATCACTTTATCAACTAATAAAAATGTTCTTTTGGATCTACACTAGCTGTTCATTTACACGCTAAGGATCAAGGATGTCGACCTTCTTACTCACTGCTATTGCAATGCTGGCGTTCGCTGCCAATTCATTATTGTGCCGACTTGCCTTGGCAGAAGGGTTAATTGATGCAGGAAGCTTCACGCTCGTTCGATTGATATCTGGCGCGATTACCTTAATCGCAATGCTTGTCGTGAGAGGTCAGTGGAAAACCGATCGGCCAACTTCTCGCTTTCGCTTTTTTGCTGGCGTGGCGTTATTTGGTTACGCTGCCCTTTTCTCTTTCGCGTACTTACAACTGGCGACAGGAACTGGTGCTTTGCTTTTGTTTGGTGCCGTGCAACTTACATTACTGGCGATCTATTGGTTGCAAGGTGAGCGCTTTCAGTTTCTCGAAATCATCGGTATCGGCCTTTCAATTGTTGGATTTGTTTGGTTGATGTTGCCATCTGCCACTCGCCCCGATATTAGCTCTGCACTTCTCATGTTGATTTCTGGCGTTTGTTGGGCTGCGTTTACTGCGCTCGGTAAACAAGCGCCTTCTCCAAGTAGTGGCATCACGTGGGGATTCATCGCTGCATCAATAATTGGCGTGCTCCTTTCGCCATTAATCTTGTCCTCAATCCACCTTTCTTTGAGCGGAGTGTTGCTCGCTATCGCATCTGGTGCCATTGCATCTGGCCTTGGGTATACGCTTTGGTATCAAGTCATGCGTAAGCTCTCTTTACTTCAAGCCGCCGTCAGCCAACTTTCCGTGCCAGCCATTGCTTTGCTACTCGGCAGCATCGTACTCCACGAGCCTCTTTCACTGCATACTCTTTTAACCAGCGGCATCATTCTTGGTGGGATCGCTTTGGTTTTTTTATCTCGATCCAAAAAAACAAACGAACAATCGGCAAGCCGATAAAAAGTAATAACTTTCCCTCTCAAGTACCCATTCATCATCTATGCTTTTTAAAGCAGTAAAGCTCATTGCAGATGGTATAAGTGGTCTGCTTTGGTACCAGGCGAAGAATATAAGGTGAGCATTGGCTCACACAATGCAACGATTTTGTTTCATAAGTGAGAATCATCACAGATCGCGAATTTGCTCGTTTTAGGCGTTTCACCAATAACGCCAAGGGCTAGCACGAGATCAAGCCAAATACGCACTTTTTGTTTTGACAAAGGGTTTACAAAGCACACTTTTTCACCCGCTATATTCCGCCCCCCGAATTTATTCAGAACAAGATTCTGATTATTCATATAAGAAATTCATCAACTTATAACGATAAGCCTGAGCAAACTTTGACACTATGAACGACAAAATAAAATTCGCTATTAAAGTATCGCTTAGCCTGACTCTGGCTTATCTGATCCCGTTTGCCATGGGTTGGCCGCAAGCATCGACGGCCGCAACTACTGTAATGCTGATTGCATCGACAGGCAGTCGTCGTGAATCACTCGCCAAAGGTACCTTACGCGTGTTAGGTACATTGGTTGGTGCCGTGGTTGGCTTGTTACTGGTGGGGTTGTTTGCTCAAGACCGCTTGCTGTACATGCTGAGCGTGTCGGTTGTGGTCTCATTCATTTTTTACTTCCGTAATGCCTATCAAAAAGATCCTACGCTACTCATGCTGACCGGTGTGATGACGTTGATGATGTCCAATGGCGGTGACGCAGAAGGTGCGTTCCTTTATGGCGTTGACCGCGCCTATATGACGGTGTTTGGGGTGGTGGTTTACACACTCGTGGGAACTTTCTTACTCCCGACCAAAACAGAACAAAACCTAAGACAGCTCATCGAACAACTCAACCAAGCACAACGCGCGTTGTTCACCGCTATCTTGCAAAATTTCGAGCAAAAATCGGCAGGGCAAATCTCTCCTCAAGAAGGCGGAGAAGAAAATCCAGAAGCGGAAGAGCCACAACCTCCTAGCGTGGACACTCTCATCGAACAGATGTTTGCCGCTCAAAATGCGCTCGAACAGCGTTTTTCCACGGTCAGTGTGGAATGCAGTGACGTGTCGGCCTACATGAAAGAGTGGCGCTTGGCAGTTCATTTGAACAAGCAGGTAACGCAACAATTGACCGTCGCGGCGCACAGCCACTTTAGCCACCAGCAAGACCGTGAAAGCATCAGCAACTTTGATCAAGCCGTGGCGGAAATTGACGCGCTATTTGATACCTGCCAACAAGTCTGGGACGAAAAAGAACCCGCTTATCGTGCTCAGGAATTCAAAGTCAAATACAACCAAGCGTTGCTAGAAGACGCAGCGCACCTAGAGAAAGGCTCTGCGCTTACGCTTGGTCACCTGTTGGAACTGATGCATCAAAATTTGTCGCGTTTAGCGGAGAGCATTAGCTGTATTGACTCTGTGACGAACAATGTCTCCTTTGACGTGCCGCTGCCGAAACCGAAAGGCAAGTTTCTATGGTGGGACGCAGAAAACTTTAAAACCGCGGTCAAAACCTTTGTCACTTATTGGGTTGCAGGACTGATTTGGATTTATTTCAATCCACCAGGCGGCTACTCGTTCGTGGTCTTCTCGACCATGTTTATGTCTTTGCTGTCGTTCGTGCCTGTGCACCCGATTTTGTTGCTAGTGCTTTTCACTTTCGGCTTCTTGTTCGCGGTGCCTTCTTACGTCTTCATTCTTCCGCAATTGGATCTCGGGTTAGAGCTTGGCCTGTTTATCTTTATCTACACCTTTATCGGTTTTTATCTGTTTAACGGGCCAGTGACGATTTTCTATATGATTGGCTTGTTTGTTCTCGGTTTAGACAACAACATGTTTTATCACTTCGGGATCCTCATGACGATCATGCTGTTGTTCTACATGGTGGTGTTCATGATTATTTTCGCGCACTACTTCCCGTTTAGCTCACGACCAGAACACCTCTTTTTGACCATAAAAGAACGCTACTTCCGACATACCCGAGAGCTGTTCACTACCTATCAACAGCAGTCTAGCTCGGTTATTACGCCGCTCAAACGGGCCTTACACTTGGTGACGCTCAATGTCTCATCGAAAAAGCTCAAAGTCTGGGGTTCGAAAATCAACCACAAACACTTTGATAAAACCACGCCAGAAGCGATTGGCGCGTTTAGCAAAGCGTGTGATGTACTCAGTAATCACATCAACATCTTAATGGCCGCCGAGAAAAAGTTGATGACCAATCCACTAATTACTCAGCTTCGCCAACAGCACCGCGATTCCATCATTCCTTTGATGGCGGGCGCTTTAGCCAGCCATCAAGCAACACAAGAACTCGACTCCGTATTCGACCAATACAGTCAAGATTACCAAACATTCGAAGATAAACTGGAAGATTTTTTTAGTGAGTTGGATTTATCTGACTACGCTTATTCAGAGATAGCCGGTTTTTATATCTTGCTGAATTTAAAACGGAACGTGTTCGAAGCAATCAAGCATTGCAAGCAAACCTACGAGGATATCGATTGGGTGAACTTACAACAGAAGCGTTTTTAAAGGTGGGGATATGATGCTTCCAAAACTAACCAAACCAAGCCTCGCCATACTTTCTTTGCTCGGACTCAGTGCGTGTACCACGGTAGGACCAGATTATGTTCATCCAAAGCAGGCGCCACTGCCAAGTGACTGGTCGGTGCAAAAAACAGCAGCCAAAGATACGCAGCAATCAGAGCAACAGCTACAACAATGGTGGCAGCAATTTAATGACTCAACTCTTAATCAGCTGGTTGAGTTGGCGAGCAAACAAAACCTCGATTTAGAAGCCGCAGGGCTACGAATTGTTCAAGCACGTTCATTCCTTGGTATTTCGACTGGCTTGCAATACCCACAAGTTCAAACCGTGTCAGGAAACCTAGCGCGTGCCTACGTAAATGATCAGGGCGTGAATAACGCCACTTTGTCGTTTGATGCTGCTTGGGAAATGGATGTTTGGGGCAAGTATGCTCGCGGAATTGAGTCGGCAGAAGCGGGTTACTACGCATCCATCGCATCGTATCACGACATCATGGTCACCATAACCGCCGAAGTGGCGCGCAATTACATCAACTATCGCACATTCCAAGAACGTATTTTGCTGTCTCGCCGCAATATCGAGATTCAAGAGCGTGTCGTCCGCATTACACAGGTGCAGTTCGACTCTGGCAACGTTACAGAATTGGACGTTCAACAAGCTAAAAACCAACTCTACACCACCAAAGCAGCGCTACCGAGCCTCGAAGTGGCAATGAAGCAATCACGTACTGTGTTGGCTTTGCTACTGGGTCTGTTACCAGAAGAAGTAGATGGACTGCTACAGTCGGATGGGATGCACAAGCAAATCGCTGAGTACGAAGCCCAGTTCAAATCAACGGGCAGAAAATCGGCGCTATCGGGCACCGACGAGCGCTCCATTGTGCCACGTCCACCGCTTTTGGATACGCAAGTGGATGCTAACTTAGTGATGCGACGTCCGGATTTGCAAGTCTCTGAGATGCAAGCTCGCGCGCAAAGTGCGCAGATTGGCGTGGCAGAAACCGCTCTGTACCCAAGCTTTTCGTTGTTCGGTTCCATCGGTATCGACAGTACGGTTCCCGATGGCAGCAGTTTCAGTTTTAGCGATTCGCTCACCATGGTGGTTGGCCCAACGTTCAGTTGGAACATTTTCCAATACGGACGCGTGAAAAATAACATTCGTTTCGAAGATGCTCGCTTCCAAGAAACGCTGACGAACTACAACAAAAAGGTACTGCAAGCCGTTAATGAAGTCACCAATGCAATCGAAGCGTATGACCTGTATTTGCAGCAAAAAGATTTACGCTTGCAATCGGTCAACTCTTCCATTCGTGCGTTCAACATATCCATGACACAGTACGAAAACGGACAAATTTCATTCGAACGTCTGCTTAACTCGGTAGAAAAAATGACCCGCGCAGAAGACAGCTACGCAACGATCAAAGGTAATGTTGCGAACCAAGTTGTCGCGCTCTACAAAGCCCTCGGTGGAGGCTGGCAAACCCAAACAGGCAAGCCTTTCATCAGTGAATCGATTGCCACGCAGATGACAGAGCGCACTGACTGGGGAAGTTATTTAAATGAAGAAAACCGCGTATTGCCGCCTTTGCGACTCGAAACTCCGGCTGAGACCAGTGATGAAAACAAAACGGAGGATCGGTAATGCCTCATGAACTCTCTTGGGGAGACGTTTACTTTTCTCCTACGCTACTCGTGCTCTTTCTCGCCGTCACGGCCACGTGGATAACGGTGATGATATTGAACAAGACACGTTTGTCTCGCTTCATCGCTTTTCCGTCTCTGACGTTTATTGCCATCATGGTCGGTTATGTGGTGGCCATCGACAGCTTTTATATTCAATTTTAGGTGCCAAACAAGATGAAAAAACTATTCGTAATCGCACTCAATCTTGTCATTCTTGGTGGCGCAGCTTGGCTCGGCTATCAAAAGTTTGAGGAATACTTTAATAACCCATGGACACGAGATGGGCAAGTGCGTGCTAACGTCATCAAAGTGGCTCCTCGCGTATCAGGCCCAATTGTAAATGTCGCGGTGCAAGACAACCAAGAAGTAAAAACGGGGGATTTACTGTTTGAAATCGACCCTGCGACTTACCAGGTTGCGTTATCTCAAGCCGAAGTAGCACTGGAGCGCTCCATTGTTAGCTCTCGCGGTAAAAAAATCGAATATGACCGCTTAAAAGACATTCGTGCCAAAGACCGTGGCGCGGTTTCTCACAAGGATCTGATTCGTCGTGAAATCGCTTACGAAGAGTCGCTACTGCAAATCAAATCTGCAGAAGAGCAACTAAAATCAGCACGCCTTAATCTCAGCTTTACCAAAGTTTATGCGACCGTCGATGGTTTTGTATCTAACCTCGATATTAGAAACGGTACGCAAGCGGTCGCAAACCAACCACTGCTCGCACTGATCGACAAAAACAGCTTTTGGGTATTTGGTTTCTTCCGTGAAAACCAACTTGCGCAAATCGAACCTGGCAGCCAAGCGCGTGTCACTTTGATGTCTCACCCAGACACGCCAATTGACGCGACGGTTGACTCGATTGGTTGGGGTATTGCGCCCAAAGACGGCACGGTCGGCTACAACCTTCTTCCAAACGTAAACCCTGTTTTTCAGTGGATTCGCTTAGCACAACGTATTCCGGTGCGAATCTCCCTACAAGAACTTCCTGAAGATGTTGATCTTCGATTCGGGCTTTCTGCGTCCATCATGGTGATGAAAGAGTCATCCGCAGAAAGTGAACAATAACTAAGTGAGAAGAGCCATGGTCATTGGTAAAAACCTCAAAAATATTAATGAAGAAAACAACTTCTTCTATCTAACCTTAGCACTAGTGATTTTGTTGCTAGGGAGTGCGATGGCACAAGTCGTAGGTGAAGGGACGATTGAACACATACTTCAGGCTTTCACGGTTCTGACGTTTATCGTCTGTTTTGCGAGCCTTCGCTTTGACAAAACCTGGTCTCGTTTCCTCTACAGCCTGTTTGGTATTTGGGTTCTTGTGATTGTGATCAAGACCGTTTTCGACATCAGAGAGATGAATGTGGTGATGCTTGCCCTCACCTTTGCGTTCTTTTTCGGCACTTTTAAATCCATCGCAAGACAGATTCTTTTCACCGGCCATGTCAACAGCAACAAAGTCATTGGCTCGGTCGCGCTTTTCTTGCTGCTTGGTCTGATGTGGGCGATTGCCTACCTCATTCTGCTTGAGTTTTCGCCTGAAGCCTTTACCGGTATGGAAGCGATTTCTTGGGGGCAGAACTTCTCCAATGCAGCGTATTTCAGTTTCGTTACCTTAACCACGCTCGGTTATGGCGACATTAGTCCTCTAACACCACTGGCTCAAGTCGTGGTGTATTTAGAGGCCATCACAGGTGTTTTTTATATGGCGATTGTTGTTTCAAGTCTCGTCAGTTCTAACATTGATCATCAGGTAAACAAAAATGGATAAACAATCGGTAAAAATCGACAGTAAGCTTTTCATCAGTAATATGGTGGAATCGGCAATACGCATTGGCTTGATCTTTGTCTTGCTGATGTTTACGTACGACATCATCAAACCCTTCATCCTTCCGGTTATTTGGGGCGCTATTATAGCCGTCGCTTTAATGCCGCTTACCCAAAAATTGCAGCGTGTATATGGTGGTCGCAGAGGTCTGGCAGCCACAACCATTGCTTTACTTGGTATTGCCCTCCTTGTCACGCCACTTGTTATGGTATCAGGCTCCATTGTGGATGGTGCAACGCACGCGCTTGAAGTACTACAAAATGGACAAGTGAAAATACCAGGGCCAAAACCTTCCGTAGCGGATTGGCCTATCGTGGGTGATAAGCTCTACGAAGTGTGGACCCTATTCGCTACTAATCTTGAGCAAGCGATTCAAACCTTTATGCCACAAATAAAGGCAGGACTCACATCTTTACTGGGTACACTTGGGGGCGTATTGGGAAGTTTACTGCTTTCAATCTTGTCACTTGCGATTGCAGCAGGTTTCATGACGTACTCTGAATCTGCAGCATCAGGCTTAAGAACCATCGCGATTCGAACCGCTGGTGAAAACGCAAAAAGCTGGACCACGCTTATCGCTGCGACAATTAAAAGCGTACTGCTTGGCGTAGTCGGTGTAGCGGCGATTCAAGCACTGTTGATCGGTGCTGGTTTCTTCGTATTTGGCGTTCCGGCAGCAGGTTTACTCACACTGCTTCTAATGATTTTATGTATCGCTCAGCTCCCGGCGTTGCTCGCAGTGCTACCTGTGATTGGCTTCATGTACATGACCCAAGACACCTCAACAGCAACCATGTTTACTGTTTGGGTCGTAGTTGCGGCTCTTTCTGAAAACCTGTTCAAACCAATGTTAATGGGACGTGGCGTCGACGTGCCAATGCCTGTGATTCTGCTCGGTGCCATCGGTGGTATGCTTTTCTACGGCATCGTTGGTCTGTTCTTAGGTGCCGTTATCCTAGCAATTTGGTATGAGTTATTTGTTTGGTGGTTAAGCATTGAGAAAGCACAACAGCAAGAAGAAATGGCAGAACAACAAGACGCTTCTAATGACCAATCAGAACCTGGACACGGTGCAGGCATATAATAAATCAATAAGTTAGAAATAAATTTAATCTATAACTTATGATATCAAACCGCTGCATTTCAGCGGTTTGATTCTATTTGGATCACAGTTTCGTCGTAATAAATGCGATAAAAATGACGTTCTTGTTAAATTTTCATACTTATTACACTTGGGAGTTGCAATCGGGCAATGAACGATGCACTCTCGATGACCACTAATTTGCTTAGGATAAAAACAATGAAATTGATCAAGCCTTTAACTTGTGCGCTTGCTCTCGCAATGAGTGGCATGGCATTCGCAGATGTAACCGTGAGTGTTCCTGACAACGTTTCAGTATTAGCGGCTAACGGTGAAAAAGCAGATCTTTCGGGTGGTTTTTTCGCCTCTGAAAGAACACTGACGTTACCTGATGGCCTTAACCAAGTCGTATTTCGTTTCGCCCCTTACTTCAACCAAGGTAATGACCGTTTAAGTGTTGAAAGCGATGTTATCGTTACACGATTTGACGCGACCAATACCGAACTCACTCTACAAATGCCAGAATACCGCAACCTACGTGATGCGGAAGAGAAGATCAAAGACTTAGATTGGAAACTGGTTGATGATTCTGGCAACGCAATCGCGGTTGCCCAGGACAAGTTGCTCAAACCGGGTATGCAAATCGGTCGTGATTACGTACGTGAAATCGAAGATTACAACCAGGCTGGCGGTGCAGCAGCCGTGGCTTTTGCTGGCGCAGCGACCATGCAGCCAGTCACGCTTCCTGCAAAGGTTCCTGCGGATATGAAGCAAGTGAGAGCAACTGCGGTTAAAGCGGATTCGACAGCTGAAGAGATGCTGCACTTCTGGTACCAAAAAGCAGACGCAGAAACCAAAGCTCGCTTTAAGAAATATGTTAATCAACAGTAAATCTGGTTAACTTTATCGATATTAAAAAAGCCACTTCACGTGGCTTTTTCGATCAAAAAATTAGGAAACTTGGACAACTTTAGTATTGGCGATCAAGTCATGCAACAAACGTCGCTCCGGATGAAAGAACAACAATGCCAAATTTACCAACGGGATCCCCGGAATGAGCATCTCCAGTAAGTAGCTAATAACAAGCCTTAACCCTGCTGTAACTTTCGTTGCCTTACTATCATTTTTCATTACAACTTTAATACCAATCATGCGCATACCAATGGTTTGCCCATGACTCAATGCATTCCAGTTGATCATTAAAACCGTTGGTAAAGAAAGCAAGTAAAACGCCTGAGTTTCACGAACAAGCGTGAGGTTATCTGCTAAAGAGAGCTGAAAGTCGTTAAGAAAAGAGTTAATACTCAATGCGATGATTAACACGACCACCATCGCAAAGAGCAGGTCGATAAAACCAGCAATGATTCTCTGTTGCTTGCTCGCGATAAAAGCATACATGGACTTCAGTCACCTCAATGTAATTGGTTAAGCGAGAATGACTGAGTGTACAGACGCGCAATGGTGAGCGCAGTTTAGGTATTGCCAACATAATATTCAACTAAGAACATACTAAATCGCGATCGTATCTCAAAAGTAATCATTACATCTTGAGCATAACCGTATCAATTTAACAAAACGCTACCAGTAACGTTCGTAAATGATATTTCCCCCAGTTTGATGGCGATACTTTTCCAAGCCTAGCTCTTGTAAAACGGGCACGGTATCTTTGATCATTTGCGGATTCCCACACATCATGACAAAGCTACGCTGAGCTGAGAATGGCGCATCAGCGGCGTTGGACAGTAAACCCGATTCGATGAGTTCAGGAATTCGGCCTTGTAATTTACCATCAACCACTTCCCTGCTGACTATCGGTATATACTTTAATCTGCCTTCATATCGTTGCTGAAGCTGTTCAATTAGGTATTTATAAACCAGATCTTTTTCGAAACGAACGGCATGAACCAGCACAATGCGCTCATTGTGAGGCGGTAAGTTTATATCATCCAGCAGCGATAAAAACGGTCCAATCCCCGTACCTGTAGATAGCAGCCACAGGTCATGAGCCTGTTTAGGAATAGAGTCATGGATTAAATCGCCATGTGCGGTGGCACCGACATAAATGCTATCACCAGATTTAAGCTTTTGGAGCCGTGGAGAAAGTTGTCCTTGAGGGTCGGCTACTATTAGAAATTCCAACCAATCGAATTGCTCGCTTGGCGCATTAACCACAGAGTAAGCACGGCTGATCGGCTTACCTTCATCATCAAGCAAAGCAAGCTTGGTGAATTGGCCAGCTTTAAATGAAAGAGGCGCGCCAGATATTCTCAAACTGAACAGCTCACCTGTCCAATCAATGCGTTTCTCAACTCTTGCGAGGTTGAAACCTTTGAGTTCAATCATGAGACACCTCCTATCTGGTTACTCTTAGTTAAACTTACGCCTTCAACTCGATTATGTAAAGTTTCTAGTTTACATAATCAAACCACTATTTCATTTCACATTTTAAAAACAATTTTATTACATATTAAATGATTACATCTAGAATAAATGCTCAAAGTGATAAGTCGCGTCGCAATTTGTGGCAAAGCAGATGAAAAAGGAGCAATAAAAATGGACACACTGTTAAAGGACTTTCCCGTTATCACAGAGATAAAAGTCGCATGGGGTGAAATGGATGCTCTGCAACACGTTAATAACGTGGTCTATTTTCGCTACTTCGAGACCGCACGTTTAGATTACTTCAACAAAATTAACCTGCTGGTCAACCTGCAGACCTCGCAAATTGGACCAGTACTGAGCGAGACTCAATGCCGCTACAAATTGCCTGTTACTTACCCAGACACGCTATTAGTCGGTTCTCGCGTAATCGACATGCAAGAAGATCGCATCACGATGGAGTACCAAGTGCTGAGTAAGAAGTGGGGTAAAATTGCGACCATCGCGACCGCCACTGGTGTGATGTTTGATTTTAAGAACAACGTTAAAGCTGCGATTCCAGATCACGTTCGCCAGTCGATTTTAGACTTGGAAGGAACCGTGGGTAGTACGCATCATTTGGAGTAGCAAGAAACGAGAGATTAAAGGCGAGGTTCCCGACTGCGCTTCTTCATCGCTATCGGGAATGATGCTGAGGTACCATTCCAACTTACGCAATAAGAAAACTAGCGTCATTCTAATGAGCCTAAAGCGAATCATTCGAAACCTCGCTAAACGTAACAGTAGAGCGACTCTTTCAGCCTACGCGATAAGAAAAGCTACGTCATTCTAGCGAGCCATAGCGAGACTAAGAATCTACTTACCGCTTGCAGCAGACCATAAAGCCATGAATAAACTCAATACAATCTGAGAGTAGATTCTGAATCACGCTCGTTCCTCGCTGTTCAGAATGACAGTTCGAGATTGGCTCTGACCCCTACAAAACCATCTAAAAAAGCGATTCCAGACAAGCCTAAGTGACCATCCGGAATCTCGCTTTAGACGCATCAGCAGCGCGACTCTTCCAGCCTACGCGATAAGAAAAGCTGCGTCATTCTAGCGAGACTAAGAATCTACTTGCCGCTTGCTGCAGACCATAGAACCATGAATAAACTCAATACAATCTGAGGGTAGATTCTGAATCACGCTCGTTCCTCGCTGTTCAGAATGACGGTTCGAGTTTGGCTCTGACCTCTACAAAACCATCTAAAAAAGCGATTCCAGAAGAACCTAAGTGAGTCACTCGGAATCTCGCTTTAGACGTATCAGCAGAGCGACTCTTCCAGCCTACGCGATAAGAAAAGCTGCGTCATTCTAGCGAGACTAAGAATCTACTTGCCGCTTGCTGCAGACCATAGAACCATGAATAAACTCAATACAATCTGAGGGTAAATTCTGAATCACGCTCGTTCCTCTCGGTTCAGAATAACAGTTCGAGTTTGGCTCTGAGCTCTACAAAACCATCTAAAAAAACGATTCCAGACAAACCTAAGTAACCATCCGGAATCTCGCTTTAGACGCATCAGCAGCGCGACTCTTCCAGCCTACGCGATAAGAAAAGCTACGTCATTCTAGCGAGCCAAAGCGAGACTAAGAATCTACTTGCCGCTTGCTGCAGACCATAAAGCCATGAATAAACTCAATACAATCTGAAGGTAGATTCTGATTCACGCTCGTTCCTCGCAGTTCAGAATGACGGTTCGAGTTTGGCTCTGACCTCTACAAAACCATCTAAAAAAGCGATTCCAGATAAGCCTAAGTGACCATCCGGAATCTCGCTTTAGACGCATCAGCAGAGCGACTCTTTCAGCCTACGCGATAAGAAAAGCTACGTCATTCTAGCGAGCCATAGCGAGACTAAGAATCTACTTACCGCTGCTGTAGGCCCATAGAGCTATGAATAGACTCAATACAAGCCTGAGGGTAGATTCTGAATCACGCTTTAAACGTAACAGCAGAGCGACTCTTCTAGCCTACGCGATAAGAAAAGCTACGTCATTCTAGCGAGCCATAGCGAGACTAAGAATCTACTTGCCGCTTGCTGCAGACTATAGAGCGGTTAGCAGAATGTCTCGATGTACAGCGCTTCGACTTTGTCTCTTGCCCATTGCGTTTTACGCAAAAACTTCAGAGAAGATTTGATCGACGGATCTTTCTTAAAACAGTTCACTCGAATGCGCTCATACAGGCCATTCCAACCAAAGTGTTCAACTAGTCGGGTGACGATTTTTTCTAAACTCAACCCGTGAAGTGGGTTATTCGGCTGCTGTTGGCTCATGCTATTGATCCGGTAAAGTGAAGTTTCGCGCTAATCTAACTCAAACTCGCCGTGCAACCTAATGTTTTAACCTTGAATTGGCCTACGACTCTCCCCTATAGTAGCCCAAACTTCTTAAAAGCCCTTTTCATTATGAAAGCCCTCAACGACCTCAATATTTTTGTCGAAACCGCGCGCCAAGGCAGCTTTTCAAAAGCCGCTAACAGCATGGACATGACACCTGCCGCCATTAGCGCATCGATTAAGCGTCTTGAAGGGCAAATCGGTTTCCCACTGTTTGTGCGTTCCACCCGAAGCCTGCGTTTAACCTCAGAGGGCGAACTGTTTTTAGACAAAACCACGCAAGCGTTGGCAACATTGCAAGAGGGGTTGGATCAGATCTCAAGTGCGCGCGGGGAGTTGTCTGGTCAGCTGCACATTACTGCACCCTCCGATTTTGGTCGCAATATGTTGCTCGATTGGGTGGATGAGTTCATCGATCTCTACCCAAATGTTTCCATTAAACTAGAGCTGTCCGATAGCTTGACGGATATGTATACCAAGCCTGTCGATATTGCGATTCGCTACGGCGAACCGGCCGACTCCAATCTGGTCGTATTGGCATTGTGTGGGTCAAACGAACGGATATTATGTGCATCGCCAGAGTACGTAGCTACACATCCAGAACTCACCTCTCCTGCCGATTTAACGCAACACAATTGCTTGTGCTACATGGTCGCGGATTCGGTCTACAACAAATGGACGCTCACGCGTGGCAGCGAGAAAGAACAAATCGTGGTCAGCGGTAACTTGTTGAGCAACGATAGTGACTTGCCACACCGGTTAGCGATCAAAGGCAAAGGCATTGCGAATAAATCATTGATGGACATTAGCCGAGACTTAATCGAGGGAAGATTGGTGCGAGTGTTACCAGAGTGGGATTGCGGCCCAGTGCCGCTCTACATGGTATGTGCCGATCGTCGATTATTGACGCCAACGATTCGGACTTTCCGCGACTTTATCCAACAAAAATGCTGCCAGCAACGCGCCAACGTGCTGGCAACCTTCTGTCATTAGGCGATAAATCGAAGAGGACGAATCTGGGTATATTCAACCCAATCATTCTCTTCCAATGTTTCAAGAAACGTCGCCATATGCGGGCTTTGCAAATGCTTATCCAAGGCCTCTTGCGATGCCCAGATTTCTTGGAACATAAATAGGCCATCAACTTTTTCGTCGAGATACAACTCGTATTGGCAACAGCCTTCTTCTTTACGAGTTGGCTCTAGTAAACCAGCAAGCAAATTCACCACCTGATCCTTACTATCTGGATAGGCTTTCACTTCTGCGACTAAGTGGATCATCGTTTTATCACTCTTTTGCGATTTATATATTGATTACGGGGTTCTACGTCACCTGTAAGTAAGCTCGAATTAGATCTCGGTGAATACGGTTTCTGCGTCCCAGCGAGACTTTGGCGTTTTCGCGTTGAAGTCATCTTCCGCGTGGTAGCCAAGCGGCACGATCACAACACTGGTATAACCTT
Organism: Vibrio sp. 2092; assembly: GCF_033339635.1. Lineage (NCBI taxonomy): Bacteria > Pseudomonadati > Pseudomonadota > Gammaproteobacteria > Vibrionales > Vibrionaceae > Vibrio > Vibrio sp. 2092. The sequence continues at coordinate 174,095 of NZ_JAWOUY010000005.1, read as the reverse complement.
TTTCACGCAAGCCAAATTCTTCATCCAGCACTTTTGGATCAAACCCTTCAATTGGTACTGCATCGATTTCTAACGTCGAAGCACCCAACAGCAACGTACCCACGTTGAGGTAAACTTGTTTCTCCATCCAATGGTTTGCATCTTTCAAATCAAAACGGTGCATGTTCACAAAGTAGCTACGACCACCGCGCACAGCCGCTTTCGCTTCTTCAGTTGGGAATCGACCATCTTTTTCTTCTTGCACCATTAGCGCTTCAATGTAGTCGTTATCAATGCCTGTTTTTGCACAAAACACCAATACGTGAGAAGCGTTGAGAATCTTCGCCGCGTTAAACGCGTAATTCTCTTGCGCCGCTTTAGCGATGCGCTGCTTGCCTTCTTCTGTGCTTGCCAGAATGAAATGCCAAGGCTGGGAGTTCACACTCGATGGACTAAAACGAATCAGCTCTTTAACTGCGTCGATTTTTTCTTGAGGTAGCTTGCGCGTTGGGTCAAACACTTTCGTTGAGTAACGAGATTTTGCAGCTTGTACGATATCCATGAGGTTCTCCAATTAATGAATTTAAGCTGTGTAACAGCATAACCTCATGAGATAAAGGGAAAAACCGATTTCGATTAAAAACATTTTCAAAATAAATTTGAAAATAAAACGATAAGAAAGGCTTTGAGCGTTCTCACTGAACTTCTTCATCTTTTCAGCAATAATGCATGTTTGCTCGCAACCAAACTCAACTCATGCTGCCTCAAGATAACGTTATTACATCCTTTCTGTGCAAAAAGCTCGGTCACAATCACCTTCGAATTGCCGGCGAATATTGGCACATTGAGAAGTTGGTGGCCTTGCAATGCATGATGTTGAAAGAAGCGCCTAACCTCCAAGAAGGGCTGCTTTGGTGGAGCAAAAGTGTCTCATTATTCGACCGCCGTTTGTACGTCACATTGCAACATGGTGATGCCCAAATCCATCTGCAAGTAGAATGCAGAACAGCCGATATGCCAAATTGGGCGGAGTCGGTGTTTGGCTTGCTCAAAATGCAGTTGGAGACGCTTGAGCTAAGCGAATCAATACAAGTACAAGTTCACGCCAACAATCCACTCACGGCCGATATTTTTCTAAAGGAAACGCGAGATTCTAAAACGAGTTCAAGCGTGTTTGAACTGGTGAAACATGTTTATTTGCTACTTTCTCACCAGCCAATTGAACAACCCGAATTGCTGAGTGTTTTGAACGCCTTGTTCATCAAAAACAGCAATTACGCGCTCAAGTTAGAGCAAGCGGCAAGGCAACTGGGCGTCTCCAAACGCACCTTGCAACGTCGACTGCAAGAGAAGCAAATGAGCTACTCTCAATGCGTTGATTTCGCTAAAAGAAAGCAAGCACTCACTTTGCTTGCCGACACCCAACTCACAACGCAGCAAATCGCCTATCAACTTGGTTATGAAGAACCTTCGAACTTTCACCGCACTTTTCGTCGTTGGTATCCGTTTTCACCCATGCAATATCGCCAGCAGTGCTTAGATAACCGCACTCATCTCAACAACCAACCCATCCGCTTGTACTACGCCAAAGCGAATACTTTAGCCGATAACGACATTGACCAACCCGTCGGTAAAATCTGGATGGAAGTGGATAATATTGCGTTTGAGAAAGTGGTCTCGGTAGAATGCCGTGACCGTGATGGCGCATGGCGGCGCTACCCCGCTTTCTTCGAGCGTTTTTTAAGTCATGGCACCGAACTATGGGCAACGACCGAACTTCCGGTAGCGCACCCCCTTACCTTTCGCCTTTGTTATGAAGTCGATGGGGAACGTTACATTGAGAATAACCACCAGCGTGACTATGTGGTCTCCAAGGGGCTTTTAATTGGCGCAACGGAATACATTGTCCCGACAAGACAACTTATCCAACTCGGCACTCAGTACACCTTGTTTGTGGAACTCGCGTGTAGATTAAAAGACGTAGCGAAGATCGATTGCTACGTGGGTGACGCGCCAGCTCTGCACGCAATGAGCCAAACTCAGAATGCAGAAGATTACACATGCTGGGCGCTACAACTTCCCCTCACCCAAACGGCTAAACAGTGTCGATTCCGACTCTATGATCATTCTGGTAATGAGTTAGCCAAAGACCATTACCCGATTCAATACCCAATTGTGCAACCACTCAGTTAAATATGTAGCACAGTTCAAATTCAGCACTTCGTGACATCATTTCACGTCTCTTTTGGCGTGAAATGACACTCTCAATTTCAAACCTTTGATTTATCGTTTCCGCATTGCTGCACAACGGAGACAAAAACCGTGTTTGAAACCTTACCTAACCCTATGAATAAAATAAAAATACTCCCTATAGCGATCGCCCTAGCTCTTTCTGGCTGTGGTAGCGATGAAACTACGCCAACCGATACAGGAAGCCACGTGGCATCTCCTGATTGGCAAGATCAAATCATTTACTTCCTGATGATCGACCGTTTTAACGACGGCGACAGCGCTCTTAATGATCAAGGGCAAAACGAATTCGATCCGACTTCGGATAAAAAGTTCAGCGGCGGCGACCTCGTTGGCGTGAGTGATAAGTTAAGCTACATCGAAACTCTCGGTGCCACATCGATCTGGATTACTCCGCCAGTGGCAAACCAATGGTGGGATGCAGAACAAAACTATGGTGGCTACCACGGTTACTGGGCGCGTGACTTCCAAAAAGTGGATGAGCACTTTGGTGACATGGAAAGCTACCAAGCGTTAGCGCGAGAAGTGCACGCTCGTAACATGTTCTTGATTCAAGACATCGTGACCAACCACGTAGGTAACTTCTTCACTTACGATGACCCATACAATTACGATCCTAGCCTACCTTGCCAAGGTTTCCGTTTGATTGAAAATGCGCTACCAGCAGGACAAGAACTGCCTTACCCGCTCAACAAGAATGAGTGTAAAGAAGATGGCACAGGCAGCTACCACTGGACGCCAAGCATCACCGACCACAACGATCCGGTACAAGAAAAAACCTGGCAGCTCTCTGATTTGGATGACCTTAATACGTCCGATCCTGAAGTACGCGCTTATCTAAAAGAGAGCTACCGAAAATGGATTCGCGAAGTCGGCGTCGACGGATTCCGTATCGATACGGTGAAGTTTGTTGAGCACGATTTCTGGAACGACTTCCTGCACGCCGACGATGGTGTGATGACTCAAGCGGTTGATACTGGTCGCGATAACTTCCTGACCTTTGGTGAAGTCTTCGAAACATCTACGCCTTACAACACAGAAGGCGAAGAGAAGATGCTGACTTACATCGGCGAAAGCGGCTCGCCGGAGCAGTTAACCTCGGTACTGAACTTCCCATTGCAAGCGACCATGACGCGCGTATTTGCAGCAGGGCAACCGACCGATTACTTACGCTTCCGTCTTGAGAAAATGATGGAGATGTTCCCAAATCCATACATCATGCCGAACTTCATTGATAACCACGATATGCCGCGTTTTCTATCGCAAGGCAGTGTCAACGATATGAAGCAAGCTCTGATCACCATGATGAGCGTACCCGGTATTCCTGTGATTTACCAAGGTACAGAGCAAGCGATGCCAGCAGCGCGCGATGCGATGTTTGCTGGCGGTTACCGTGAAGACGGCGACTACGTAGATTCATTCGACCAAAACAGCGAGATGTACTTGTTCATCCAAGAGCTTGCTAAGTTACGTACCGAAAACAAAGTCATGACACGCGGCGAAATGAAAGTCATTGGCAGCGATAAAGCTGGTGCAGGTGTGTTCGCCTTTACCCGCACTTTGGATAACGACGAAGTCTTAGTGGTAATGAACACATCTAACTCTCCAATGTTGATGAACCAACTCGATGTAGAACAAGTTGGTGGCACCGTCTTCAAACAACAAATCATGTCGAACTGGGTAGACGCTCCAGAGCAGTTAATCGCAGATGAAAACGGTCACGTAACCCTTGAGCTACCAGCCAAATCTGCCGTGATTTACTCAAAAACTAACGATACCCAATCGGTAGATACCCCAGACCTCAACATACAACTGGCGCAGGATTGGGAAGGAAAAACCATCACTGGTGATATTGTTATCGCGGGTAGTGCGAACGCCAACGAGAAGTTGAACCTTGTCGTCGATGGTAACTTAGAAACAGCGCAAGCCATTACTGCAGGCGCTGATGGTCAGTTTAGTGTCACGCTGTCGACTCGTCACTTTGCAATTGGCGAACAACAACACCGCTTCGCGATTTATTCTACTGAGAAAAAAGCTGGCATTGAAGATGTTAACTTTGTGTCGGACTTAAGCTGGTCAAACACGCCAGACGACACTATTGATAACGCGGGTGATGCGCAAGATGGCATGGGCGGTCCTAACGGTAACTATTCGCTACCAACGGATCCAACATTCGATAAAAACAATAGCCAACTCGCAATCAACAAAGCTGAGGTATTTACCGTTGGCAGTAACGTACGTTTGACCTTCACTATGGACAACATCACCGACACTTGGTTGCCACCAAACGGCTTCGACCACGTAGGTTTCACCATCTTTATTGATTTACCTGAAGAAGCCGCAACTAACTTGTCTGAGCTACCGAAGATCAACGCTTCTATGCCAAGCGGAACCTGGAGTCGTAATGCGGTTGTTTTTGGCTGGCAAAGCTCGATTTACAACACCAAAGGAGCAAATGCGACGACATGGGGAGAAGCGGTCACGCCAGCACCAACAGTGACAGTAGACAAAGCCAATAACACTATTTCGATGGACTTTGCGAGTGACGCGCTGGGCCGCCCAGATTCGCTCGATGGTATCCGCTTCTATGTCACGACTTGGGACTTAGACGGCCTTTCGGCAACTTACCGTCCGCTAGAACAAGACAAAGGCCCTTGGAACTTCTCCGGTGGCGCATCGGATGAAAGTAAGATTTGGGACGATTTACCAATCATCACCTTGTCGGAATAAACCGTTAAATAAAACACCGCCCAGCGTTTAGCTGGGCGGCCATCAACAAAAAAATGCAGAAAGACACTTCTGCTCGTTTTTATTCTAGTTAAAGAACGATTTCACCCACAGCACCAGACTGTCCCAAAGCTGAGCGAACCACGAGCCCTCTTCTACCGCTTGGCTGCTGACCAAGGGATAACTCGCCACGGTACTGTCATCGCTTTTCCAAACGACCTTACCAATCTCATCTCCTTGCGCGATCGGCGCAATCAACGGTTCATTTAACACCACACTCTTATCAAGCCCAGCCGTCATTGAACGAGGCAGAGTGAGATAGGCATCTTTAGCAAAGATCGCCTCAACTTGATTAGCATTTCCCTTCCAAACGCGAACTTTAGACTCAACTTCCCCCTGTTTAGCAACTTGCTTGGTGTCATAAAAGCGAAAACCATAGCTGAGTAGATTCTTCGATTGGCTGATCCGAGCCTGTTTACTTGGCGTACCCATCACCACCGAGATAAGGCGCATTCTTCCTTCTTTGGCCGAGCTCACCAAGCTGTATCCGGCATTGCTGGTGTAGCCGGTTTTTCCCCCGTCGACATCAATGGAATTGTCCCACAACAACTTATTGCGGTTGTACTGCGTAATGTCGTTCCACTTGAAGACTTTCTCACTGTATAGCGCGTACACATCAGGAACATCGCTGATGATCGACTGCATGAGTCTTGCCATATCGGTTGGTGAGGTTTGGATGCCATCACTATCAAGACCATGGGAGTTCACAAAATAGGTGTCTTGCAGTCCTAATTTCTCCGCCCAACCATTCATCAAGGCAACAAAGCCGCGTTCACTGCCTGCAACATGCTCAGCCAGTGCAACGCACGCGTCATTTCCTGATTGGATGATCACGCCGCGCATTAAGTTCGCAACACTAATTTCATCTTTCGGTTTGATGAACATTTTAGAAGAACCGGGAAACTTGGCCGACCACGCGTTTTCGCTCACGGTGACAACATCATCCCATTTCAAACGCCCCGCTTTGATTTCTTGTCCAACTACATAAGCGGTCATCAACTTGGTTAAACTCGCCGGAGCAAGGCCTGCTCGCCCGTTATACTCGGCAATAATGGCACCGGATTGAAAGTCCATTAATACGTAGCCTTTTGCCTGTAACTGAGGTGGGTTGGGCGTAACAACGGCAAAAGTAGGTACGCTTATTAAACAAGTCACAATTGTCCATCGAGCCAGTGACACTTTCATCCGACTTCCTCCATGCTCTTACTTTGTCGCAACTCTATTGAGCATAGCTCACTCAACCAGTTGCACCAGTCGCTAATCGTTTCATTTTCTTGAACTTACATTGATTTGACCAAGGTATAGAACTGAAGAGGCAATTGGGAAATAGCGTTGGTTCTTCGCGCCATTCGCAGTAAAGTAGCGCTACCCCTCAATAAGGAAATAAAGATAACAATGAACGCTCAATCATTTATCGACGCAGGATTGCATTACACTCCCCACAGTTTTACCGTTCCTCTGGATTACCAAAACGCGAGCAAAGGCACCATTGAAGTCTTCGCCCGTGCGGTTTGCCTAGTTGGCGAGGAAGAATCGACCAAACCTTGGTTGGTTTACTTTCAGGGCGGACCTGGCTTTCCCTCTCCGCGTCAAAACGGCAATAACGGCTGGGTAAAACGCGCGCTGCAAGAGTACCGAGTTTTGCTTCTCGACCAGCGCGGTACGGGCAACAGCAGCGTAATTAATCACCAGACGCTTGCTCACCTCACGCCAGAGCAACAAGCAGACTACTTGAGCCACTTCCGAGCGGATAACATCGTGCGCGACGCGGAATACATTCGTGAGCAATTTGGCGTCGAAAAATGGGCGATCTTAGGTCAAAGCTTTGGTGGGTTTTGCTCCCTCACCTATTTGTCTTTGTTCCCAGACAGCTTGCTACAAAGCTACATCACAGGTGGCGTGCCATCAGTCTCACGTCATGCCGACGATGTGTATGAAGCCACTTTCAAACGCACCATGGAGAAAAACCAAGCGTTCTTCCAACAATTTCCCAATGCGCAACAACTTTGCCAAAACATTGCGAATCACTTGCTGGAAAATGAAGAGTACCTACCAAATGGTCAACGCTTCACAGTGGAGCAATTTCAACAAATCGGCATCAACTTTGGTGTGAGTGATACTTTCTTACCAACTTACTATTGGCTAGAAAGCGCGTTGATTGAAGTGAACGGCAAACCACAACTTCGTTATGAGTTCTTAAACGATATGTTGGCGCAGCAAAACTTCCAAACCAACCCGATCTACGCCATTTTGCATGAATCGATTTACTGCCAAAGCTTCGCGTCGAATTGGAGTGCGCACCGCGTTCGCCAAACCCGATCAGAGTTTAATTATGAATCTGGCAAGCCATTTTACTTTACGGGGGAAATGGTCTTCCCATGGATGTTCGACCAATACGTTAACCTCAAACCACTAAAAGACGCCGCAGAAATATTGGCAGCGAAAAAAGATTGGACTGCGCTGTACGATCAAACACAACTGGCTCAGAACAAAGTGCCTGTCAGTTGCGCCGTTTACGCCGATGATATGTTTGTTGAAATGGATATCAGCCGAGAGACGCTCGCGTTAATACCAAACTCAAAAGCGTGGATCACCAATGAGTACGAGCACAACGGCTTACGTGCCGACGGTGAACGTATTCTCGACAGGCTCATCGCCATGGGCAAACAGACCGCAGCTACGTTGAAATAAGCACGGCAGACGTTAGAAAAACGCCTTTTCAGTATGTGGTGAAAAGGCGTTTTATAGCGGTTTATGAACAATGGCGATCAGTCATTCACTCTTTGTCCCTAAACCTTTATCCCTCACCACCTCATGTATAAAACTGCGACATGTCCTTTCCTTGTCAATGACTCCGGTGATTATTTGGTGCTTCTTGCGCCTAACTTTTTTGAAGGGCCTAAAACAGAATAACAGCATAAATTTAAGCCAAAAGTATCGGCTCCAACCTACCTAACTCACTATAATTAATGCTTATAATTTGAACACATATCGGCTTCACCTGCGGACATGCTCCCCCTATCAAAGACCGCCAGGCCCCGCCTACTCATAATATCCGTATAATTTGTCCGTATTTCCGACTAGTTTAGTCAGGTATACTTCGTGCCGCTAAAATTTTAAGGTCGTTGACCACCTGTATTTTTAAAGGAAACCTCATGAGTCAGTATGTAGTTTGTGCGCTGTACAAGTTTGTTGAGCTGAATAACTATCGAGAGCTACGCGAGCCATTACTTGCGTTGATGGAAAAACACCATATTCGCGGAACATTACTACTGGCAAGTGAAGGTATCAACGGTACTGTTGCATCTGATCGTGCAGGTATTGATACGCTACTGGAGTGGCTAAACAACGAACCTCGTTTGACTGGCACCGTATACAAAGAGTCGTATTCTGAGACCCAGCCATTCAATCGCACCAAAGTGAAATTGAAAAAAGAGATCGTAACATTAGGTGTTGAAGGTATAGACCCTCGCCACGTAGTGGGTACTTACGTGAAACCTCAAGAGTGGAACGATCTTATTGCTGATCCTGAAGTGTTTGTTGTCGATACACGTAATGATTACGAAATCGAGATCGGGACATTCAAAGGCGCTGTAAACCCAAATACTGAAACCTTTCGTGAATTCCCAGACTATGTAAAAGAAAACATGGACCCGGCAAAACACAAGAAAGTTGCGATGTTCTGTACCGGTGGTATCCGCTGCGAAAAATCAACGGCTTACATGAAAGAACAGGGCTTTGATGAGGTCTACCACCTAGAAGGCGGCATTCTTAAATATCTTGAAGAAGTTCCTCAAGAAGAGAGCATGTGGGAAGGCGATTGTTACGTATTTGACGGTCGTGTTGCCGTGAACCACCAGCTAGAAAAAGCAGATTACGATTTATGTAACGCTTGTCGTCTACCGATCACTGAAGAAGACAAACAGTCAGAATTGTTCGAGCAAGGCGTGAGCTGTCCAAAATGTCACGGCACACACTCAGAAGAACAAATTGCTCGATTCCGCGAGCGTGAAAAACAAATTGTTCTTGCAGAGCAGCGAGGCGAGCAGCATGTTGGTGGTGAAAGTGCCAAGCAAAGAGAAGCTCGACGTGCCGCTAAGTACGCGCAAAAAGAAGCGCAGCGTAAACAAGACTAAGCCCAACTCTCCTTATATTTAGCGAGCTGCCGTAAGGTGGCTCGCTTTTACTACGCACCAATACTCTTTCAATACAATTTTGTATCCCTCACCAATACCTCTAGTTGATTGTCTCTTTTGCCTTCGGGTAGCCCCACCATTTCATCATAAGCACTTTGATGCACTAGAACCTGCTTATTTGCTTTGATATTCCTGCACTTCTTTTGCATCTCGATCAGGGAATGAGCCCTCAAAAAGATACCGTTGTCATCAGTGATAAATTGCGCTTCTCCATCAATCACGACAGATGCCTGGTACAATGCGAGATCAAGCGAATGAATGACCAATTTGTCTACATAGAAGTATTTTTGTAACTTACTCAATGGTATTGCCATGTGTCACCTCCCTGAAAGTTACCTCTACGTTTTGTAGAATAAAACCGATCATTGGATGAGATTTCTTCGGTTTACTTGCGTACAACATCGGAAACAAAGAGGATTCCGATGCAAACAATCAATGTCGTGTGGTTAAAGCGAGATTTAAGGCTGACTGACCATCAACCACTAACTCAAGCATTATCAACAAAGCACCCAACTGTGCTTTTGTATATTGTTGAACCATTGCTATTGAACAACCCACACTATTCTGAGCGCCACTGGCGATTTGTTTGGCAATCACTGCAAGACATGGATGAAACGCTCAAAGCGTATGGGCATCGAATCACGGTGCTGTTTGACGATGCCTTAGCATGTTTCCAATCAATTCAAGCGCAATATCAAATCAACGCTGTTTTTTCTCACCAAGAAATAGGACTCAACTGCACCTTTGAACGAGACCGACAAGTTGCCGCTTGGCTGTATGAGCAGAACATCGACTGGTTTGAATTCGAACACGGTGCTGTAATCAGAGGTGCAATAAACCGGCAAGGTTGGGACAAACATTGGGACTCTGTCATGAGAGCCTCAATAAGCCCTATTGAGCTCCAAACCGACTTATTGCATTCATTGGATGCAGAAGCTCTCGGCTGTTCGTTTTCGCCACCATCATCCTGGCTATCAAAATGCAAAGGAATGCAAACGGGAGGAAGCCGGCTCGCTTGGAAAACACTAGAGGACTTTTTCCATCGTCGAGGTCGTGATTACTATCGAAGCATTTCTAGTCCCACCGCCTCACGCACAGCCTGTACTCGACTTTCTCCATATCTCGCTTGGGGTAACATATCCTTGCGTGAAGTTTATCAATACCTTTTGAAACACTGGCAAGTCGCTGGGTTTCGTCGCAGCTTAATTGCATTGTCTTCACGGCTTCATTGGCACTGTCACTTCATCCAAAAATTCGAATCGGAATACGACATGGAGTTTTACTGCGTTAATCGGGCTTACGAACCATTGATTAAACAAAGTAGTACTTTCGATGAAGAAAAGTTAGCAGCATGGAAATCCGGGCATACTGGCGTACCTTTGATTGATGCCTGCATGCGCTGTTTGCACCACACTGGTTACATTAACTTTCGCATGCGTGCCATGCTGGTTAGCTTTCTTACTCACCACATGAACATGGATTGGCGAGTAGGTGTAACGCATTTAGCGCAACTGTTTCTCGACTTTGAGCCTGGAATTCATTACCCACAATTCCAAATGCAAGCAGGAGTAACCGGGACTAACACAATCCGTATTTATAATCCGATCAAGCAGGCCCAAGAACATGATCCTAACGGTACGTTCATCTACAAGTGGGTACCTGAGTTACAAATGGTTCCTCCCCCTCTTTTATTCGAGCCCTGGACAATGACCCAGATGGAAGCTGTCATGTATCAATTGCAGCCAGATAGCCGTTACCTTGCACCTATTATCGCACCAGACAAAGCAGCTAAGGCAGCAAGAGAGCGCTTATGGACGTGGCGGAAACGAGCTGATGTGAAACAAGAAGGCAGACGACTTCTTGCGCGACATGTTAGACCCTCAAAAGAAAGTAGGACGCGATGATCATCTTTCAATCACGATGCGTACAAATGCAAACACACTCCAGGGAACCCGTTGTACCCTCAACTAGTAAGGAACACATTATGTTCAAACGTATCTTAGTTATCGCGGCGACACTGATGGCGACATTATCTTTTATGCTTCCCGTTCAGGCTCATGAGCATGGCATGATGAAAGCCGATATTGTCGACGTTGCCGCTGAAAATGGCTCTTTCAATACGCTTGTTGCTGCGGTGAAAGCAGCGGGCCTGGTTGACACTCTCAAAGGGGAAGGCCCATTTACTGTTTTTGCACCAACGGATGACGCTTTTGCAAAACTGCCAGACGGCACAGTCGACATGCTCTTAATGCCGGAAAACAAAGACAAGTTAGTATCTGTTTTGACTTATCACGTCGTGCCAGGGAAAGTGACGGCTGCCGATGTTGTTAAGCTAGACAAAGCGACTACGGTTCAGGGGCAAGATGTGATGATTAAAACCATGGGCGATAAAGTCATAGTTAACGATGCAAATGTCATTGCAACCGATGTGAAAGCTAAAAACGGTGTCATTCACGTGATTGATACTGTCATCATGCCGAAATAACACCATTCAGAGGGCGGTACACTCCGCCCTTTAGACAGAACTTCTTCCACCCTTAGCACGATTCCTCTCCACTTATCCCCACCCCCACTCATTCACCATGACTATAAAAAGGATAAAAACAAAATTAAAATCAATACCTTGCAATACGACACTGCACAATATTGACGAGGTTAAGATATCGTTATCTTTCAATTTGAGAACAGGATTCCATGTCAGTGACGTTTACTTTTCCACATGTAAATTCTTAAGCTAAATTTTGGCTGCTCAATCACATTTCGGCAAACCATTCGAAAGGGTGGGACGCAAAGCTTCCGGTCTGTCAGCATTTAAAAATCTAAAAGAATGCTCATGATAGCGGGGTTACCATGACGCAGTGTTACAGAAGTCCAATTTCTGTAGCGTTGCTTTATGCTCAGCATGCGCCGGGGTGTGACACTAGTTTGTCAGCCATAACAGAGGACATGTGATGAAATCATTTCCAACCAAATCCGTACTCGCGTTAGCACTTGCAAGCATTAGCTCAGGTGCTGCGGCTCACGGTTATGTATCAGAAACCAATGGTGGTGTCGCTGCAAGTCGCTCGGCACTATGTAAGTATCCAACGCCAGATACTAACGAAAAAAATAATAACTGCGGTGCGATTCAATATGAACCGCAAAGCGTTGAAGGCCCTGATGGCTTTCCCGAAACAGGGCCTCGCGATGGTAAAATAGCGAGTGCCGAAACCGCTTTAGCAGCTGCCCTTGATGAGCAAACTGCCGACCGTTGGGTAAAACGTCCTATTCAAGCAGGCACACAAACTTTTGAATGGACATTTACCGCTAACCACGTGACGCGCGACTGGAAATATTACATCACCAAGCCTGATTGGAACCCAAACGCTTCACTATCACGAGACTCTTTTGATCTAACTCCTTTCTGTGTCGTCGACGGCAATATGGTTCAACCCCCGAAACAGGTAAGCCATCAATGTAATGTGCCTACTCGCGAGGGATACCATGTCATCCTGGCAGTATGGGATGTTGGCGACACTGCAGCCTCATTTTATAACGTGATCGATGTGAAATTTGATGGTGACAGTCCCGTTATTCCAGATTGGAAGCAAGGCGGTCAAATTATTCCTACAATGGATTTAAATATTGGGGATTCGGTTTATACGCGCGTATTTGATCAAGCAGGTGAAAACATAGCGTATAGAACTGAACTAGAAATTACCGATGCAGCAATGGGCCAAGCGAAAAACTGGTCTTACGCACTCGCGACTAAGCTAAACCAAGAACAAGCAAAACTGCAAGCTGGGCAGTATGCAGAGGATAAATTCACTCCTGTTTATGGTACTAATCCGGTGTATCTGCAAGCAAATAGCAGCCTTGAGCGAGTAGAGATCGGTTATAACATTGAAACTCCTGTTCCAGAATACTCACTCACAGTAGATGGCTTAGCAGACGAATATATCATTGAGTCAACACCGACAACGTTGGATCTGACACTAACTGCTGAAGGCGATTTAAATGCAGAACTCACCGTTTACAACCACCATCGCGAACCACTTGCAAGTTGGGCAAACGAAATGAAAGACGGCTCGGTAGAGGCGATATCGCTCGCTTTAAGTAAATCGGAGCCGGGTCACCATATGCTCGTAACACGTATTAAGGATAAAGATGGCAACTTGGTGGATCAGCAAACACTCGACTTTCACTTAAAAGAAGAGTCAGTTACTCCACCACCATCTGGTGAGTACGATTTTGTCTTCCCTGAAGGACTATCTAGCTACACGGCGGGCACAAAAGTGCTTGCCAGCGACGGGGGCATTTATCAATGTAAACCTTTCCCATACTCTGGTTACTGTATGCAGTGGAAAGAAAGCGCAAACCATTACGAGCCTGGAATAGGTTCACACTGGGAGATGGCTTGGGATAAAGTCAACTAAATCACCCTTTGAACGTTACGTAAAAAGAGCCTCACGATGAGGCTCTTTTACAATCAAACGCAAAAATGACAGCTTTCTCGGTCTAAACCATGAACACCAGATAAACTAGTGAGATGCGCTCGCCCCTCAATCAGCCCCATTTCATACCCTTCTAGTAAAACGGATTGTCGCATTGATAAGCGCTGAACATGAAAATTATCTGGTGGGGCAATCACCCTAACATGTGTTCCTGGTGGAGGGTTACGAATAAACTCTAATGATTGATTATAGTTATCTGCACGTCTTAACATCGCATCCGCCATTTTGGGGTGCTCCGCAAAAAGTTTCTTCATCAGCCATGTGGTCTTAACTGGCTTTTTGGCATAATTCAGTGGGTGAGAGAGTACTACGGTTATGTCGCGAGCCCCTCGACGATAAGCCTCACGCACTGGGATAGAATCAGCGACCCCACCATCGGTATAACAACCGCCAGAAAAACAAGGGGTATGCTTGTAGGCAATCGGTAATGCTGTTGTCGCTTCAATCGCATGGTGAAAATTATCACGTGTCACGCGGTAATAATCTGCCTGCCCTGTATCTACATTTGTTGTCGCTGCGAGAAAAGGAACGCCATTAAACAGTTTATTTTCATCGACGGGATACAAGCGATTAGATTCTTCAAACAGCCACTTCACATCGATGAGGTCCCCACCTTTAACGAAGCGAGTCGGGTCAAAAAAGCGTTTGCTTGTGGCCAGCTTAGTAATGACGTTAATACTGCGATGCGGGTAGTCGGTCAAATACCCAATCAAATTTGATGCACCAGCAGATACACCGATTGCAAAATCAAACGGTTTATAACTCTGCTCTAAAAACGCATCTAACACTCCGCTTGCGAAGACGCCTCGCATCGCGCCACCTTCTACTACAATTGCTTTTGTTGCCATATTTCCCCCATTCTCCTTGCCAAAAGAGTAATGAAATTCGTGCAATCACAACAATTGAATATTCTTATTATTGAAATAGGTGAAGTCTATTTATTTCTCTCTTAGAAAATGAAAACTAAAGTTCAAAAAATCCGTACCCGTTAGAAATGTAATTGCGGGTTGAACCAAGGTGGCAATGCCTAAGAGAAATCTAGGAGAAAACCGTTTTATAGGCTTCGCCCGCGCCATCAATGAACATTTGAGTACCAATAACCGCTAGAATTAAGCCCATCATTTTAGTCACAACATTTAGAGCACTTGGTCCAACCGCTTTGACCAATTTGTCTCCAAATAAAAACAGTACATAGGTGATCACACAGAGGACAGCGAAAGAAACCGATAGTAATAATGGTTTGATCGAAACCACCCGCTGTCGCAAAGTTCATCGCGGTAGCAATCGTTCCAGGCCCAGCTAATATTGGCATCGCCAGTGGAGACACTGCAATACTCAATGCCGCCCGTTGCTGAGCTGGTGAATACGCCTTCTCTTTGGTTTTCTGATGCGTCGAATCACCTTGAAGCATGTTAAAACCTATCAAAAACACCAAAATACCGCCTGTTATTCGCAATGCATAAAGCGTGATACCAAACAAATCAAAAATTAACTTACCGGCAATAGAAAATATCGCGATGATAATAAATGCAATAAAAACCGAGCGGAGCGCAATGGAACGGATGGTTTCTTTATCTTCATCAGCAGTTAAACTCAAAAAGATGGGAATATTGGCGATAGGGTTCATGATGGCAAAGAAGCCCATAAACACCGTAACTGTATGAACAATGAGTTCTTTCATATATTCCACTGCATTTAAATTATTGATTCTAAAAACAGTATATACGCTCTCAAACAGAACGAGTGGTGTAATCTCGAATCGTCTTCACACTTATGCGCCAAGCATTGTTTTTCTTTTGAGATAGTTTACCGACTCATCAAATGTCGCTAAGGTGAGTCTTCAGCCTTTAACGTAACAGGGGATGTTAAGTCACCATGAACAGCACGATTCAAACAATTCTCAATCACCGCTCAATTCGAAAATTCACCTCACAACCGATTGAGAGCGAACAATTAGATGCCATTCTTCAAGCCGGCCTTGCGGCGTCCTCATCAAGCATGTTGCAAGTCGTTTCAATTATTCGCGTGACCGACAAAGAAAAACGTACGCTATTAGCTCAATATGCCGGAAATCAAGGGTACGTTGAAAGCGCGGCTGAGTTTTTGGTGTTTTGCATTGATTACCAACGCCACGCCAGTATCAACCCAGATGTTCAAGCTGATTTTACCGAGTTAACGCTAATAGGCGCTGTAGACTCGGGCATCATGGCACAAAATTGCTTGCTTGCGGCGGAGTCGATGGGACTAGGAGGTGTGTATATTGGTGGTTTACGAAACAATGCCCAAAAAGTAGACGAATTATTAGGTTTACCTAAAAATACCGCCATTTTATTTGGTATGTGTCTTGGTCATCCAGATCAAGCCCCTGAAGTAAAACCTCGCCTACCTAAGCATGTCGTGGTGCATGAGAATCAGTATCAAGACCTAAACTTGGATGATATTCAGACGTATGACCAAACTATGCAAAACTACTATGCAAACCGTTCGAGCAATCAAAAACAGAGTACTTGGTCGCAAGAAGTCACCAGTAAACTGGCTGGCGAATCACGTCCGCACATCCTGCCTTACTTAAACAGAAAAGGGCTCACTAAAAGGTGATGACTACAGTACGATAGGATCAAAAAAGGCCTCTGAAGAGGCCTTTAGAATTTATCAGCAAAAACTTGCTTAGTTACCGCCTGAACCGCCTGATGGTGGAGCAACCGGATCAACTGGCTTACCAGGCTTCGCATCTGGAACTGGTGGAACGGTAGGTTTGATTTGGTCTACAGGCTTACCTGCAGCAATGTCTTTTTCAACCTGCTCAACAACGTTCTTCGTATCTTCTTCAGAGATTTCTACGTAAATCACTTCTTCAGAATCCGCGCCTGCTTTAGGGTAATGCGGGTATTTCGCAATCACTTCTTCTGCCATTGATTTTGCAGCTACAGCCACGGCTTCAGGTGCAGCTGTTGGGTTCGCTTTAATGATATCAGACACGATATTTGCCGTAGCAACTAGCTTCGTAGCAAGTTCACTATTGCCGCCTTCACTTTGAAGGTTAGCAACTACAGACTCTGTATCACGAAGGATTTCGTCAACTGTTTTACCACTTGCATTGATATCGATACCTAAATTGGCAAATACTTTTTCAGCAGTATCTGATGAGTATACCTCTCCGTCATCTAGAGAGTTAGCTACCAACGTTGTAAATGGAGAACCTGTAACTAAAGAGTCAGCTTGGGCAAGACCTTTAGGAATCTTGTAATCAGACGTAATAGGTTTTCCGTTAGATGCATCTACACTCTTATCAGTATGCTTCAATGTGAAAGTACATTCACCTGGTGCACTCACTACGTCGATATGGCTAATGCGAGCTTTACCAACCATGCCTTCATAGTTTGTTGTTAGCTCATCAGCCTGACCTTTTAAGTCTCCACCACAGTCATAAGATACTTCCATGCCGATAACAGCTGGGTCATAAGCCTGTACTGAGTATGTTTTTACCTCAGGATCGCTGTCACTACCACAACCTGCTAGTAGAACAGCAGCCACACTTGCCGTTAAAAGTTTGATTTTCAAAATTAGCTCCAATATTTGTTGTTATATCCGACCGCAACACGAAGCATAACGGCAGTTGCATATAGTGTAAATAGGATGCATACAACTTTGGCATGAGTTTTTTCACATTACTGCCTGTTTGCTTGTGCAAAATCATGCATTCATCTCAATAACGCTAAATAGACACAATTTTGTCATGTATTCGTCAGTATTTTTTCGAGTAACTTGTTGCCTTTATTGCAACCAGATGGATAATAGTTGACTATTTTTTGTGGGTCGGATTTTCACACCTTCATTAATAAAACTAAGAGCTCTAAGTCGCTAGCAGCCATTTGGAGTGTTTATTACACAAATAATTCTGAATGGACTCGCTTTCTAAAGGCTTAAAACTGCAGTAAATCGTCAATATTGATGAAACTCAGTTCAATTAGAATGAATCAATTTCAGTCGGCAAACTTTCTTTCGGTAGTTATAAACCAATGAACACATTTAATAAATTTTTGGGGATATCAGTACTTCCAATCCTTCTTACAGGGTGTACTTTGCCTGGTAGCCACCTTTCGGTCAGTGACAAAACAGTCATGAGCACTGAATCGAGTGATATAGAGTCTCAGGTTACCGTTTATCCCTTAACTTTGGAGCGCGTAACGTCTTTAAATTCAGTGGACCCTTTTTCAAAACCAAACCCAGAGTTAGATATTGAAATCGCAAAATATGAATACGAAGTAGGACCTGGCGATATCCTAAATATCACTATTTGGGATCACCCAGAGCTAACGATCCCAGCGGGCTCATACCGAAGCTCAGCCGAAGCGGGTAACTGGGTGCATTCGGATGGCACGATCTTCTACCCTTACATAGGTGTCGTACATGTTGAAGGCAAAAACGTACGTCAGATTCGTGCAGACATTGCAAGCCGCCTTGCAAAATACATTGAGAGCCCACAGGTCGATGTAAGCGTTGCGGCATTTCGCTCTAAAAAGACTTATGTAACTGGCGAAGTTAACAAGCCAGGACAACAACCAATTACAAACATCCCCCTTACACTTCTAGATGCTGTGAATAGAGCTGGCGGACTGGCTGCCGAGGCTGATTGGCGTAATGCGACACTGACACGCAATGGCGTTGTTGAAAACGTCTCTTTGTATGCTCTGATGCAACAAGGCGATTTAACTCAAAACCGCCTTCTAAAGCCTGGTGATATTGTTCATATTCCTCGAAACGATGCGCAAAAAGTATTTGTTATGGGCGAGGTTAACGATCCGAAATTACTCAAAATTGATCGTAGCGGCATGAGCCTTACTGAGGCTCTTAGCAGCGTTGGTGGTATCAGTGAAATCTCCGCAGATGCTACCGGTGTGTTTGTCATCAGACGTTCAAAAGAAGAAGCTAAAATGGCGGACATTTATCAGCTAGATGTTTCTGACGCTTCTGCTTTGGTGATTGGTACTGAGTTTGATCTCAACCCTTACGACATAGTCTATGTGACGGCTGCACCTGTTAGTCGTTGGAATCGTGTGATTGCTCAGCTCGTTCCAACCATTTCCGGCTTTAATGAACTAACTGAAGGTGTACTACGAGTACGCACTTGGCCGTAAAACAACGTGCCGCAAGAAACTTATCTCTTGCGGCACGTAATCGATAGCTACTCAGCTCAATTGCGCAATATAAAGAAGCCAGCAATTCAGTTGAGATCATAAGCATACAATTTAAAGTAGGGTAAGCATTTGTTTTCTAATATTCTTGTCGTCTGTGTCGGTAATATTTGCCGCTCTCCAACAGGAGAGCGGCTTTTGCAGTCTTTACTACCAAACAAACATGTCGCATCAGCAGGAATCGCAGTAGATAAGAGCCATCTAACGGGAAAAGCTGCTGACGAGATGGCAACCACTATCGCGAACGAACATAGCGTAAGCTTAGATGGACACGAAGCACGACAATTAACACCTGAGCTTTGCGCTCAATACGATCTGATATTGGTTATGGAAAAAGGTCATTTAGAAGCCTTAACCAAAATCGCTCCTGAGGCACGAGGTAAAACGATGCTGTTTGGACAGTGGATAAATGAACAAAACATCCCTGATCCATACAGACAAAGTAGAGAAGCTTTCGAACATGCATATACGCTTATAGAAAAAGCAGCAAAAGCGTGGTCTCAAAAACTATAAGCCGCAAGGCTAAATAAACGCCAATGGCAAGGTATTTAAGAAGTTAAAGTAATGACAACACAAACTATTAAGCAATCACGTCAAGCCGACGATGAGATCGATTTGGGAAAGTTATTTGGGATCATTCTCGATGCCAAATGGCTCATTCTATGTACCGTAGTCCTATTTTCGATTATAGGCGTCGGCGTTGCCATTCTATCAACACCTATCTATAAAGCTGACGCTCTTATCCAAATCGAAAGTAAGAGTTCAGGTGGTATTTCAGCGATGGTTGGTGATATGGGAGAGCTGTTTTCAGCAGAATCATCAGCGACAACAGAAATAGAGATCATCAAATCTCGTATGATCTTGGGCGGTACTGTTGATAAGTTCAACTTAACGACTGTCGTTTCTCCAAACTACATGCCAATTATTGGTAAAGGCCTAGCTCGACTACAAGGTGAGCAAATCAGTCTGAGCGTTTCACGATTTAATGCTCCTTCTTACGCAGTTGGCGTTCCTTTAACTCTTGAAGTTATTGATTCTGAAAAACAGACGTTCAGGCTCTTAGAAGATAACAATAACGTCATTCTAGAAGGTAAAGTTGGTGAACTGCTTGAGAAGAATGGATACCAGTTTTTGGCGACTGAACTTGTGGCTCAAACTGGTGACTCATTCACGGTCAGCAAAATCAGTAAATTAGATGCAATTAATAAACTTCAAGAAAACTTATCGATTAGCGAACGTGGTAAGCAAACCGGGATTATATCTTTAAGCTTCTCTGGTGAAGACCGCGCTAAGATTCAAGATATCTTGAACGACATTAGCCAAAACTACTTCTTACAAAACGTTCAAAGAAATTCTGCAGAGGCAGAGCAAAGCCTCGAGTTCTTGAAAGGTCACCTCCCAGACATCAAAACAAAACTGACCGCTTCTGAAGACGTTTTAAATCGGTTCCGTCAAGAAAATGAATCTATCGATTTAGGCCTTGAAGCTCAGTCAACGCTGAAAGTAATGGTTGAGTTAGAAGCACAGCTAAATGAGCTTACATTCAAAGAAAGTGAGATCAGCCAACGCTTCACACAGGATCACCCAGCTTATAAGTCGCTACTTGATAAACGTGAAACACTACTAAAAGAGAAAGAACGTCTTAATAAACAAGTTCAAAAGTTACCGAAAACACAGCGTGAAGTTCTACGTATGACACGCGATGTAGAAGTAAACCAACAAATCTACATCCAACTATTGAACAAGGTTCAAGAGCTCAACATTATTAAAGCCGGAACAGTTGGCAACGTTCGAATCTTAGATAACGCTCAATCTTTCTCTAAGCCAATCAAGCCGAAAAAAGCGCTTATTGTTGTGCTAGCAACACTGCTTGGCGGTATGGCAGGCGTGGCTTTCGTATTAATTCGTGCAGCATTCCACCGTGGTGTGGAAACACCAGATCAAATTGAACAGATTGGCATGCCAGTTTACGCAAGCGTTCCAAAATCTATTCAACAACTGGAATTTGCAAACAAGCTTAAGCGCAACAAAGGCAGCAACAATGAGCTAGTCCTTCTAGCGGAAGCTAACCCAGCCGATCTTTCCATTGAGGCTCTACGTAGTCTTCGCACTAGCTTGCACTTTGCAATGATGGAAGCGAAGAATAACGTTCTTATGATTTCAGGTCCTGCACCATCTATCGGCAAAACATTTGTATCGACCAACTTTGCGGCCGTCGCTGCGAAAACCGGTCAGAAAGTGCTGCTTATTGATGCGGATATGCGTAAAGGTTATTTGCAGCAATGCTTCGGTCTACGCTGGGACAACGGTCTTTCTGATTACTTGAGCGGTAAGACATCCCTTAGCAACATCATTAAATCTACATCCATTGATAATTTAGATGTTGTGACTCGCGGCCAAGTACCACCAAATCCGTCAGAACTTCTTATGCACCCTCGCTTCAAGAGCTTTGTTGACGAGATGTCTGCACAATACGATCTAGTCATCATCGATACGCCGCCTGTACTCGCAGTTACCGACCCAAGCATTGTTGGCGCGCTTGCAGGAACAACTCTGATGGTCGCTCGTTTTGATCAAACGACTTTGAAGGAGATTGAAGTCGCGCAAGGTCGCTTCGAGCAATCAGGCGTTGAAGTTAAAGGTGTGATTCTCAATGCAGTTGAGAAAAAAGCATCTAACTCATACGGCTATGGATACGGCTACTATAACTACGCGTACAAAAGCGAATCATAACTTGAATTTAGATCGCTAATTAAACCAAATATGACAAAGCCCTGCTAGAAACAGCAGGGCTTTTTCTATTGCACTCTTAATTGCTTGTACGTAATCAAACTAAGCAAGACAAAGAATATTGGGTCACTCCAACCAAAACCGACAAATACTCCGATAATGCCGGCATAGGTAGTAATCACTGCCCCTAAGCCATTAGTAATCAATAATGCTTTAAACAGCTGTTTCGCAGTATGCCCTGATTCCACATTACGTAACATCAAACTCACCGCTGCGATTCCACCTAAAAAGATCGAAGTATGCTGCGATAAAAACAGCGCGTACTGGTCGTTAATTTGTACTCCATACATCGGCCACATTATGGTTGGTACAAAAAACAACGCAAAAGCGAATACCGTATATACGACACCATGAACGGTTAGAAAAGTGCGGTTGGTCATCATCTCCTTATCCTCTAATAGGCCCTTGATTGAGCGTCGTTAACGGCACATTGATATCGAAGATTTGACCTCGTACTTCGACTACGCCCTTTTTTCGTAAGCGTGCGGCATGCATTTCGAGATAAGCTTGCGCCGTGGCTTCATCTTCAAAAAGATAGATACCACCACCGAGTTTGTCTTTTTCGTTTTCCGTCCAAATTTTCCAAATCATGCCCGGCTCTTGGTTAATCGACTTAGCTAAGTCGACCAAAGCATTCGACATCTCTTCACCAAACGGACCATGAAATTCAAAATCAACTTGCAATAATTTCGCCACCTTGGGTCTCCTCTTCTTAATTGACTCGCTTTCGATGACAAGATTATTGCCTTTATAAAACTGACAAAAAAGTTCATAATTTTGCCATTAGCTGTCTAAAAAATTGACTGATGAGACTAAAAACGACCTTAGAACAATGGCAAACGCTACAAGCGATTGATCAAGAAGGCAGTATTCAATCCGCAGCTTTACTGCTCAACAAGAGCCATACCACATTGATCTATTCGGTGAGGAAGTTAGAAGACCAACTTGGTATTCAACTTATCGAAGTACGAGGGCGCAAAGCGGGTTTGACAGAGCACGGCAAAACCATACTGCGTCGTGCACAATCCATGCTTGAACAAGCGCGGGAACTGGAAGTCATCAGCGAGCAGTTAAAAAGTGGGGTGGAATCTCAAATCACGGTCGCAGTAGATCATCTTTGTGACCCTTGTTGGCTTTATGCACCACTCAGTCAATTTTTGGAGGACAACAACACGACCTCCGTTCAAGTGGTTGAAACGTCACTGAGCAAAACAACCGAAATGGTCGTAAATGAGCTCGCTGACATAGCAATCATCAACTTACCGATAACCAACTACCCTGCCGAAGCATTTGGCGTAACAACCATGCTGCCTGTAATCGCAGCACACCATCCACTCGCTAAAAAGCCGCATGTTTCCATCGACGATTTTGCAACCACCAGCCAAATTGTCATCCGTGACTTAGGTGATTCAGACAAAACGAAAAGAGATGTGGGTTGGTTACGCGCACGTCAGCGTATTACCGTCGATAACTTCGACCACGCTTTTCACGCCGTAGAGCAAGGCGCTGGACTTTGTCGGCTACCAGCGCACTTAGTCGCAGTCCGCAAGAGCGATAAAATTAAAGTATTGGAGATCGAACACTCCCATCAATATCAAGTTGCGCTGCACCTCACTTTACCCAAAGGAGCCAAAAGTGGTCCTGCGACTCAAGCGCTTTATCGTACTTTACTCAAAAGTGTAGAAACTCGAATCTAGCAACAGTGGTATTGAGTTGAATCGCTAGTGTTATCGCCTATTGATTCTCCCTAAATATAGAGAAACGGCCATTTTGTGACGCTACACTCTCACAAAAGGTTGCACGAAGGATAGCGACCACCTACTATCACTCTGCTCATGCCTAAAGCACCCAACACTCGCGGAAAGAACTCGGTTCACGGCAATATCCTCACCTGCTTGGTTTAGCAGGCACAATCTGTTTTTACCTTCTTTTTAGCTTCTATATAGGCGAGTGTGGAAGAGATAAGAAAGGTGAAATATGAACTCTACAAATAGCTTCTCGATCAATATCAATCAGCAAAAATCCATTGCTAAAAAAAGGCTCAAAGCTATCCGCCTATACGATGACGCCACGTTGGAGTTAGTTAAGCGATTTCACTCCAAACCAGAATCTTTGGCTCCCAATACAATTCAATTGGCTGACGTTCAACATGCACTCGCAAGAGAACTGGGCTTATCCAGTTGGAGTAAACTAAAAGCTCATGTCGAAGAGCTAGAAGCGCACAAACTAGCCATCAAAGAACAAAAACCGCCCCTAGATGCAAAAGTAAAAACGCTACACGTTCGTTGTGGCCACGACATTCAACAACAACTTAAAGCCAGCGGATTTGAAGGGACATTTTTAGCCCTGATCGATCCGCTTTGTATTGGCCCCATACCAGCAACACCACAGAACTTCCTTGCCATTCGTGCCCAATATGTCGTAGAGACTCTGCTGCCTGTGATGAAGCGTGAAGACTCGGTTCAAGATATAGTCACATTGGAACAATCAAACCTCGATCTGTTGCAAAGTGATGTATTTGAACGAATCGTCTTTTGGGTCGAA
This sequence comes from Vibrio sp. 2092, assembly GCF_033339635.1. NCBI lineage: Bacteria > Pseudomonadati > Pseudomonadota > Gammaproteobacteria > Vibrionales > Vibrionaceae > Vibrio > Vibrio sp. 2092. The sequence goes on along the minus strand of NZ_JAWOUY010000005.1, from coordinate 149,861 downwards.
CATGACAGCTATGATCAATTGATTCTAATTCGTGCTCTAACACAGTTAGAGAATGTAGAGAATAAAGTGATAGAGATCATTGAGTTGAATCAGTTCCCGGGCACTGAGCGATTCATCGGCTTTGGGCAGTTGCCTGAAGAAGCTATTCGTTCTTGTTGGCGATACCGTAAACCTGTGACAGCAAAATTATTCAGTCAGGCTAAACGGTGTTGGCACGCTATTACATCACCGACACCTATTTCCATAGTTAATTTGATTCAGCAGCATAACCTGGATTGCTTGCCCAATATACTCGACGTGCTTAAACGCCATTTGCAAGAGTTACCTAATTCACAAACTGGATTGAGCTTGACACAACACCTCGCACTAAAGGTTTTGAACTCGCAAAATCGTTCAATTCCCATCAAAGATTGGTTTGAGCAATATCAACAACTAGAACCTCTTCCTTACCTAGGAGACGTGATGTTTTACGCGTTACTCCTCCCTCTAGCACAGTGTCAAACACCTTTGATCACGATTGAGTCACGTGAAAGGCACTGGTGGGAACAAAGCGTCCGTATCACTGAGGCTGGCAAGCAGTGTTTGGAGGGTTTAATACGAGCGAAACAATGCTATTGGGTTGGAGGGATTAAAAATACCAGTCAAAGTTATTGGAGCTGGGATCACCTCCAACTAACTACACTTGCCAACCATCATTGAGTTGACAAATATGAAAGCATAAAAGGTTCGTTGGCTCTGATGAACACTCAATACTAAAGTATCGCTAAAGAAGCGACCGCTAGTCTGAATACAACTTAAATAGTTATGCAGAAATGCATCCACTCAAAGAGAGTATGCACTCTATCTCTTATTAAAATTTATTGTAAATCCTCTTTGTTATCGGTTGTATATTCGATAAAAGTGTTAAAATACAAACTTTTCATCCGGCCAATTCGTTAATATTTGGTTAAAATCCCATTTTTATTAGTGATAAAGTTCACATCTATTAACCATTTAGAGGATTATTCTTTCGTATTTTCTCACTCCGCTGCTAATCTGCTCGCCGCTTTGAAGTGAACTCAAGGTGCATAACTATAAGGAGTGTTCTCATGAATACCAAGAAACCGATGTCGCTTACCAGCCGCGTAATTTTAGGTATGGTTGCGGGTATCTTGACAGGATTTGCAATTCGCACACTTTTTGCCGACAACGGATTTGTCGACGCATACATTGTTAATGGATTATTCGAAGTTGGTGGACAGATCTTCGTTGCCAGCTTAAAAATGCTTGTTGTACCGCTAGTATTTGTTTCGTTAGTTTGTGGTACTAGCTCTCTCAAAGACCTCTCTACACTGGGTCGCATGGGCGGTAAAACCCTCGCTTTCTACGTTACGACAACGGCTATCGCGATTACGCTTGCTCTAACTATGGGTACTCTATTCCAGCCAGGGGCAGGGGCAGATCTAACGGCAGCAAGTTCATTCAAATCAGCCGAAGCGCCATCTTTAGGTCAGGTGATCATCGATATGTTCCCGACCAACCCAATCAGCGCAATGGCAGAAGGTAAAACTCTGCAAGTTATCGTGTTCGCCGTGCTATTCGGTATCGCGATCAGTGCAGCGGGTAAACCAGGCGAACGCATCGCAGCATTCTTCTCTGATCTGAATGAAGTGATCATGAAGCTGGTCGCGATTTTGATGAACTTGGCGCCTTATGGGGTGTTCTTCTTAATGGCGAAGCTATTCACTGGTCTTGGTCTGGGCGCGATCGTCAATCTGGCAGAGTACTTCTTAGTACTGGCTGGTACGCTTGTCCTACACGGTCTAGTTACTTACAGCTTAATGTTAAAAGGTTTCACAGGTCTAAACCCAATTACGTTCCTACGCAAGATGGAAGACGCGATCATGTTTGCTTTTTCTACAGCATCATCGAACGCGACGATTCCAGTGACAATGGAAACAGCAAAGCACCGCATGGGTGTTGAGAACCGTGTATCATCGTTCACTGTACCACTTGGTGCAACCGTGAACATGGACGGTACGGCGATCATGCAAGGCGTAGCAACTGCGTTTATTGCTCAAGCTTTCAATATTGATTTAACTATGGGCGATTACCTAATGGTTATCATGACGGCAACTCTGGCGTCTATCGGTACCGCAGGTGTTCCTGGTGTGGGTCTAGTAATGTTGGCAATGGTATTGAACCAAGTAGGCCTGCCTCTAGAGGGTATTGCACTTATCATGGGTGTTGACCGTCTTCTTGATATGATTCGTACCGCGGTAAATATCACTGGTGATAGTGCTGTGACCGTCATCGTTGCGAAATCAGAAGGTGCATTGGATGAAGCTCGCTTCAACGACCCAATGGCAGGCGTAGCCGAAGAAGAAGTGCACCTGAAACGCGCGGAAGCTTAAACCCTTCCAAGTTAAATTATCCTGTCTAAGCAAAAACCACCTTACTCTAAGGTGGTTTTTTATTTCCAATTAACCCGAAGTCAAAAAGGTTTAGATAAATTTCTCGTCCCCCGAGGTTGTTTCAATTACTAATCGGTAAGTAGTTAGATTCTATATTAGTTCATCTAGAGGGTTAAGATAACTCGCCTATGTTTATCACTTTGAAAATGATATAAGGAACATTTTCATCATATAGAGATACAAATTCCATTATCAAATTAAAGTTCAAAACCAAATCGCGATAGATAGTAGTCTGATAATTAAGTTGGTACTAAGATACATACATCATAATTTCATGTTTAAAAATAGTCTTTTTTATTCATTTTCTCATTTCCAATACTTGCATTAGGTTTCAACGAAAGTATGTTCGATTTTTTTAAGAAATTTAAATATACATTAAGCCCAGAGGTAAAAGGTACTTTAGTTCTTGATCAAAGACCTCTAGAAAATGTAACGGTTTACTTAGAAGCTAATTTTTTAAAAAATAATTACAAAAGGAGTTCAAGTACTAATGAGTTAGGTGAATTTCACTTTAAACCAGTCATACATGCTCAAAGGTTCAAAGAATCAGCTTTGAATCAAACATATTCATATATCGGAATATATACCTATATAAATGAAGAAAAGAAATATATTTGGGAGTCTCAGTTAAACTACGTTTCACCACCTATATTTATAGAGGACAACTTAAGTAATCTTTACTGTGAGCTTGAAGATACCGAGTTTCGATACTTTTTCAAGAATATCAATCTAGAAAATGCTGGAGATCTAATGGTTATTAGCAACTGCAATTTAAATGGATTTTTATATAAAAGACATTTTTCATAGAGTTTATGATTGTGATGATTATTAAACTCAAAGTTCTTTAAAAGAAAAAGCTATACCTGCACGCCTCAATCAAGTTTAAACATATCAATCAAAGTGCTAATTCGCAGAATATTTCTCTAAAGTAATTCACTACTTAACTTTCGTATACTCCTGATTCTACATAACCAGTTAGTTTGCACTGACTGTACACATAAGTATCATCTTCACCATTTCCAAAATAAGAAAAAGCGAAGTAGTAAACTTCATTGGTTACTTCACAATTCAAATTTCCCATATTTTCTCTAGCAAACTCATAAGTCTCATAACCATCAATTGAAGACTCCCATATCGTCACCTCTTCTCCATTTGCTAGATGAGTCTTCAGGAAAACGAGCACGTATTTCTGATCTAAGTTCAATAAGTCTTGAGACTCATGCTCTTCAAATACAGGGAAGGCAAACGATCCGTTAGCATCAGTAATAGTTTGAAACTCATGAATGGTTCCACGCACACCGACTCGGAGGACCACTAATTGAGATGACAACGGTTTTCCGTTCAAAGTTAGCATACCAATAATATCTGGCGTATACCTGTACATGAAAGGTTTCTCTTAGATAAAAACTTGAATCTGAAAGTACCCTTTCAAATCGAGCAAATCTACTACGGAAAAACGTATTGTGACGAGCTCGTGTGCTTTGAGTAAATGTTAAAAATAACAATTTCTTGTTTGCGCTAAACCAAACATAGAACATGTTTGATGGGCCATACCTACTCCACCATCGAATTCAGTTTTTCTCTGGCTTGTGCTTCGTGTTCTTTAGTGATGGCATTACCGACTGAGTTCGCGGCTAAGGTAAGTGCTGCCATGTCATCGGTAAAACCGACGCCAGCGAGTACGTCTGGCACCATATCTGTTGGTAGGACGAAGTAAGCCAACGCGCCACCTAAGATAGCCTTGTGGCGAACAGAAGTGTTGGAATCTGCCATCGCGAGCCATGATTTTATGCCCATTACGGCAATTTCTTCACCCGCTTTCTTAACCGACCCTTTCATTTTACGCCAAAAGGTTTTCTCATCTGGCGCTTGCATCGTTTGGTCTAAGACGTCATCGGACGCCGAATTTACAGACATGCTTGTGGTCATCGTGCCTCCTAAATTTATGACTGTGGCAAAGATATTAAGAAGATGAACCTGAACGTAGGATTAATAGCGAGTAATGATAATGAAGAAAGGAAACAAAATGGCTAGATAAATAAATCCCCAAACCGAAGTCCGGGGATTATTGCCTTGAAATCAAAAGTCTTGGAAATCAAAAGTTTTGGAAACCAAATGGTTTTGAAACCAACAGCTTTGGGAACCAAGCTTTAGAAGCAAAATGCCTTATTGAGCAATCTTCTCCAGTACACGCATCAGCATTTTGATACGTGGTTCGATAGACTCAAGCAACAAGTACTCTTGATCGCTGTGGAAGCCCGCACCGATAGGTCCTAGACCATCCAAAGTTGGAACACCAAGAATCGCCGTGTTGTTTGCATCAGAGCCACCACCTACTTCTTTCCAGTTGATGTCGATAGCCAGTTCACTTGCGGCTTCTTCAACTAGCATCATCAGGCTTTCTGTTTGTGGGCTTGGCACCATAGAAGGCTTATAAGCTTCACGAACCAACTCAATTCTCACGCCATCAACGAATGGTGTTTCCAGCATGCCATTTAGCTTGCTATCGACATCATCGTATTCTTCGTTGCTCCAGAAACGCACATCCACGATCGCTTCCGCGTGCTCAGGGACGATGTTCGCACCGTTGCCGCCAGAAACAATGCCGACGTTCAGCGTAGTACCAGAGTCAAAGTTGGTCATTGCATTGACAGCCAGAATCCAATTTGCCATCTCAGTGATTGCGCTGCGACCGTTTTCTGGCTCGTTACCTGCGTGAGCAGCAACGCCATTAAAGGTCATTTTGTAGCGAGCCATGCCTTTACGCGCTTTCACTAAACCACCGTCTGCACGTGCTGCTTCTGCAACCAGTACATTCTTAGCGTTTTTCGCAACTGATTGAATCCAATCCACAGAATCCAGAGAGCCTGTCTCTTCATCTGGGTTCATGCAGATAGCGATAGATAACTTATCCAACACAGCTTGGTCTAGATTACGCATCGCGTACACGATGTTCAGCAAACCAGATTTCATGTCAGACACACCTGGACCGTACGCTTTCTCTGCATCTTGAAACATTGGACGAAGCTCAGCGGTACCCACAGGGAACACCGTATCCATGTGACCAATTAGCATCACATCGATTTGCTCAGCTTCCGGCTTATTTCGAACTTCAAGACCAACACCGGCTCTGCCACAGTCGATGCGTTTTACGCTCCAACCTGACATCGCTTGGTACTTCTCTTCAAATTGAGAAGCGATGAACTCGATACCATCAGTAGTATAAGTGCCACAATCCACATTGATTAGCGGACGTAGCTCTTCTAGATATTCATTTAGAGAGAATTGCATGACTCACTCCTAGACAAACAGATTCATCACTAGCATTGCGCCAAATGCGTTCAATACTGAGATTGCAATCATAACTGGGATGTAACGACCTTCAGTACCAATTGGACCCATGATACGACCCATGTACTGAACTTGAGAGCCCATTAGGTAGATAGCTGGCGCTAGAATCGCAATGTGCGTACCGTTCAGGATGCCTTGGTCAAATAGCGTAATCACTACGCCCACCGCGCCGCCCATCGACATCCAAGCACCGATCAATACCGCTGCTGCTTCACCCGGAAGACCAAACACCGCCATGATTGGAGAGAACACAGTGCCCATCAGATCTAGCGCGCCAGTGATTTGCAGCGCTTTGATGATAACGAACGCCATCAATACGTTAGGAACCGTAGAGGTAGTCGCAATTACCCAACCTTTCTTAGCACCTTCGACGAAGATATCCGTCACCATTGGTTTTTTCGCTTTAACGTCACCCATTATGCCGTCTCCTCTTTTAGGTTCTCTGATTTGTTTTGGTCTTGTTTGTCTTCTTTACCTTCCGTCATGTTCAGGTAAATACGGAACAGGTTTGCACCGATGATCTTGAATGCGAACATCACCACAACCGCTAAACCAATAGAAGACGTGACCGCTAGAGAGCCGTCAGCCATCGTCAATGTGAACAGCACAGCACCTGATGAGAAGAAGTTCACGATGGTCGCACCTGCAGTAAACTGGAACATGGTAAATACGTCCGTTTCACGCTTAGTTAGGTGACCTTCATCTTTTAGCTGACGCGTCATCGCCGCGCCCGCGTCGGTACTTTGTAGAGAAGCAATTAAAGCCAGACCAGAGTTACCAGGGATGCCCATTAGAGGACGTAGAAGAGGAGTAAGAAGCTTACGAGCTGCTTCAAGTGCACCGTAGTGCTCAAGTACGTTGATCATACCTAAGGCGAACATAACAGTTGGAATCAAAGTAAGTGCGAAAATGAAACCGTCGCGAGCACCGCTACCACCAGTACCGCGAAGCGACGTTGTTGCAACTTGCACACCGTCAGCCGTTTCGGTGACACCATACGTCACCTTGCCGAAAGAGCCATTGAGCGTTGTAAAATCGAATACACCGTACCATTCGCTAGATTGCATCAGGCCAGAAAAGAACACGACCGCAAACGCCAGAGCAACGTAGCACCCCAGTGTAACTTTACGCTCAGTTTGAACAGGAATTTTCATAACATTACCTACACATGTGGAACTTAACACATATGTTCACCTGAATAATGTGCTAGAGAGATGATCAAAATCAATCCGCCTGCCGAACATTATCGCGACTCAGTTATGAAGTTTTGTTTTATGATTCCAATCACAATTGAAAGATAATAAAAATTTGTGCTAACAATTAGGTATATTAATCTATGTCGATAGCTCACGACTTCTTCATCAACTCAACAAATTATTCTGACGAATATTGCTTTCTACAACATTCATGACGTACTTCATACTTTGGCATTGAGGCAATATCGATTAACTCGAAAGTAACATTCAGCCACGAAATTTAGGTTAGGATGGCCCGGTCATATGTAAACGGCATAAACCAGAATTAACAGGACTATACGACCCATTGTTACGCTCACAATATAAAATAGCCAAATGGACACTCGCCCTCGTGCTTTGGGTGGTGATGATATGCTTAAGCCAAAATTCTGGTTTCTCGAAAAGCTGCCCGAAGGCTCACCAAATACAGAGTCAGCAAGATGAGAGTGTGAATTTATCACCATCTTGCGACCTTTCAGAAAAGCTGGTTCAAGCGTACCAACATCAGTTTGATCATATTCTTATTCCATTTTTTCTGTTTGCTTTGATTGTGGCGCTGCCGATGACAACCACAGCAATTCGTTATCTGGAATACACAGAACCGATACCGGAAAAGTATCGGGTTCACCTAAAACTTTGCGTGTTTAGAGAATAAAGCCAGCAAGGCGAGAGACCTTTCTGCCTGACTTTTGTACATATTTTATTCACTTCACATAACAAACAACGAAATTTAAAAGTTTTAGGAAATATTATGACATTCACTCGTACACTTTTGGCGTTAACGATGGCTATCGTATCTGCCGTATCTTTCGCATCAGAAAAGACCGCAGAACAAAAGCTAGAGGAAGTTACTCAGATACTAAAAGAAAACCCTCAAATTCTTGATTCATTGCACCAAAACCTTCAAGAGTACATTGCGTATCAACAGTCATTTGGCGACACCTTGAAGGAGGTTCGTCAATATCTAAGTGATGGCAAACATTCCTCTTTTGGTGCTGAAAACCCTGAGTTAACCATTATTAACGTAACAGACTACAGCTGCCCTTTTTGTAAACGTTTAGAAGGAGAGCTGGTCAAAGTTGGTAAGGAATATCCGCAGGTAAAAGTGCTTAACCTCAATGTCTCTTTTAAAGAACAATACGAGAAAAACGGCTACAACTCGGCAAGTTACGCATTAAATGTTTGGCAAAACCAGCGAGATAAGTACGAACAAGTGCATGAGTTATTGGTGAAAAAACCGGGCGCACATGACGCACGTTCCTTAAATCAAATCGCGAAAAAAACGGGGACAGAAGCGCAGCTTGTCGACGACAAAGAGACCAAGGCGTTGCTTGATAAAAACTATCAGTATTTCACGCAACTTGGTTTACGCGGCACGCCTGCGTTGATCATTAATGATCAAGTCATTCCTGGCTATGTGCCGTTTGACGAGCTAGAAAAAGTCATCGACCAAGAACTGGCGAACTAAAACAACAAAGCCCTTCCCTGATAACTCAAGGAAGGGCTTTTTCTATCTAGGCTTAAAACGAAGTTCTAACTACTTTTCGCGACCCACAAACGCCACAATGACTTTGTCATTGCCAAGCGAGCGAGAGAACACGTACGCGCCTTCTTGTTCAATCACGTGATGCTGACCCGCACCAATCGCTGGGTGCGCTTTACGGAACTGACCAAGAGTTTGCCAGTGTTTGAGCAGCGCTTGCTTCTCATCAGATAGCTTCCATACCATGTCAGAACGAGTGCCTTGGTGGAAATCGTCCGCGTAAGGACCAATGTTACGACCAACTTCATCACCATAGTAAACCTGAACAGCACCAGGGCTCAGAAGCAGTGCATTCGCGGCGTTACGCTGCATGCCGTAATCTTTGAAGCGAGAGAAGAACAGCTCGGTATCGTGAGAAGACATGTAGCTCACTGGGTTGAAGTCTTTTTCATTGGCGATAGTATCTGCGTAACTTTGGTAGGTGTCTGCCATTTGGCTGAAACACGCCGCGCCTTTGTCTAACTTCTTCTGCATGTCGAAGTTAATCAACGCATCAAAGCCATCGTCAAAGTAAGGACTGCGATATGCGGTATGTCCCCATACTTCACCCATCATCCAGAATGGCTGACCTGACTTACCATTCTCTTTGCGCCACTGCTCAAGACTGCTTGAAGCCTCTTCTTTCAAGCGTTTCCACACATCGCCTTCAACGTGCTTCACCGTATCGACACGGTAACCATCAATGCCAAAGCGTTTCACCCAATCAGTTTGCCACTCAATTAGGTAGTCCGAGACGGTGTAATTGTCGCGCGCCTCTACGCGAGTACCAGGGTTATCCAATAGCCACTGCGCTGGCTTCACAGCTTTGTCTGATTCAGTGATAAAGTCAGGCAAACCCGCCAATGACATGGTGATATCACTGCTGCCCGGAGCTGGGTATCCCGGTAGACCTGTTCTTATCCAGTCACCGCCCCACCATTTCGCCCAGTTTGGACTCTGGTAATCAATATTCTGGTGGTAGCTATGCCAATTTTCACCCGCTTTTGGTTGCCAATCCCCCCACTTCTTAGGTAGTTCAGCGTTTGGTTTTAACACCTCAATACCATCAAATTGCAAATCGGCTAACGTTGAGTAACCGGTGTGGTTGATTACTGCGTCCATCAATACTTTAAGGCCACGTTTGTGTGCCTCTTCCACCAGCTTTTTCAGGTCATCTTCGTTACCGAAGTTCTCATCAATCTTGGTGAAATCACGCGTCCAGTAACCGTGGTAAGCGTAAAATGGGAATGAGCCGCTATCGCCGCCGCCAACAAAACCATGCACTTGCTCAACGATTGGCGACAGCCAAATCGCATCTGTACCTAGGCTCTTTATGTAATCTAGCTTTTCGATCACACCTTTTAGGTCACCACCGTGAAAGGTACCAATCTCTTCTTTACCGTCTTTCTTGCGACCATAGCTGTTGTCATTGCTCGTATCAGCATTATTGAAACGGTCGACCATCACGAAGTAAATGTTGGCATTGCGGTAATCAAACGGCACTGCTTCTTTGGTTTTCTTCACTGGCTCTAGTAGCACCAAACCGCCTGAATCTTTGCTTGGTGTCAGCGATACTTGCTGATCTTTTACTTCGACCATCTGACCAGAATAGGCATCACGCAACTTGGTGCCATCGGGGAAACTGTCACCCAGCGCGATGGTGACTTCGCCGCCTTGGTAAACCTCACATTGCACTTGTGGGATTGGGCGTTTAAATTCTGTCTTGGCAGCTTTCTTAGGCTCTCGCTTGAAGCGTAGAGTTTTGGCTTCCGCATCAAAAGCAAAAGAGTAATCGCCAGTAAAACGGATTTTTAAAGGCAGTTCTGTTGGCTTTCCACAGTTCAGCGCGATAGGTTTGTTGAATTTGACCTTCTGACCATCAGGCGCGACACAGTCGCCTTCAACACCCGTGATTTTGAGCGTGTATCCGTCTTTGGTTAAGGGCACAACCAAAGGTTGCTCTGCACTTAAAGGAAAGTCACGGCTGTTGGTCGTGGTAGAAATGGTGATGTTTGGCTCGGCGATGGCACTTGCCGATGCAAGCAATAAGGTCGTCGTAATCAGATTCAGTTTCATCGTTCAGTCCATTGGTTGCGCATAGGCGCAGTATTCGTGTTGTAGTTTTATTCACACTAATAGTAAATGGATGAAAAACTGAGCACATCATTCTGAAAAGCTACGCCCTAAAGCTTGTGACGCTTCACATTTTGCTTTTATGGGGGCGTAGTTCTACTTATGAGCAGGGTAAAAAGGAGTTTAAAGCTGAACGCTACCAAGGTTACGCATTTGTCTCATCGCCCAATTGACGCGGCTGATGGTGTAAGAAGTCTGAGGGTAAACTTTGATGCGATACGGATTTGGCAGCACCACCGCAAGCCTTGCTGCTTGGCGTGTTGAAAGTTGTTTAGCAGGAATACCAAAGTAGTTTTGCGCAGCGGCTTCCGCGCCATAAATACCTGGACCAAACTCCACCACATTCAAATACACTTCAAGAATGCGTTTTTTACTCCACATTGCTTCCATCAGCAGAGCAAAATAAAGCTCATACGCTTTGCGCACATAAGAGTGTGAAGGAAACAGAAACACGTTCTTTGCAGTTTGCTGAGTAATCGTGCTCGCACCGCGAGAAGGACCGTTCTCGCCAGACTCTGAGATCACTTTAAACAAGGAATCAAAATCCACTCCGTAATGGGTCGGGAACTTTTGATCTTCTGTCGCAATCACAGCCAATTGAATGTGTTTAGAAATATCACTCAAAGGCACCCATTCATTTTGACTCTCTTCAGGAAATCCTTCAGGAGGAGAAATCATGCGGCTGATCTTCCATCCCCAAATTGGTGGATCGATGTATTTCACTATGCCAACGAGCATCACTGGTAAAAGCAAAAGCACCAATAAGATATTGAACAGAAGGGATTTAATCTTTCTCAAAGTCCGACCTAGCCTGATTTAATAAAACAATATGATGCAAGTATAGAGTATGCAGTCTGTTTATCGTTAGTGAAAACTTGGTCAAAAAAAGCCCGATTTACAATGTAAAACGGGCTTAGAATTTGATTAGACAAAATTATTTGTGCAGCTTGTAGAACACGGTTGAAAGTGGAGGCAAACGAAGCTCAAGTGATTGAGGCAGTGATTCACTTTCAACTTTTTCCGTTTTCACACTGGTCAGCACTTTAAAATCGCTGCCGCCGTATTTGCTGTCGTCTGTATTCAGTAGCAGTTCGTATTGACCTGCATTTGGAACGCCTAAACGAAAGCGCTCGTGTGGTACGGGCGTAAAGTTGGTGATGATCAGAATACGCTCACCTTCTTTACTAATACGCTCGTGCGCTAGGATGCTCGCATCCGCTTCGTCTTGTAGACGCCACTCAAAACCAGCAGGAACACAATCTTGATCGTGCATCGCCGCTTCATTTCGGTACAAGTGGTTCAAATCGCGCATCAGCTTTTGAACGCCTTGATGACGTTCGTATTCCAGCAAGAACCATTGCAACTGATCATCGTGGTTCCACTCCGCCGTTTGGCCGATTTCCGCGCCCATGAAGTTCAGCTTTTTGCCCGGTTGACCATACATATAACCGTAGTATGCACGTAGGTTTGCGGTTTGCTGCCATTCATCGCCCGGCATCTTGTTATGGATAGAGCCTTTTCCGTACACCACCTCGTCGTGAGAGAGAGACAAGACGTAGTTTTCGCTGTGCGCATAAACCAGCGGGAAGGTGATGGTATTGTGGTGGTATTTGCGGTGAACAGGATCTTCTTTGATGTATGAAAGACTGTCGTGCATCCACCCCATATTCCACTTGAAGCCAAAGCCTAAACCACCCATAAAGGTTGGCGCAGACACACCCGGAAACGCCGTTGACTCTTCCGCAATCGTCATCGCATTCGGGAAGTGCTTGTACACTTCTTCGTTCATCCGTTTTAAGGTTGCGATTGCGTCGTAGTTTTCGTTGCCACCATCAACGTTCGGGACCCACTGATCGTGGCTACGTGAATAATCGAGATAGAGCATCGACGCAACAGCATCGACACGAATGCCATCAATATGGAATTGTTCAAACCAGTACAGCGCATTCGAGACAAGGAAGCGACGTACATGTTCACGGCCTAAATCGTAAATGTAGGAGTTCCAATCTTGGTGCCAACCGCGACGAGGATCTGGATCATGGAACAGAGGCGTACCATCAAAGTTAGCTAAACCATGATCATCCGATGGGAAATGCGCAGGAACCCAATCCAGCACTACACCGATACCAGCTTGGTGACACGCATCCACGAAGAATTTGAAATCATCAGGTGAGCCAAAACGGCTAGTTGGTGCAAACAAGCCAACAGGTTGATAGCCCCATGAACCATAGAATGGATGCTCAGACACAGGCATCAGCTCAACGTGGGTGTAGCCCATATCCACAAGGTATGGCACCAACTGCTCCGCGAGTTCGCGGTAGTTCAGGAAATCACCGTTCTCGTCGCGCTTCCATGATCCAGCATGTAGCTCGTAAAACGATAACGCTTCATCACACTTTTGTGTCACTGCACGGTTTTGCCATTTCGCATCTTGCCATTGGTAACGCTTGTGATCGTAGGTAATGGATGCGAACGATGGGTATTGCTCAGAGTAGAAACCCCAAGGGTCTTGTTTGTGTGGCAACCCTTCCCCATTTGGCCCTTTGAGCTCAAATTTGTATTGTACCCCCTCTTCCAAACCAGGAATGAATAGGCCCCAGATACCGTAGTCTAAGCGTTGCATTGGATGACGACGGCCATCCCATTGGTTGAAGCAACCCACAAGGCTAACAGCAGATGCATGTGGTGCATAAACAAGGAAACGCACACCAGAGATGTTTTCACCGCCACGCTCTAGCGTGACAAAGTGCGCGCCCATGTAGTGATACATGTCTTTTGGCGTATGCAGATGCTCGTACTCTTGGTAGATATTGTGGTACTGGTACGGGTCATCAATAATTTGTTCAACACCATTCCAATCGACCGCTAAACGGTAGTGGGTCAGGTGTAAATCGCGTTGTTCTTTTAAGATGAAACCGCTGTCGCCATCACGCTCAAGCGCCACGCGAGGTTCACCATTAACAAGCAGTTCAACCTTGTTTGCGCCCGGCATCCAAACTCTCAGCGAAGCTTCGTCGTCAATGAATGGACCCAGCGCCGCAAATGGATCTGAGTAAGCCGCCTCAGCAAGCAGTTCGTATGCGCGTTCGTGTTGTTTCTTTATTTTCTTGGTTTTGGTGGTTTTCAAATCTTTCTCCCTAGAGCCAACATCCTTTTCAAGACCAGAGATCTGAATCAAACATCGGTTTCTCCACAGCCAACGTTGTGAACTCACAAAAAGACTCCGCTTCTCACGTTCGTTGCGTAAACGGCGTCAAAATACAAAAATGCCCGCTATTGTCGCGGGCATAATAACGGTACTTCATCCTAACGGATTGTGTTTTAGGAATGAGTGACCTAGACGGAACTTTCGTACCTCTGAGCTAACAAAATTAGTAATCCGCTCATTCATCTACGTCACTCTACGCATCTTATTTGCTCGCCTGTGCGCGAACTTCTGTAAGGCGTTTAGAAATGCGATTCACGTCTTCACGACTGAAGATTTCATCTAGGTTCATCGACAGCTTACGACGCCAGTTTGGATACTCATCAACCGTGCCAGGAATGTTGACCGGTTGATCCATTTCTAACCAGTCTTCAAGCTGAACGCTAAGCAGTGCAGAATCACCCGCAGCAACGTGCAATTGAAGCGCTTCGCTTAGGTATGAATCCATTGGTACGAACTGAGCATCATGACCAATGCCTTCTGGCAGATAGCCATGCCAGCGAACGCTGTCTAGAATACCTTGTTTGCACTTCAAGCGGTCAGCGAATAGGCCTTCCAACTGCTGTTCATCAGGGTACAAACCAATCTCACGCCCCATCTTCAAGTCATCACAGTGCCAGAAACCGCGTAGTGTTGGCATATCGTGCGTACACAGCGCAGCCATAGACTGCTCAGCGTAGTGCTTCGGAGAAATAAAACCGCCGTCGTCTTTTGATGTTTCGAAGAAGAAGACTTTGTACGAATGCACACCCGCATCACGAAGGATATCAACGATTTCATCAGGTACAGTACCCAAGTCTTCACCGATTACAGAACACTGATGACGGTGAGATTCCAACGCTAGGATTGCTAGCATGTCTTCAACTGGGTAGTACAGGTATGCGCCTTCTGTCGCTTTCTCGCCTTTTGGAATCCACCAAAGGCGAAGCAGGCCAAGTACGTGGTCGATACGCAATGCACCACAATGCTTCATGTTAGCACGTAGCAATTTGATGTAAGCGTCGTAGCCAGTCGCTTCTAAAACCTGAGGGTTAAGCGGAGGCAGACCCCAGTTTTGGCCTAGTGGACCAAGTACATCTGGTGGTGCACCGATGCTTGCATCCAATACTAGCGCGCCTTCATCAGCCCATGTTTCACTACCAGAATCAGCAACACCAACCGCAAGGTCACGGTATAAACCCACAGCCATGCCTTTTTCTTCGGCTAGCGCTTGCGCTTCTTTGATTTGATCGTCTGCGATCCATTGCAGGTACATGTACAAGTGAACACGATCTTGGTTGTCCTTAATGTACTTCTGAGTACCAGCTGCGTCGAATGTGCGGTATTTCTCAGGGAATACAGGCCAACCCCACATGTTTGCATCTTCTGCATGTAAATCAGCATGAAGTGCATCGAATGCAGCTTGGTGTAGCAAGCTGTCGCCGCCTTTTTCAACAAAGTCCAAGAAGGCACGAGCGCGATCGGTGTTCTTGTCTAAATGGCGAGCTTTAAACTCACTGAATAGCAGCGGAAGAACGCTCATTTTTAGTTGCGAAACTTCGGTGTAATTCACCCAATGAGAGTCTCGCGCTTTTTGTAAACGTTGTTGGAACTCTGCACTACCGACACGTTGTTGTGCTTCTGCACTTAGCGCGAACTCAGGTACAGAGCTTACGTCGATGTACATGATGTTCAACCAACGACGAGAAGACGGGCTGTATGGGCTTGCCCCTTCTGGATTCGCAGGGAACAGCGAGTGAATAGGGTTCAAGCCAATGAAGTCACCGCCACGAGAGGCAATATCACTCACCAGTTGTTTTAGGTCACCAAAATCACCGATGCCCCAGTTATGCTGAGTACGCAGTGTGTAAAGCTGGATACTAGGACCCCATAGCTTTTTGTGTTGGTTTAGATCGTCTTGTTTGAAACACGCTTTCGGCGTAATGATCAATGACATCTCGTAAGGTGTTTTACGACGCTTACGACTGATGATCAGTTTGTGATAACCCCAAGCCAAGTTCTTTGGCAATGCAAACACTAGAGGGCCACCCTCAGCACGCTCATCACGAACAATTTGGGACTGAAGATAGCCTTCAAGTACCTCTCCTTGTTCTGTTTCTAAACGCCAGCTGAATTCACTCTCACGAGCACTCGTACCTAGGTTTAGTTCCACTTCGACTGGTTCGCCGTCGCGTAAAACAAGAACAGGGGCTAGTACGTCTTTTTTATGTCTTTTTTCAGCAGAAGCCAGTAGTTTTTCATCACTGCTAGTATCGTAGCCAAGCGAAGCGAGCAAGCGGCGTAGCGTCTCCTCAGACACTTTAGCCTCATCTCCCCAAGCACTGACATAGCTATCAGCCAATCTCGCCATTTCCGCGACTTTCTTTAATGCTGTTTGTTCTTTCATCGCTTTCTCCGAAGGTAATACCAACACCTTCCATGTAGGGTTTTATTGTTATCAATAACTTCTTTTGGAAAATGACCAAAGGTAGCGCTTGGCTACCTTGGTCTTAACTAGGTTCTATTAGCGTTTCACCGCTTCAAGTTTCCAGATATTGTTCACGTAGTCGCGGATTGAGCGGTCTGACGTGAACTTGCCAACAAGGGCGGTATTAAGAATGGCCTTCTTCGCCCAGCCAGCTTGATCTTTATATTGTTCGCTCATGTCTTCGTGTGCTTTCACGTAAGAGGCGAAATCCGCGAGACATAAGTATGGGTCACCACCGTCTAGCAGGCTGTCGTATGTGGCACGCAGTAAGCCCGGTTGGCCTGGTGTGAACTCTTCACCCAATAGCAAGTCCATTGACGCTTTGAGTAAGTGATCCGCATTGTAGTAATCAAATGGGTTGTAACCTTGAGCTTTCAGCGCTTTCACACCTTCAACATCTAGACCGAAGATATAGATGTTCTCATCGCCTACTTCCTCACGAATCTCAACGTTTGCACCATCCATTGTACCGATAGTTAGCGCACCGTTTAGCGCCATCTTCATGTTACCTGTACCTGATGCTTCTTTACCCGCTAGCGAGATTTGTTGAGAAACGTCAGCCGCAGGGATAATGATTTCAGCCATACTCACGCGGTAGTCAGGGATGAATACCACTTTCAGCTTGTTACCGATGCGAGGATCGTTGTTCACCTTGTCTGCAATCTTGTTGATTGCGAAGATGATTTCTTTCGCTAGGTGGTAACCCGGTGCTGCTTTTGCTGCGAAGAACACAACGCGTGGCGTACACTCAAAACCTGGTTCATTAAGAATACGGTGGTACAGAGACAGTACGTGTAGCAAGTCTAGATGCTGACGTTTGTACTCGTGCAGACGCTTGATTTGAACATCGAAGATTGCATTAGTATCGAGCTCGATACCCATGTTCTCTTTCACCCAAGTTGCTAGGCGTTCTTTATTCTCTTTCTTCACTGCCATGAATTCTTTTTGGAATGTCGCGTCAGTAGCGTACTTCGCAATACCTTCAAGTTGCTCTAGTTTCGCTGGCCATTCTGGGCCGACTTTCTCAGTGATAAGCTGAGACAGACCTGGGTTACAGAACTTCAACCAGCGACGTGGCGTAATACCGTTCGTTACGTTGTGTAGACGTGTCGGGTACATTTCGTGGAACTCTGGGAATAGGTCTTTCTTAACCAATTCAGAGTGAAGTGCTGCTACACCGTTTACTGCGTAAGAGCCGATTACACATAGGTTTGCCATGCGAACCATGCGGTGGAAACCTTCTTCGATGATAGAAAGCTTCTGTTGCTTCGCGACATCACCCGGCCACATTGCACGTACGTCTTGTAGGAAGCGGTGGTTGATCTCGTAAATGATCTCCATGTGACGTGGTAGCAGGTGCTGGATTAGCGACTCTGGCCATGTCTCTAGTGCTTCTGGAAGTAGCGTGTGGTTGGTGTACGCAAATGTCTTAGAGCTGATTTCCCAAGCCGCTTCCCAAGCTAAACCTTTTTCATCCATCAGGATGCGCATTAGTTCAGGAATCGCAATCGTTGGGTGTGTATCGTTAAGCTGGATAGTCTCTTGCTTAGGTAGATCCGCTAGCGAGTAGCCCGCAGCTTCGTGGCGACGTAGGATGTCACGTACAGACGCTGCTGAGTGGAAGTACTGCTGCATTAGACGCAGTGTTTTACCTTTCTCGTGGTTGTCATTCGGGTAAAGCACTTTAGTGATGTTACCTGCGTCGATCAGTGCGTGCTGAGCTTCGAAGTAATCACCATTGTTAAAGCTTGCTAGTGAGAATGGTGCAATCGCCTGACATTCCCAAAGACGTAGCGGGTAAACCGTGTCTGATTCGTAACCCACAATTGGAAGATCCCAAGGCATTGCTCTTACTGTCATGCCTGGTACCCATTTGCGGACTTCTTTACCGTTCTCGTTAATCACTTCAACGTGACCGTAGAAACCGATCTCTTGCGCAAGTTCTGGACGCGCAATTTCCCAAGGGTAGCCTTCTACACCGCGCCATGCGTCAGGTGCTTCTTGCTGGCGACCATCTTTGAATGACTGTTTAAATAGACCGTATTCGTAATGTAAACCATAGCCGACAGTTGGGAATTCTTGTGCCGCACATGAATCCATGAAACACGCAGCCAGACGACCAAGGCCACCGTTACCCAATGATGGGTCGCGCTCTTCTTCTAGCAGATCAGTTAGGTTGTAACCTAGTTCAGCCATTGCTTCTGTTACTTGTTCGTACAGACCCATGCTGATTAGGTTGTTACCAGTCAAACGACCGATAAGGAATTCTAGCGAAAGGTAGTTAACGCTCTTCGCACTTTTAATGCGTGGATCTTCTTCTGTCGCAAGCAAATCTAGAGTAGTAAATTCAGCCAGAGCATGCCCCATTGCTAGGTACCATGCGCGGCTGTCTGCGTTTTCAATCGTATGAGCGTAAGTTACAGATAGGTGTTTCTTTACGCTTTCTTGGAACGACTTCTTGTCAAATTGTTTTTGTTGAGTAGGTTTCATTACGAAATTCTCACGTCTTTTGGTAATTCATCTGCCATACATCGTGCATTTACCTCTGTGAATAAACATCCTCCTAATTCTCATCCTTTGAAGGAGGAGGGCTGAGGGCGTAGAGGGGGTACCATTGCTAGGTTAGTGATCCAAATCTCAACAAAGTGAACTTTGCACCAGTTCTTAGTGATTTTGATCACAATGGAATGTGAGAAAGGTTAAAACCCGTTCATGACGCTTTTTATAGTCCACTCATCTGATGATGTGAAAATTGTAATATCGGTCACATTAACTCGGTCAGCGTAGAAGAAATTTTCGTAATCTATGTGCAACGCGATCTTAACGCCAACGAAACAAATGATATTTAAGTGACGACAATCACAAATAAAGGGCGTAGTTGATGGTAAATCCATCAACCCTTGAGAATTAGGAAGTGGATCAAAGTAACGAACATTTCTGATGTCGTAACATCCCACTCAGCTCACAGGATTGTACGCTTTTTATACAAACTAGAATTAGGCGATGTGAGTTATTTCTAGTTTTCGCTAGCTTTTATATCTAAGTGACCGTATGGAATGGTTTTTCAGACGGACGCAAGCCCCAACAGTAGCGACATCATCCGGCATTCAAACAGTGTTTTTGATGCTGATGACATCATTCAGTAAGACGGCTTTCAAGGGGGCTTTACAAGAATGATCACGTTGCTGTCATTTGGGTATACATAAATAAGGACATAACTACTAATGTGGATTCCATCTAAGCTTACTCGACCAGGACGCCTGCACAATGCCATCGTGCGCCCACGAGTGTTGGACTTACTACAGCAAGCGCCTTACTACAAATTGGTTTTATTCCGATCCCCAGCAGGTTACGGAAAAACAACAATGGCAGCGCAGTGGCTATCCGATAAGCCAAACGTCGGTTGGTACAGCATTGATGACAGCGATAACGACGGCTTTCGCTTTGTAAACTATCTGCTTCAAGCATTAAACAAAGCCACCAACTTCAGTTGCGCTAACGCACAAAAACTGGCGGAAAAACGTCAGATCTCGTCTTTACGCTCCCTATTTAGCGAAGTATTCGCTGAAATGGCTGACTTTCATCAAGAATGCTACGTGGTGCTTGATGACTACCATTTAATCACGAATGATGAAATCCATGAATCCATGCGTTTCTTCTTAAAGCACATGCCAGACAACCTCACCGTTGTGGTAACCAGTCGTGCAGCGCCGCCTCTGGGCACTGCAAACTTACGTGTTCGTGATTTAATGATCGAAATCGGCAACGAGATGTTGGCGTTTGATACCGAAGAAACCACTCGCTTCTTTAACCAGCGTATCGCCGATGGTATTGATGAAGACATGGCGAACAGCCTAAGAACCTATGTTGAAGGTTGGCCATCGGCGATGCAGTTGATCGCATTACAAGCCCAACATCAAAACCGCACATTGGCACAAACTGTAGAGTCGGTATCGCAGTTCAATCACGCGCACTTGTGGGATTACTTGGTCGAAGAAGTGTTTGACCTACTCGATCACGAAACTCGTCACTTTTTAATGCAAGTATCCGTGCTTGACCACTTCAATGATGAGCTAGTGTTTGCCCTTACCCAACGCGAAGATGCACTGGGAATGATTGAATCGCTTAACCGTTACGGCTTATTCATTTACCCACTCGAAGGGGAACAGAACTGGTTCCGATTCCATAACTTATTTGGCGAGTTTTTGTCTCATGAGCGCCAAGCTCGTATTCCTCAGCAAGAAAAAGATCTCCACCGCAATGCTGCTATCGCTTGGTTACAGCAAAAAGCACCACACCAAGCGATTCATCATGCACAAAAATCGAATGATAAGGACTTAGTGGTAGAGATCCTAAACGAATTCGGCTGGAAGATGTTTAACCAAGGCGAACTCAGCACACTGGAAAGCTCAATTAACAAGTTGGACGATGATCTGTTGTTCAGCCACCCAAAACTTACGATGCTCCGAGCATGGTTGGCTCAAAGTCAGCATCGTTATAACCAAGTGGGCCACCTGCTTGAAGAAGCGGAAGAGGAACACAAAAAGCGTAACATTGCGTTAGATATTCATTATCAAGGTCAAGCAAACGCGTTGCTTGCTCAAGTGGCTATCAACAGTAACCAACCAGAAAAAGCTCTCGAATTAGCGGAGCTAGCGCTTAGCCAACTTGATAACACAATTTACCGTAGCCGAATTGTGGCGACTTCGGTTGTTGGTGAAGTTAACCACGTGCTAGGTAAACTAGACCGTGCTTTGCCGATGATGCAACAAACTGAAAAGCTAGCTCGTCAGTATCAGGTATATCACCAAGCGTTATGGGCAATATTGCAGCAAAGCGAGATTTTAATTGCACAAGGTTACGTGCAAGCTGCCTTTGAACTACAAGATTCCGCATTTCGTCTGATTGAAGATCAGCAGCTTCAGCATGTTCCTCTTCATGAATTTTTGCTGCGTATTCGCGCGCAAGTACTTTGGTGCTGGAACCGACTTGATGAAGCGGAAGAATGCGCGTACAAAGGTCTGCAAATTCTCGAAAACCATTCACCAAGCAAGCACTTACATAGCTATTCGATGTTGGCGCGTATTGCGATTGGACGCGGTGAATTAGACAAAGCAGGTAAATTCATTGAGCATATACAGCACTTGATGAAACAGTCGACTTATCACGTAGATTGGACTGCAAACGCTTCACTATCGTTGATTCTATTTTGGCAAGCGCGCGGGAATACCGATGCAATGCAAGAATGGCTCAACACTGCGGTTCGTCCTGAATCGGCATGCAACCACTTTTCTCAATTGCAATGGCGTAACATTGCTCGCGCCCACATTAATTTAGGCCAATATACCGACGCTCGTGCTGCGTTAGATTTTCTCCAAGGTGAAGCTCGTCGCACTAACCTAATCACAGATACTAATCGCAACTTAGTGGTTGAAGCGGTCCTTTCTGCTCGCCAAAAAGATGAGGAGCAAGCCAAGGCTCTGTTAAAAGAAGCATTAGTAATGACGAACCAAACTGGCATGGTCGGAAACTTCCTGATTGATGGTGCAACCATTGGCGGTCTGCTGGAGAAGTTGAGCCTCCGCCATGAACTGGGCGATCTTGAGCGTCACCGTGCTCAACAGTTAATGAAGGACATTTCATCGAATCAACGTAGCCGGTCGATTCACTTTGATGAAGACTTTATTGAAAAGTTGGTGAATCACCCTAATGTGCCAGAGCTAGTACGTACCAGCCCATTAACACAACGCGAATGGCAGGTTCTGGGACTGATTTATTCAGGCTTTAGTAACGAGCAAATCGCACAAGAGCTGGATGTGGCAGGTACGACAATTAAAACCCACATTCGCAACCTGTACCAAAAGCTTAATATTGCTAATCGTAAAGAAGCCATTGTGACAGCTGAAAATTTGCTACAGTTAATGGGATACTGAACTGCTAGATAAACGGGTTAAAACGTAAAGTAAAACACAAGGGTTGACGTAACACG
Organism: Vibrio sp. 2092; assembly: GCF_033339635.1. NCBI lineage: Bacteria > Pseudomonadati > Pseudomonadota > Gammaproteobacteria > Vibrionales > Vibrionaceae > Vibrio > Vibrio sp. 2092. The sequence continues at coordinate 127,506 of NZ_JAWOUY010000005.1, read as the reverse complement.
TCAGCCCTTTTTTATGACTGACAGAAAGAGAAGTGCAATTTGCAAAGCACGTAAGTAACGTTGTTCATATAAAAAAATAGCCAACCGCAATAATCGCGATTGGCTTATATTTAGTGTGAACAAATTGTATTCACTAACAACGTCAGTTGGCTAGGTGACCCTCGGCTTAAGAAGGGTCGAGCAGTATTATGCATTAATCATGCCAAAATGCAAAGACTTATTTTTGGGCACAAGATCTCATATAAGCTGGATTTATTCACGCGCAAATTATCAAAATGCAATTTTATAATGCAAATTGCAATTGCATAATGCAACCAAGATTGATAATTGATAGTAGAGTTAATCATCTCAAAAATGTAAACCAAGCATTAAAAGCTCGTTACGGCGGCATTGTCTCTTGGCGGGTAATAAAGATAGGCAATAGATTGGATATAAAACCAAGTAGTTACAGCACTATTTCATACTTTTTTCATCGCAATGTTTGTATACTCTCTGCCATCGAAACGACTTAGCATTAGAGCAATGAACTACTTAATTACTTTCTTCAAGGGAATCGCCATGGGTGCAGCAGATGTTGTACCTGGTGTATCTGGCGGCACCATCGCGTTTATCACTGGTATTTACGATACGCTGCTTGAAAGCATTCGACGCATTAACCCCTCACTTTTCTCTATCTGGCGAAAAGAAGGGGTTAAAGCCGCGTTTAATCACATCAACGGATTCTTCCTTATCGCTCTGTTTGCCGGCATTTTCACCAGTATTGCAACGCTAGCAAAGTTGATTACTTGGCTTCTTGACACACACCCGATCCCACTTTGGTCATTTTTCTTTGGTCTGATTTTGGTCTCTGTGTATCACATTATTCGTCAGGTTGAGCAACGCGATCTTGTCCGCTTTGTCATTCTGCTCGTTGGTGTCGGGTTTGCTTATAGTATTACTGTGCTCAAACCTTTACACATGGAACCAACGGCCATTAATACCTTATTCGCTGGAGCTATCGCGATTTGTGCGATGATCTTGCCGGGTATCTCTGGCAGTTTTATTTTGCTGCTGATTGGCATGTATGCTCCTGTATTAGCCGCAGTGAAAGGTTTTCAAGTCGATACATTAGCGCTATTTTTGTCTGGCTGCGTGATCGGTTTACTGTCCTTCTCTCACTTATTGTCGTGGTTACTACGCAAGTTCCGTGATTTCACCCTGATGTTTTTGACTGGATTAATGATTGGTACGTTGCCAAAGATTTGGCCATGGAAAGAAACCATCACTTGGCGCACCAATTCGAAGGGCGAACAAGTGCCATTGCTACAGCACAACCTATCACCATTTGAATTTGAACACGTGACATCACAACCTTCTCAGTTAGTACTTGCTGTCGTGATGATGCTTGCAGCCATTGCTCTGGTTTTAGGTCTAGAGAAATTCGCAGACTCAGATAAATAACTTTGGTATCAAACACATACTGAACCAAATAAAAACGGAGCCAATTGGCTCCGTTTTTATTTATTGGCTAAGGGCAAAACATCTCAATTGAAAACTCTGCTGTATTTGATGCAATAAAGTCCGTCGCGTTATAAGGAAGCTGGTCACCGAGGTATAACGCACAATTTACCGAGGTCACGAGTTGGCGAGCGGCGCATCTGTGCTACGATGCTCGTAATGTTAAGTGATAAATGCTGAACCTTAATGAAACTGTTACAAATCGCCGCTGTTTCAGCCGCATTAGTTGCGGGATTTTATGCCCCGACTCTAATAAAAAGCTTTTCTTCTTCCACTCAAAGCAAGTCAATAGATGAATACTGCTTTCTCTCTACAACCTCTTGCGTCCAAGAAAATGTTACGATGACGCTAAACTCAGAAACTGCTCAACCCTTGGTTCCTACCACTCTAAATGTTGAGTGGCATACAAGCGATGCTAAGCAACTCATCCTAAGTCTTTCAGGAAGAGAAATGGAGATGGGTGAGCCTAAGTTTTTGCTGAAGCAAATCGCTCCTGGCCAATATCAAGGTGACATCATTCTCCCGGTTTGCACGGAGGATGCAATGACTTGGGTTGGTGAACTCAGTGATGGAGAGAATACCGTTTACCCTGCTATAAAAATGCAAAGATAAGGAATCGTTATGAGCCACAATTGGTCCCTATTTCTCGTAGCTGCTTTCGCACTCGGGTTTGGCGTAAAGAGCTATTTAGATAATCAGAAAACGAAGCCAGAGCAAGTGGACAGTTCCACCTCTCAACAAACGGTATTGTTTGGGGAAAATAACCAAGCCGTCAATATCTTCGATGTGAATGACCCTCGCATCCGAGTCGTCTATTTTGGCTTTACTCGCTGCCCAGACGTTTGCCCAACTTCTCTTGCAATGCTGGCAGGAGCACTGAATCAAATTGACGACGCGCAAAAAGCACAACTACGCCCGATGTTCATTTCTTTAGACCCAGAGCGTGATGAGGCCGATGCATCAGCAAAATATGCCCATTACTTCCATCCAATGATTGAAGGCCTATCGGCACCACTTGATGTAACGACACCTTTGGCACACAACTATGGTGTCATTTTCCGCAAGACAGAATTGGAAGGCTCAGAACTAAAATACACGCTGGATCATAGCTCTTACTTTTACTTCTTGAAGCCGGATGGCACGTTAATCACTAAAGTACCGCATACGCTCTCACCGGCACCGATTGTTGAAGCCATTTCAAAACTAACGACCGAAGACTCTTCAAATGACGGTTAAGTCAGTGCTGAAGCAATTTTTCAATTTCCTAACTCATACCAACCCCAATGTCGAACAAGACGTCGATACGATCATTGACGCCATTGGGGGCATAGAGAACCTGCTAGAAACTGGTGCATGTGCGACTCGGCTGCGTCTTACCCTCAGAGCGACGTCCGTCATCGATAAGAACGCACTCAAGAATCATGGCGCGCATGGCGTCGTGATATTGGATGATCGTCATGTCCAAATCATATACGGCTTAAAAGCCAACACGTATTCGCAGATTATGGAAGAGCGCATCACAAAACAAAGTTAATATTTTTGCAGTATAGCTACCCTCTTTAAAAAAGGGCGGCTATACTCTTTTGGCTTAATTAACTCACTTATTTATTAACCAACGAAGAGGACACAAGATGATTGTATTGAATAACACTAACTGGGCATCGCAAGGGTAACCCTAACAGCACCAACTCTGTGGCATAGCCACAACTCCCCTTCTCTGCCCGGTCTTCACCGGGGTCAACTCTATCCGAATTAGACCCTAATGCGATTTGTATTAAGGCGCTTTGTTGCGTCTGGGATAATTCAATAATGAATCAAACACATACTTTTTGTGACACATTAGTTTCAACTTCAAACCCTCTAAAACAATTGGGTTGGAAACCATTTTTTCAGCAACAACTGACATTAGACGATTACGACAACACTATCTTTGCTCGTGTAATTGCGCATCACCGAAGTGGTTATTTATTGGCAACAGAAACTGGGCAAGTTCATCTTAATGCCCACCATTCTTTACCCAATATGACCGTCGGAGACTGGGTAATCTTAAATGAAGATCAGCAATTTGTTCGCTTACTGGATCGCTTGAGCCTCTTTAGCCGCAAAGCCGCTGGCAGCAAAGTGGTAGAGCAACTTATCGCAGCCAATGTGGATACAGTGTTTATCGTCTGTTCCCTTAACGACGACTTCAATTTAAGTCGTATTGAACGCTATCTTGCCTTGGCTCATGAAGCCGAAGTCGAACCCGTCATCGTGCTTTCCAAAGCCGATTTGTGTGACAATACTGATGAACTAAAAAGCCAAGTACAGAAGCTCGACCCTCTATTAGCTATAGAGACAGTCAACGGCTTAGAAATAGAGAGTGCTTCTAAACTCATGACCTGGTGCAAAGAAGGACAAACCCTCGCTTTTATCGGTTCTTCAGGCGTTGGCAAATCAACTCTTGTTAATGCATTACTCGGGCAACAAGAACAGGCAACTGGGCATATTCGTGAAGACGATAGCAAAGGGCGACATACAACTACATCGCGCTCTATCCATCTATTACCTGATGGCGGCATCTTGATTGATACTCCGGGAATGCGCGAGCTTCAACTAGCAGATTGTGAATCGGGGGTCAGTGAGGCATTTTCTGACATTGAGGCGCTCGCTCAGCGTTGTCGCTTTGGCAATTGTAAGCACCAAACTGAGCCAGGCTGCGCAGTTCAAACTGCGATTGCAAATGGCAAACTGGAGGTTCGTCGTTTCAATAACTATCAAAAACTATTGCGAGAACAAGCCTTTAACGGCGCGACTTTGGCAGAGCAACGAGCACAAAGTCGACGATTCGGTAAACTTGCTCGCAATGCCATGAGTGATAAGCGCAGGCGCCAACAAAGTTATTAATTTGTTGCGTTTGAGTTGTCAATAAAATCAAAGGAGACGAAAGTCTCCTTTTTAACAACTTTATTAAAAACCATTACTCATAACTAATGATAATTTTCAACATAAAAATCTTATTTAAATAACATTGAGCAAACATTTAATCCAAAAACAAACTAAAACTAGACACAAAATATTACCAAGCTAAGATATGTGATATTCAGCAAGAAAATGGCTGAATTTATAAAAACAGGATAATTGATAATCATGTGTCTTAGTGACCAGAAGCAATGCTCACCCCTTGTAATATAAGGGCATTATCGCCGTGTAATGATGGACTATTGCCCTGCCACTCTGGCATAAAATTGCAGGAATGATGTATGCAACACAACAGCCTCGTTGCCCGATATGCTCGTGGTAACCTCGTCGTCCAGATCCTTGTCGGTATCGTCTTTGGTATTTTGCTCGCGACAATTTCTCCAAGCCATGCCGAAAGCGCGGGATTAATTGGTAGCCTTTTTGTCGGCGCGCTTAAAGCGATCGCGCCAATTCTTGTGTTTATTTTGGTTGCCGCTTCAATTGCAAACCAAAAGAAAAACCAACACACTTACATGCGCCCAATCGTTGTACTGTACCTGATGGGTACATTCTTCGCGGCGCTATCAGCAGTGGTTCTAAGCTTCCTTTTCCCGACCAATTTAACGCTTGTCACCGGCGCTGAAGGTGCAACGCCTCCTCAAGGTATTGCTGAAATTCTACGCACACTGTTGTTTAAACTGGTCGACAACCCAGTAAATGCACTAGTAGAAGCAAACTACATCGGCATTCTTGCTTGGGGTGTGGGTCTGGGTCTTGCACTACACCACGCATCGGCAACAACGAAGGCCGTATTTGAAGATCTAAGCCACAGCGTGTCTCACATTGTGCGCTTTATCATTCGTCTTGCACCATTTGGTATCTTTGGCTTGGTTGCTTCAACGTTTGCGACAACGGGCTTTAGCGCACTAGCAAGCTACGCACACCTTCTGGCGGTTCTTCTTGGCGCAATGATGATCATCGCACTCGTTGTAAACCCAGCGATCGTGTTCGTTAAAACCAAACAAAACCCTTACCCACTTGTATTCCGTTGTCTACGTGAAAGTGGTGTAACTGCGTTCTTCACTCGTTCAAGTGCGGCGAATATTCCAGTAAACATGGCACTATGTGAGAAGCTAAAACTGGACGAGGATACATACTCAGTATCTATCCCTCTAGGTGCGACCATCAACATGGCTGGTGCTGCAATCACTATCACGACGCTAACGCTTGCAGCTGTGCACACTATGGGTATCGAAGTTGATCTACTGACTGCGCTACTTCTAAGTATTGTAGCTGCGGTTTCTGCATGCGGCGCATCAGGTGTTGCAGGTGGCTCTCTACTACTTATCCCACTTGCGTGTGGCCTGTTTGGTATCTCAAACGACGTAGCAATGCAGGTTGTAGCGGTTGGCTTCATTATCGGTGTGATTCAAGACTCTGCTGAAACTGCGCTAAACAGCTCAACAGACGTTGTCTTTACGGCAGCAGTTTGTAAATCAGAGCAGCAAAAAGCTCAGTAAGACTGACAGAACAAATAGAAAGGGGAGCCGATGATGGCTCCCCTTTTTTGTTTAATTGCGCTCAATTATGCGGTGACCAGAGCCACTTCTTCAATCGGGAAGTGTTTGCTTGGTTCAACAAACTCTTGCTGCGCCGCGATAGTTTGCAGCTCCCATTCGCCTGCATGATACGTTGCACTTAACACCCCGTAGCACGCGTCATGACAATGTTGGAAAGCTTGTTTAGGAGACCAGCCTTTTAAGAGTCCCGCGGTAAAAATAGCTGAAATAAGATCGCCCACGCCAACAGGTTGTTTAGCAAACTCAAATTGAGGACGCTTCGCAAGGTAAATACCTTCTTGCGTAGCCAATAGCATGTTAAAGCTGCCATTTTCTAGGCAGTAAAGGTGCTTAACTAGCACCACTTTTGGACCTTTCTCTAGCGCACGTTGGCATGCGGTGATCGCATCGTCTAGTGAGTGGATTTCCATCTCAGCAAATTGACTTAGCTCGAATTGGTTCGGAACGATCACGTCCGCCATTGGCATCAAACGCGTTAGAAGATTTTCAGCAATGCCCGGAGCCACAATGCAGCCTTTGTCTGGCGCGCCCATCACAGGGTCGCAAACGTAAAGTGCGTTCGGGTTCGCTTGCTTCACTTTCGTCACGGTATCTTCAACAGCAAGGCACTGCTCTGCGCTACCTTGGTAGCCCGTCAATACCGCTTGGCACTTTTCCAGCGTGCCGATGTTACCAAGTCCACGAACTAACTCGCTGATGTCTTCAGCCGCAAACGCTCGCCCAGTCCAGCCTTCTTGATACTGCGTGTGGTTAGAAAATTGAACGGTATGAATCGGCCATACTTCGAAACCCATGCGTTGCATTGGGAAAACAGCACTGCTGTTACCAGCATGACCAAAAGAAACATGAGATTGTATAGAGAGGATACCTTGCATAGTACCTTACCTCTTATTGTAGTTATCGATAGTTCAAAGACAGCGGCAAGCGCCAGTTTTGCGAAACCAGTAGTGTATCCGACAAACCAAGATTCTCTAACTCAATTCTCCTCAATATCTTCAGAGTAAGTTGGAGCGCTGGTTTTCAACACCATCTTCTTAATTTCCATTTTGTCTTTATTCAGTGCGATTTCTAGGGTATCTCCTTCCCTTATCCCGAGCTGAGCCAGGATTACGCTTGGAATGACTACGGCGGTGTCGTCACCGATTTTAACAGGTTGACTTATCATCTTTCGTCCTCCAAATGTCGAAAATGAGTTTTCACGTCATTGGATGTCTAGCCTCAAATACATTAAGCTGACTTGGATTTGGCGTAACATTTTAAAGACAAAAGAAAAGCCTCAATCTTGAGGCTTCTGGATAAGATAGGTTATGGCTGAAGGAAGTTTTGAGTGAAATCGAGCGCATCTTTAGAGAGTTTTTTTTCGTTAGGCGATGTGCTTGCCTGGTCTTCTGCTGTTACCGTTGTCATCTTAGGCTGAAAATCTAGTGTTGATGTCTCCTCCCAAGCTTCGGAGACGTCTTTATTCTCATCATTCAACACCGCATTGAGCTCCTCTTCCGCAGGAAAATACGCTTCGCGTTTGTACACTTTGTTAAGGGCTCGAATAATAGAGTGCTTTCTAACCATTCCTGAGGCCAGCTTTCTTTGCAACGGCTTCGCTATGGACTGCAATCCAACGACAACATCAACACCAATATTGGTTGCCACTTCATCACGCAACGTACGTGCAGGTTGGTAGCCCATATTAGCAGCAAGAAACAGCCAAACGTAAGCAATTGCATTACCCGTTTTACCTTTATCCTTCCACGCTTCGCCAGCATGATACATCGCTTTAGCACTGCCACCTTCCGCGGCCCGTTCCAGCCAGTAGCAACCTTTAACCATGCTTTTTTCTGTACCAATGCCATTTAGGTAACATAAGCCGACTTGGATTTTGCCATCCGCACTGTCTTTTTCCGCCGCTTTCATAAACCAGTAAAGCGCATCTGCACTGCGTCCTGCACTATTATCTGGTGAAAGCTGCCATTCCCCCATATAAATCATGGCATCAATGCAGCCTTCTTCGGCGGCAGTTTCAATCAGTTGGTTACCTTTTGGGATATTTTTTTCAGTTCCTCGACCAAAGACCAAGGCCTTGCCCGTCGAAAATTTCGCTTCGGTATCCCCTTCCATTCCCGCAATTGCGGTACGCCAGAAGTTTGCCTGCTCTTTTAAAATCACATCTTCGCGCATGCGTTCACTTAAGCGAACAATGCCGTACATCCCCGTCACATTGTCCAGTTTAGCGGCTTTATCATACCAATACAGCGCTTGACGAATGTTGCCCTTTTCGGCTTCTTTCGCTAGAAATAAAATGGTGGGGATATGCCCAGTTTCGGCTTTGAACTCTCGCTCTTTACGCTCTTGCTCTCGCGCTTTATGCATCGCCTTTCGATAAGCGGCTTCGCGAGCTTTCCTCTCTGCCTCGAGTCTCTGTTTCCGCATCGACAACGAGATCATCCACACAAATATCAGGACGAGTGAAAGGCCAGTTGCCGCAATGGCAATGCCCATACTACTCATAAATAGCCTCTTTTGGTTTCAGGGCCCAATTCAACTCCCTTTCAGGGAAATCTTATGATTACGCGCCGACGTAACGCCGACTACCTTCATTATATAACGACCACTTAGCGAAAATCTGAAGCTTGCGAAAACTTAATGGCGGTATTTTATTCAACATCACTGCAACTTATTTTTAAAAGAAAAATATAGCCCTCATTTTTATAGAACTTAATCACGGTTTTGGGGCTGAGACATTCTCATCCCCTATCATCCCCCCTTACTCATCCCATAAAAATTTACATTTTAATGATGTGCAGAATCTCTCACTATGCGCCTGTTTTGTTATTTAATTTGTGAACAAAATCGACTGTGACAGAAAATTTGCACCTGTAAAAAACTTAACAGCCTGCTCTCACATTTTGCTGATGATTCAGTGTATTAGCATCTAATTGAACATTTCCTTTTTTGGCATCTGCCTTTCTAGCGTGTGCAAAACCTTCTTGATGATTGAGTCAGCGAAGGCAGCGCGCAGCTCAATATCAATTCAATAACAATGGATTTGTAAACGTGGACAATAAGACATTTAAATTATCAACAATTGCCAAAACCGTACTGCCTTTGATTTCCGTCGCGGTAATCAGCGGTTGTGGTAGTGATAGCACGAACGAAGATACGACGACCCCTGGCTCAGGCTTGTACCCTGCGGGAGAGAACGAAGTCGTCATTTATTACAAACGTGACGTAGCATCAGCTTCAACAGCCAGCGACTACGAAGGTTGGGGCTTGCACCTATGGAACGGTGAGGGCTGTACCAGCACAGATTTAGACGCAATGGGCATTCCGGGAACAGGAACGGATTGGTCTGCGCCACACCCATTCGATGGCATCAACGACACCTACGGTGCTTACTACGTACTGAAAATAAACCCTGACGCCTCTGACCCACACGAATGCATGAACTTCATTCTGCACAAAGGTGATGAGAAAGCGTTCGGCAGCGCAAACTCAAAAGTAGAGTTGACGAAAATCGGCGAATCGAAAGGTTTGTTTGGCTTCCACGGCAGCAGTGAACTTTACTACGAGCCAATAGAAGAGCGCCCTGTTGATATTGATGGTCAAAAAGCCCATTGGTTAGACGCCAACACCATTGCATGGGAAGCGGCGACCAGTGCGGATTCCATGAAGCTGTTCTACAGCCTTAGCAATGACATCAAAATGGATGAAGATAAGCAAATCTCTGGCGGTACAGCGGTTGAGCTGACAAAAGCTGGTGAGTTGTCTGATGGTCTGAAATCACGCTTCCGTCACCTTGCTAGCCTTCAAGCTGCAGGTATCGATGTCGATGACGCGACCTTGCGTACGATCCTGAAGTCACAAATCGTTATGGTGGCTTACAACGCAAATGGTGACGTCATTTCTGCAACTGAAGTGCAAAAACCGGGCGTTTTGGATGCGGTGTTTGCCGATTCCAAGGCAGGTAACGCGATCGGTCAAGAACTCGGTGCGATTGTGGAAGGCGGTGCCGCAACCTTCAAACTATGGGCACCAACTGCCCAAGATGTTGATCTGATAATCTACGATGAAAACTTAGCAGAAGAAGCGACCGTTGCCATGACGGAAGACCCAGCAACAGGTATCTGGGTTTCTGAGGCACAAAGCAACGTTGTCAACAAATACTATCGCTACCAAGTTAAGGTATACCACCCAACAACTGGCGTCGTTGAAACGCGTTTAGTAACAGACCCATATTCAATGAGCTTGTCTAAGAACTCACGATACTCGCAAGTGGTTGATTTAGATGATCCAAGCTTAATGCCTCAAGATTGGAAAAACTACGCACGCCCAACGGTTAAAAAAGACGAAGACCACGTCCTTTACGAGTCACACATTCGTGATTTCAGCTTTAACGACAGCAAAGGCACACCAAGTCTTGATGGCAAATATCTGGCGCTTACAGAACCTGAGCGTGAGTCTGTATCTCACTTACAAGCTTTAAAAGATGCTGGCCTAACAACGCTACATATCTTGCCAGCATTTGATATTGCAACCGTGGATGAAGACGCTGACAAGCGAGTCGATATCACCGACACCGTGGGTAAACTTTGTGGCATCAAGCCAGAAGCCTCCATTTGTGAGACCGAAGATGACGGCAAAGTGATTGAAGAGGTATTAAATAGCTACGACCCAACAACGGGCAAAGCACAAGCGTTGATGAACGATCTTCGCATGCTAGACAGCTTCAACTGGGGTTACGACCCTTACCACTACACCGTGCCAGAAGGCAGTTATGCGACCGAACCTAACGGGTCTAAGCGTATTCTTGAGTTCCGCGAAATGGTTCAAGCGACGCATAAAATGGATCTGAAACTGGTCATGGACGTCGTGTACAACCACACAAATGCATCTGGTGTGAACGAAAAATCAGTACTGGATAAGATTGTCCCTGGGTACTACCACCGCCTAAACGTCAACACTGGCGGCGTCGAAAACTCAACCTGTTGTGATAACACCGCAACCGAGAACTTGATGATGGGTAAACTAATGGTTGACTCATTGATGGTATGGGCGGATGACTATAAAGTCGATGGTTTCCGTTTTGACCTTATGGGCCACCAGCCGAAAGATGTGATGGTTTACGCACTTGAAAAAGTCCGTGAAATTGACCCGAATACCTTGTTCTACGGCGAAGGTTGGGACTTTGGTGAAGTCGCGCAAAACGCTCGCTTCGATCAGGCGACACAAGTCAACATGGCGGGGACAGAAATCGGTACTTTCTCTGATCGTCTGCGTGACGCAGTTCGTGGCGGAAGCCCGTTTGATGGCGGTTTAGATTCTGAAGGTAAGCACCCACTTCGCTTTAACCAAGGCTTTGGTAACGCCGCTTACCCTAACGAAGAAACCAAAACTGACGCAGAGTCGGTGAATGGTCGTTTACACAACCAAGATCTGGTTCGTCTAGGTATGGCTGGTAACTTGGCTGACTACATCCTTCTTGATTACAAAGGCGAAACCAAGCTGGGTAAGAACGTTGATTACAATGGTGCGCCTGCAGGCTACACAAAAGTGCCATCAGAGAACATCTCTTACGTGTCTAAGCACGACAACCAAACATTGTGGGATAACAACGCCTACAAGATTGCGACAGGTACTTCATCTGCCGAGCGTGCACGTATGCAGTCTGTGTCCCTATCAACGGTGATGCTTGGTCAAGGCATTCCATTCATCCATATGGGTTCTGAGCTATTGCGCTCTAAATCCATGCAGCGCGACTCGTACGATTCTGGTGACTGGTTCAACCGTGTATTCTTCGACGGAAGCGACAATAACTGGAACGTTGGTCTACCACGTGAAGACAAAGACGGTGCAAACTGGGAGCTGATCAAAACCATCGTTGGTGACAGCACGGCGAAACCAGATTCAACCGACATCGAGCTGACTAAGCAACAATTCCTAGAGCTACTAAAAATCCGTAGCACAAGCGAACTGTTCCGCCTAGATACCGCGCAAGAAGTGATGAACCGTGTTGACTTCCGCAACGTAGGGAAAGACCAAGTGGAAGGCTTGATTGTGATGTCTATCGACGATGGTACATCAGCAGGTGCCGATTTAGATTCGAACTACGATGCTGTCGTGGCCGTTGTGAACTCAACATCAACTGAGAAATCTTTCAAAGTTGCTGGCGCAACTGGTTTCGAGTTACATGAAGTTCAACAAAACTCTGCGGATGACATCGTGAAAGGTGCAAGCTTCACCAATGAAACCTTCACAGTACCAGCACTGACAACAGCGGTATTCATGCAGCCACAAAACGGCGCGCAAGGTGCTGGCCTACCAGTAAACACGGATAATAAAGACGTATCGAGTATTCCTCCTTACGGCGAAACCGTGGTTTACGTCAAAGGCACCATGAACGAGTGGTCAGATAGCAGTGACTGGGCGATGACCTTTATTGGCAACGGCATGTACTCTGTAACTGGCGTTCTTGAAGCAGGTGAACACGAGTTCAAATTCGCGGACTCTGGTTGGGCAAATCCAAACATCGGTTGTGATGCTGCGAATATAGCTTCTGGTTCACTAGAATTAGGTTCAGAAGGTAACTGTAAGCTGTCTGTTGCTGAAACAGGTAAGTACAACTTCACTCTGAACGCGCTGCATGTTCAAGATGAAAGTGTAGAAAAACCGGTCGTGTCAGTGACCAAATCAGCAGATGCACCAACATTCGGTGAAACAGCACTTTACTTACGTGGCACTATCACAAGTTGGGACACTCCAGCGCAAGATTCAGCAGCGAAGTTCAGCTACGTCGCTAATGATGTTTACTCGCTAGACATTGACGTAGCGGCGGGCAACTACGAGATGAAAGTTGCGAGCGCAGACTGGGCAGCAGACACCAACTTCGGTGGTGAAGGCAGTGTTGAACTTGGTAAAGGGCTGACGATGGAAGCCGGTGGCGGTAGCGCAAACCTAAAAATTGCGATTGCAGAAGCAGGAAATTACAACTTCCACTTCAATGCAGCTGACAAGTCAGCGCCAATCGTAACCGTTACGAAAAACTAGTTTCATTTGAAAACATCCATAATGAAAAAGGGGAAGCATCACACTTCCCCTTTGTTTTATTGGCGTCACTAAATGGCGGATACCAAAATCAAGAAGGTGTTAGTTTCCCCAAATCTGTTCAACAAACTCCGGGTGATCAATGAATGGGTTGCGGTTGCCTTGAAAATCAAACACTTGTTGATTCCGATTTCGTTCTTTTTCACTAACAGGATCATTTTTGTGCCAACGCTTAAGCATGTTTAACACCCAAGGTTCAAAAACCGTCGAACTTGAACCATTAAGGACAGCATCCGCATTGCTTGAATTACCTTCCCAATTACCTACAACATTTTCATAACGGGTCGCCATGTAGAAATAAGCACGGGCGAAGTCGCCCTTAAACTCATCAATCGGCTCAAACACCGTACCGGAGTAGCCCAGACTAGTGCTTGCTTGGCCAAGTTTAGAGCCATTACTAGACACGTAGGTCACGGTGCCCACTTCACCAAATGGCCAATTACTGCGCTTCGCGTTTACATAACCATCGGTTGCAAACAAGTGATGACCGTCTGAGTTCATCGGCTCAACCTTACCGCCAAACCAGCTTTTCGGGAAAGAGTGCTCACGGTTGTAGCAATCCCCTTCCGTTTTGTATTGGCCACATTGGTCTGCGACTTTGGTAAAGCTTACTGTATCGCTACCAGATGGCTTTTCAGAATACATATCGAGAATAGAGCCATCATTTTCGTAATAACGATCAATATCGGCATCTTTTACCAAGGTCCAGACCGCAGAATAGCCTCGGCTGGAGTGATTATTGATAATGTTAAACAACGCTGTTTTTAGAGCGTATCCCGTCTTACCAGATGCCGCTTGATAGTAACCATCAACCACTGGTGGGGTCGTGGTTGAGTCACCTAACGTAAAATCGGTGGTTTCACTTTTCGAGAATTCAGCGCCAGAAGCAAGAGTCTTATCTCCCTCAGTCAGCGTGTACGACCCCGCGCCACTGCCACAACAAATGCCGTCACCATACTCGTCTTGAATCGTGAATTGGTAGTTACCGTCAGCTAAGCACATGCTCTTTTCAATGGTGATTGCTGACTCATATCCCTGACCAGAAAACAGTACTTCAGCTTGGTTGTTTTTTAACGTCCAGCTAGTTTCTGAACCATAATTATCGGTTGTGAGAGTCAAGACCACTTGGTGATCACTACAACTTTCTACAGGAGGTTGTGTACTCGTCTCAGTCGGTTGAAAATTATCGACGTAGACAACTTCTGAGCCATCAAAACTGGCTTCATCGTAAAAACGCAAACCGACGTTGATGGTCTTGTTCGAGCTCGCTGTGTAGTTGTGCGCCAGCTCTTGCCACTGGTTTACCTGCTGCGGATCTGAGTAATTGTGATAACCATCAACCACCAGACGTGCTTTTACATTTCCTTCGGTGTGATAAACCGAGACAGAAAACGGATAGGTTTTCCCTTGCTCCACATTAATGGTTTGCAAAAGGTCAGTGTTGCTTTGGGTACCTGTATTCACGACGACTTGAGCAGCCAGGCCGCCCGATTTGATTTGTTCGCTGCTTGGCGACACCGCGATGCCAGCGTCAATCACTGACCACTGCGTAGGTACATTGCCATTCCACTGTTCAAAGTCACCGTTGATAATTTGGCTATATGCAAACGGAGAGCTAACAGCAGCAAGGAGACAGAGGGAGTTCGTTATGGATTTCATTATACTTTTCCATTAGTTATATAAATCCCAAACACGATAAACATATTAGTGGGGCATAAGTAATCCTTCAGTCACATTTTTACGTTGCACAAGTGTTAATTTACTTTTTAATGTGCAGCTTATCTCACAAATATCCATCTGCTGAAAACAAACGCCAATACAAAAAGCGAAGCAACTTGTTGGCTACATCGTCGTAAAACCATTAAGGGAAAAGTAAAACAGACAGAAAAAAGCCAAGTGTGCGCCTATGGGGGTCAGCAACAACACTTGGCTTGTTTATAAGAAAGCTTGTGGTCAGCTCAACTGGTGAGCATCAATTCTGGATAATTCCTTAAGGTTTTACCGCAAAGAATCGTCCTTGTAGTGGCGACATCAGAATCTGATATTGACCATTGCTCGGAGTAATTTTTTCATTCGTGAGCAAATCCACCAACTCACCAGTACCAACACTCTCCTGAGTAAGAGTGACGCTTCTAGCGCTCTCTAAGGTATTTAGCGCAAACAAGACTTTGTCCGAACCAGATTGTTTCAAGTCCACATAACTGCCGTTACTCGCAACTAAATTCGTGCGTGACCCTTGATAAAGTGCAGGATGCGCATCGCGCATTGTCATCAGCGATGTCACATAAGATTTGAGATCGGCTTGGTTTGCATCAAGCGTCGCCGTCACGCCTTCAATTTTCGCACTGCTGCGCGCAACGTGATCATCGCACAAACCTTGAATGGCACAGGTGCTGTTGTCTTCTTTTGCGGCAAAACCATCCACTTGATCCCCGATTTCATCACCGTAGTACAACGTGATTGGCCCGGTGTACGCCGCTTGGAAAGCAAACGCGGCTTTATGGCGTAACCAATATTCTGCATCATTCACATCCGCCAAGTTTCCGCGCTGTAACAAGTCACCAAAGCGCACTAAATCATGGTTGCCGATCATCAAATTCGGCTGCGCATGTGTTGGATATTGGTTGTGTGTGCTGTAGCCGTTGTCTAACCAATCCACACCGCGACCACCCACGCCGCTCTCATTCACGGCCAAAGTTTCAACGATGCGATATCGCATAGGGAAGTCAAACGCAGAGCACAATGCTGGATCGCTGTTCGATCCATACGCCTCATTCGCAATCTCAGACTCCCCTTTCCAAATCTCTGCCACCATGTAACCCAACGGATTCACTTGATCGCCTTTGCTATTGGTGTACGTCACACTTTGTGAGGCTTCATCGACGGCTTTACGAAGTTGTGTCCAAGCGTCTGTCGGAACTTGATAGGCTTGATCTAAACGCCAGCCGTCAATCTTGAGTTCTTTGATCCAATACGTCGCCACCTCTTTGTAGAAATCGAGACTGGCTGGGTAATCCACGGGATTGCTTGAGCCTGAAGGCAACAAGCCGGAAGGCGAGGGTTTGATCAAACCATTCTTATGGTGGCCAAATACGCCATCAAAAAATACGTACAGACCGCGTTTGTGTGCTTCTTCGACTAAAGTTTTCGCGGTCGCTAAGTCACCAAATTTGGGGTCGATTTTAAAGTAATCTGTCGCAAAATAGCCGGTGGCGTCCAAACGATCCGCCCAATGATCTTGTCCTGCTATCTCTTCTGACTCAAAAACTGGCGTCAACCAAATCGCATTCATCCCTAAGTCTTGGATGTAATCGAGTGAATCAATCACTCCTTGCAAATCGCCGTTATGATGGCTGGTGCCATAACCTGTACCGTGACCAATGCTCGCATCACCATCCACAAAACTCTCTACCATGATTTGATAAGTACGAAGTTGGTTACTTTGCGCCATGACATTGGCTTGGCAAGCATAACTGGTATCCGGTAGCGGAGTGCTGCTATTAGTGTCGCCACCACCAGAAGAATTACACGCAGATAAAGCACCAATCACACTTAACGCAAGCAACGATCGAGACAGGCGATGGTTACGTAGGATATTACGCATTTTATTCTCCCTAACTTACTCAAATAAACTACGGAAATTTGAGTAATAAAATTAACCCCGACATGTGTTTCATGCAGGGGTTAATAAATAAAAATAGATTTTAAATAATTGAATTGAATTGAATTGAATTGAATTGAATATTATTGGCACTTATTTACCATGACATGAACAGGTTTACCTTTTCCTTCAAACTGAAGACTCCATACATATTTACCATCTTCTTTAATATCAACCGAAGTATCCGTACCGTAACCACCAAATGTTAATGGTGTTAATTCACCAACGTTCATTCTATTACCTTTTGCGGTAAATTGTGGGAACCACAACTCGGTCGCATACTGCATTTTGTAGGAGCCTACTTTTTCTTGAACCACGGCTTGGTAGAAATTATTCCCTTTGTAGGTGTATTGACGCTGAGGCACGTGTTTCCAATCGGAATCCGCAAAAGTACCCACCACAAATAGTGGTTTAGAAATAGGTCCTTTCGCTGTGCTATCTGGGTTGTCACACGCTTTCATGAAAGCAACCACTTCGTCTTGAGACATATTAACAACAGGCTCTGCGGCCGCTTCTGGTTCTGCCGTCGATTGACAACCTACTAAGGCAACAAGTAGGGCAGCAGCAAGAGAGGTCTTCATCATGTTCATTTCACGTAATTCCTTTTTAGTATATCCAAAGCAAAATAAACTCAACGGTTAAAAGAAATATTAATCGTTATTAAAATGGAAATATCAAACGCCAAATAAATATTGTCAGATTGCGAATTTAAATCACTTCGAGAAGTTTGTTTATTTCCTAAGTACAAAAAATAAATTAGGAACTGCCATTAATTATTGATCCAAACTATATAAAAAACAAAGTAATAAAAATAATTATGTGAATAAGGTAACTCTATGTAGGGGTATTTTTATTAGTTTATTTTCTATGAAAAAGGTCAGCATTTCGCTGACCTTTTTTTATCTGATTATTTTCTATTTACGGCTTTCACAAACACTTGTTGCGCACCTTCGATACCCAGTTCTTTTGCTTCATCAAGCAAAGTGAGCGCTTTCGGAATATCATTCGCTGCGACTGCCGCTTCAATTGAGCTGTAGTAGTAGCTAGTAAGGTCCGTACCTTGGGGAATGTTATCGTTTTTCGCAACAATCTTAGTATTCACAATATCATTCGCGGATACCGAAAAGCGGAACTGACCGAGTGGGCTATGTTTCGCTAGAGGGTCTGCAATATCTGGCGGCTGAGTGTGACGCGCCATGGCGAAGGCTTTTGCAGGGTGTAAAACTTGTGTACTTCCTTTTAGATCGGCGGAAGTCGTGTAAACCAACACATGCAGATCGTTACCTGTCATGTCTGGAATCACATTGAGATCAAGTACGAATTTATCGTTGTCCAACAGTTTTGCTGGTTCATACTTAAACTTTGAAAAATCTGCTTGGTAAATGGTTTCTCCTGCCGAGTTCATCACTGCGACATTAGGAGCATAAAATTGAAGTTCTTTACTTACGAATGTCTCTAATTTGATATCGAGACTGCCACGGTTACCTGGAAGAGCAAACGCTGCAATAGCGCCAGCACTGTTACCATCCAACAACATTTGGCTTTTATCAGTCAAAGCGAATTCAGTAACCACAGGTACATCAACCGTTACCCATTGAATATCACCCGATTGAGTGATCACTTGTTGCTGACCTTTTGGACTCATCTCTACTTGTTCTACAGACGCACAACCAGTAGCCAACATGCCCAGCAGTACGGGAGCAAGCCATTTTTTCATTACTGTCTACCTCGACTCTTTATTGTTTTTTAAATAAATACAGCCAGATAAGTTCTGGCTGTATCATTCTAGGACAATTTAGGACTTAGTGGTTAGATGATTACCACCAAGCTTCAGCTTGTACACCGAATTGGAACGTATCGTCTGAACGACCGTTGTCAAATGTGTTTGAGTTGTCTTCTTTGTCAGCCGTTAGGTAAGAAGCGTAAACACGTATTTCAGGACGAGCCCAGAAGCTAGAACCAGCAGACCATGCTTGTGCAACAGTTAGCTTACCGTATTTGTTTTCTTCGCCGTCGTTATCGTCGATAGCGTAACCAGCTTCGAAGATAGTTTTGTGGTTGTCATCCCATTTGTACATTGGACGAACAACAACAGACATTGTTTCCCACTTGTCTTGGCCAGCCCACATGTCTTCACCAACACCGTACACTAACTGGTGACCCATTTCCCAGCTGTCGCCCATGCCGATTACACCCCAGTTGATTAGGCGGTAACCAGATGCACCGTTGTCAGCTTCTGCGCCGTACCAGCTACCGTCGCCGTAGAATGCCATTGTTTTTGAGTAACCTTCAGTACCGTACTGAAGCACTGTTTTGTTGAAACCAGCGTCTAGACCTTGAGTCAATTCTGCTGTGAACATTACGCCGTTTTTCGCATCTTTAGTGCCGTTTGGCGCAGCGTCAGTTTCGTTAAGAATTGCGTAGTTCAAGCCCATTTCTAGAGAGCCGTTGTCCCATAGAGGAAGACCTGCGTAACGTACGTCTAGAGTGTTTACGTTTGTTGCGCCACCATCGTTGCCTGGGTCTGCGATATCGCCGCGGTCGTTACGAACCCAAGCGAAAGAAACTTTACCAGGACCAGCTTCGATACCTTCAACACCAGCGCCCGCGCCAGAGATGTTCCAGTAGTAGAAGTCAGAGATATGAATGTCGTGACGTTGGTAGTAGCGCTTACCAGCCCAAAGTGTTGCTTCTGGAGCAAAGTTTAGTAGGCCTTTAGCTTGAACGTTGAATTGACGTAGTGCGAATTGTGCATCGTCAACACATTTCACTTCGCCGTTATCCAAACCACAGTTAGCAGAAGTGCTTTCCCAGTCGTTTGAACCATTAGAAGTCATTGCAACCATAGAGTCTACGTAGAACGTTTTGCCGTTGTTGTTGTAAACTTCTTTACCTAGTTGAATCTCGCCGTAGATATCGCTTTCATTACCTAGACGACCGATCTTGTTCTTTTCGAATGTTAATTGTTGACCACCGTCAGCGTTCACGCCAACGCCAGCACGCATGTAACCGTGGAAATCCACTGCGAATGCAGAACCAGCAGCTAAAGTTGCAGCTACAGCAGCAGCAATTGCACTTACTTTTTTCATTCTTAACTCCATTAAGGGTATTTATAATTCTGTCTTCCCTGCTCACTCTTTTAGGTGAATATAGGCAGTAAAAACACACCTAAAGAAAGAGAGGTAAGATGGGAACGAATCCCCGTTTGTTTCAACAGTTGTGAGATTACCCGAGGCGTACAAGGATGACTTCCTCCGCCCTAAACTAATTTAAGGGGGATGAGAAGGGAGTAGAAAATTTACCGAATGGTGTTTTTTCGAGTCAGATCACCAATCTAGGGAGGAATTAGTAAGTTTGTTCGGTTTTGAGCCGCTACAAAGTGATAGCCATTTCATATTTTTGACTCTAAGCCGTCACATAAAGTAATTAAATTACACGAATATTTTTATATTTAGGGTGGTTGACCTTAGTAAGACAAAGTTTTTAACTTATAGTTTCCTAAAGGTAGCAATAAATATTAAATAAAGTATCTCCGATGACACGACTTCTCTCTCGCCCCTACCCCCTAGGCGCAACATTGAATAAAGAAGGCTGTAACTTCTCTATTCATGCTCCAGGCGTAAAAGACATTCAACTGGCATTGTTTGCAGACGATGGCAGCTACGAGCTTCACGGTTTACCGAATGAATACGCTGGCATACGTCATACTTTTATTCCAGATATTAAGCCGGGGCAAAAATACGGTTACCTTGTTTCCCACAAGGAAGAGCCACTGTTAATTTCTGATCCGTACGCAAAATCAATAGATAAAGCCCTCCACTATCACCCTCCGTACTCTCCAGCCAAAAGTTTCGATATGCCGAAGTGCGTCGTTATCGAAGATGATTTTGACTGGCAAAACACGGATCACCCGCGTATACCCAGAGAAGAGATGGTGTTGTTTGAGACGCACGTCAAAGGGATTACCCAACGCCACCCAGAGGTTGAGGACAAGCTGAGGGGGCGCTATTTAGGTCTTGCATCACCTGAAATGCTGGCCTTTTACGAACAACAAAACATCAACACGCTGCAATTGCTACCTGTCGCAGCATGCATGCATGAGCCTCACCTACTAGAGATGGAAAAGGTCAATTATTGGGGATACAACCCTTATCTCTTTATGGTGCCCGATCCGCGCTACGCAGAACAAGACGCCGTTACGGAATTAAAAACAACAATTCGCGAATTGCATAAAAACGGCATCGAAGTGATTCTCGACGTGGTTTACAACCACACTGCTGAAGGTGGTGAAGGGCCTACAATTTTCAACCTGAAGGCCCTCGATTCCTGTTTTTACATCAAACATGGCAACCACTTCGCCAATTACACTGGCTGCGGAAATACAGTGGATCTCACCTACCAACCAGCCTTAAACCTTGTGATGGATACATTGCGCTACTGGGTTAGCGAATTTAAAGTCGATGGCTTCCGTTTTGACTTGGCTGCAACGTTAGGTCGACAGGGCGATGATTACAACCCAGAAGCAGCTTTCTTTAAAGCCGTTGCGCAAGACCCAATTTTGCGTGAAACCAAATTGATTGCCGAACCTTGGGATATTGGTCCAAATGGCTACCAAGTGGGTAACTTTCCATTTGGTTGGAACGAATGTAATGACAAACTGCGTGATATTTCCCGCAGTTTTTGGCGCGGTGATCAAGGCTATTTAAAAGAGTTTGCCACTCGATTAATGGGCTCTCGTGACATTTATAGTGCAGCGAACTGGCCATACAAACTCACCGTAAATTACATCACGTATCACGATGGCTTCACACTGCAAGATTTAGTGTCTTACAAGCACAAACATAACGAAGCCAATGGCGAAGAAAATCGCGACGGTCACGGTGACAATCGTTCAGAAAACTACGGTGTTGAGGGCGAGACGGAAAATCTGATGATCATCGCCACGCGTGAGAAGCAAAAACGCAACCTTATTGCTAGCTTGCTGTTTGCCTTCGGTATCCCACACATTCTCACTGCTGATGTTCTGTCTCACACCCAAGGCGGTAACAATAATGCCTATTGCCAAGACAACGAAACCAGTTGGCTGAACTGGGAAGAGACAGAACGTAAGCAACATTTCAAAGCATGGATGTCACAAATGGTCGCCAACCGAAATCAATACATGGTGCCATTTATCCGAGCTTTCAGTGGCGAAAACCGCAATAACAACCGTATTTTCTGGCACCGTACAGACGGTCGCTTAATGGAGCACGATGATTGGAACCGTTTAAGCTCCGTCGCACTTCACCTTGGTATCGGTAAAGAAGGGCAAGAGCTGGTCTACCTCATCAACCAAACTAACGCCACAGCGCGCTTTAAGCTCCCCAATGAGCGAAAGCAAGAATGGGTGACGATCTGTGATACAAACGTACGTAATCTCAACCCAGGACATGCTGAAGGCGAAGTCTTGCTGTCACCCACCTCGATGGTGATTTTGCACTATCAACCAAACCAAAGCACACCAAAAGGTGAGCAAACGCATAGCTAAGTTATAAACGCTCCAAAAAAGGAAAGCCGATGCATCTCAGTGCTTCGGCTTTTTTGTTGGTTAGATGTGCCTAACTCATTATTCGCAAGGCGGCGCTAGGTGAATCAAAGCTAACCCACCCAGTGACGTCTCACGGTATTTCTTGTTCATGTCTTTGCCCGTTTGGTACATGGTTTCAATTACCTTATCCAACGAGATCAGACATTTACTATTACGCTTTAATGCCATGCGAGATGCATTGATCGCTTTCATTGCACCCATTGCATTACGCTCAATACACGGTACTTGCACTAAGCCACCGATTGGGTCACAAGTCATGCCTAGCGAGTGCTCCATGGCAATCTCAGCCGCAATACAAATTTGCTCATTGCTGCCACCACGTAGCGCGGTCAAGCCAGCTGCCGCCATAGAGGAAGATACACCGACTTCACCCTGACAACCTACTTCGGCACCCGAAATAGACGCGTTGGTTTTGTACAAAATGCCAATCGCACCGGACACAGCAAGGAAGTCTTTAAGCTGTTTAGTATCAAGCTCTTTGATGAAGCGATGGTAGTACATCAATACCGCAGGAATCACACCCGCCGCACCATTAGTTGGCGACGTTACGACTTGTCCACCAGCCGCGTTTTCTTCACTCACAGCAAAAGCAAACAAGTTAATCCAATCCATGATTTCCATTGGATCGTTTTCGATTGCTGCATTTGCTTCAAGCTTCTTCAACAAGTTTGGCGCACGTCGGGTCACGTTCAAGCCGCCATCCAAGATACCTTCTGTTTCGAAACCGCGCTCCATGCAACGCGTCATCACACGCCAGATCTGTTCTGCGCGTTGATTGATGGCTTCCATATCCTGAAACGCTTGTTCGTTTTTCAGAATCATGCCGCCAAGGCTCATGCCGTTATTCTCTGCCTGCGCCAACATTTCGTCCGCACTGGAGAATGGGAACTCAACTTCTACGGGCGCAGTCGCGCTGCCATTTTGCAGTTCATCCGCCGTTGCGATGAAACCGCCACCGATAGAGTAGTAAGTTTCAAACCCAACCTGATTGCCATGCGCATCTAACGCAGTAATCGTCATGCCATTCTCATGCAGAGGAAGGTTCTCTTCATGGAACAACATGTCCGTTTTGTAGTTGAATTCGATTTCATGACGGCCATCGACAGACATCATGCCCTCTTCAATCGCCTTGCGCATCGCTTTGTTCGCAGAAGCGATTTTGATGGTATCTGGTTTGTTACCCAACAGACCCAAAATGGTCGCACGGTCTGTATGGTGACCAATCCCCGTTAACGAAAGTGAGCCGTATAAATCGACTTGAATACGAACCACTTTTGCCAAGTTCGATTCAATCAAACGAGTGAAGTGGTAACCCGCGATCATTGGACCATTGGTGTGAGAGCTAGAAGGGCCCACACCAATCTTGTAAATATCAAAGATGGACAGCATAAACTTACCTATTACGACAATGCAGCATAAAGCCAATCAGGGAGAACCATACAAGCAGCGATGGTCGCCACAGCGAACACCAACAGCCCGTAATGGCTTGCGGTTGGCTTTGCAAAAAGATGTTTTTGATTATTGATAAAGATTTGTTGCTCGGCAGTCACAGCGCCCCAACGACGGCTCACTAACACACCAAACAAAAGGAAGACGAACGTACCAATTGGCGCGAACCACGGCCAAGCCACGTCGAGATACATCACAGTAAACACCGCAATCACACTCATGATACTGCCAACGATCACGCCTTTCTCATTGGCGTTCACCCAGAATAAACCAAGCACGAATGAACCCAAACGGATACCAACAAAGATAGAAGTCAGACTAGCGATGGTTTTGAGTACCGATTCATTCGATACCGCCAGAAGAGCTGGCACTACCACCATAGCCGCAGCGAGCAAACTCATCTTTCTTGCGACTTTTTCGTAGTGCTCATCATCGGCACTCTTGCGAACGAAACGCTTGTAGATATCGAACGTCGCGACGGTCGCCATTGAGTTGTAGGTCGAATCCAAGGTCGACATTGCGGCCGCCGCCAATGCGGAAATGATCAAACCAACGACGATTGGGTTAGTGTGGTTGAAGACGAAATCCAAAATCACTTCGTTGCTGTTTTCAAACGATTGATCTTGATAGAAAACACTCAAAAGAACACCGAGTACCGCGAAGAATAAGTACACAAAAAATGCACCGTAACCACACAACAGCATCGACTTCTGCGCCGTCTTTTCACATCTCGTCGCTAACGTGCGTTGGATGATCAATTGGTTGGTGCCGTACACACTCAAATGCAAAAAGCTCACGGCAACCACGCCAGCCCAGAGTGTGGTATCTACGCCTAAATCAAAGTCTAAGTTGATGATATTCAGGTGATTACGAGAAAGGTAATCTGCCGCATTAATCTCTGTCATTAGAATAGCAAAGATAGCGATACTGCCCGCCACCAATACTGCAGATTGCAACATATCGGTCCAGATAACCGTGGAAATTCCGCCCGCATAGGTATAGCAAGCGGTGAAAATACTGATGTAGATAATGGCTTCAGAAATACTGATAGGCAGAACTTGCACTAAGATCAGCGCCACAGCATACAAAATCACACCCGCAGATATACATTGAACCACAATGAACACAATCGAGTTGATGGTTCTTGCATACACCCCAAAGCGGTGCTCAAGATATTCATAAATCGAAGTCAAGCCCAGCTTATAAAAGACTGGCACAAAGAAAATGACGGTGAAAAAAATAACGATGGGATAGTTAAGGTGAATACTCATCGCTTCCATGCCAGAGCTATAAACCCAACCTGGCATCCCTACAAACGTCATCGCACTAATGTAAGTCGCAAGTATCGAAACACCTGCCGTAAACCAGCCAAATTGCTTTCCACCCGTAGAAAAGTCGCCACCATTGCTGTAGCGCTTATTCACTAAATAGCTGATTAATATGGTGATTAACACGTATAACGCAATCACCGCAAAACTTGAGTACGTAACCATTTCAGGGTTTCCATAATTATGGGTGCTAATTATTTGTGCTTGGATATTACTTTAAAAAAGCATATCTAAACGATAATCCCGCCATAACTGTGACTATAATCACCAATATAGACGGTTATATATTCAAAAATGCCAAAAAGACCGATTTAATGAGACTCCCATCACTAAAAACCACTAATTGGGTACGCATTCATTTTAAAATTGATATTGATCACGGATCTAATGACCTTAAAAAAACTATGATTCACCACGACACGAAATCGAAGATGATCCCAATAAGATCGTGTTCTTTAAGTTTGAATAGCAACAAATCCTAAGTGAAATAGAGGTTTATCGGTCATGAATGCCAAAAGACACATGAGCGAAGTTCCTATGATTCAAAGGGTAGCTGCCTATCTAGCGATACTGGTTGGTTACTTTTTCTATTGTTATAACTTTGTAATTATTGACTACGTACGCCCATACATCGTTGAAGCGTATGATGGTATTAGCCTGTCAGACACTGCCCAGTTCTATACATGGCAGTCGGTTGGTGCACTTATCGGTGCATTGAGCTGTGCTTGGTTCGCAACAAAATTTGGTAAGAAATCCACTCTTATTACCATCACAGCCCTAAACGGTGGCGCAACGATCATCAATATGATGTTCACCGACTACACAACATGGGCAGCAATGCGTTTCATCATTGGTTTGTCACTGGGTGGTTACTTCACCGTGGCAGTAAGCCTGATGATCGGCCTATTTACGCCAACGGTACGTGGTAAGTTGACGGCATTCGCGTCTTCTATGTTCTCTGTTGCACTGATGGTAATGGGTGCGTATGCAGCGTTTATTGCAAGCATCGATGCACCATGGGAAAGCCTAATGCTTGTTGGTGGTATCCCACCATTGGCAGCCGCTGTTGTCATGATCTTTGTACTACCTAGCGACAGCAAAGTGATCGCTTACGGTGAAGAAGAGCAAGCAAAAGCAGAAGAATCAAATGCACCAGCGAAAAAAGGCTCTTGGGGAGAAATGCTAAGCAAGCCCTACCGTAAGATCACACTAACCTGTCTATTACTGGCTGGCCTTAACTTCTATGGTTTCCAATTCTTTGGTGGCTTCGTAACCACTTACCTACGTGATGTACGTATGTTCGACGGTGCAACTATCGGTCTCATCTTCTCTATCTCAGCATTTGGTTCACTGTTTGGTGCTTGGTTCTGGGGTTGGGTAGCTGACAAATTCGGTCGTAAGGTGAACGCATTTGGCTTCATCCTAGCGGGCATCATGGTTTCAATCTTCTTTGTTGCACCTGGCGACATGGTGATTGGCGGCCTAAACATGCTGGCTCTACTTGGTCTGATTTACAACTTCGGCCTGTCTTCTTCAGCGGTATGGGGTGGTTACTTCTCAGAACTGTTCCCAGCACACCTACGTAGCTACGGCGCGGCGCTATTCCACGGCGGTCGTATCCTGGGTATGTGGGCACCAATGGTACTTATCTTCATCCAAGAGCGTACCGACCTACAAACCGCAATGTGGGGTTCACCAATCGTATGGATCCTTGCTGGTCTTCTATGGCTATCACTGCCAGAGACACTAAAAGGCGGCGTGCTCGATAAGAGCAAAAAAGCCGAAGCAGCAAAAGCGTAACTGAATTTCAAAAACTCCGGCTGGCTCCCCGGTCGGATGAAAAAACTTAATTTCGAGTCCTGTTCCCAAAGCCGACTCGACAGCAAATAAGAGAGTTTATTATGTCTAAATATCAAGAAGCGAAACGCGTTGTACGTGAATACTTCAGCGCAATGGAAAACGCAACTCACGAGAACGTGGCAGAAGTACTAAAAGCACACACTTCAGAAGATTACCTATGGCGTGGTGTTTACCCATTCCGTGAGCAACAAGGCGCTCAAGCAGCGGCTGACGTTTTCTGGGCTCCTTTGATGAAATCAATGACTCGCATGCAGCGTCGTCAAGACATCTTCATCGGTGGTGAGAACGAAGTAACATCAGGTGAAATCTGGGTAATGAGCATGGGTCACTTCATGGGTCTATTCGACGCTGAATACCTAGGCATGCGCCCAACTGGCAAAATCATGAACATCCGTTACGCAGAATTTAACTGTGTTGAAAACGGCAAGATCACTAAGACTGGCCTATTCCTAGACCTTCTAGGTGCAATGGACCAAGCGGGTTGTTACCCACTACCACCATCAACAGGTAAGCACTTCGTATACCCTGGTCCTCGTAACCACGACGGCCTACTGTTCGAAGACGCAGCACCAGAAGAAGGCGTAGCAACACTAGCACTAGTGAACAAGATGGTTGATGACCTATCTGCACTAAACGACAGTGGCGCTATGGGTTGCCCACCAGAAGTTCTTGAGAAGAGCTGGTCTAAAGACATGATCTGGTACGGTCCATGTGGTATCGGTGCGTCTTACACAATCCCTCGTTACCAACAGCAGCACCAATTGCCATTCCGTAACAACCTGAAAGACAAGAAGTTTAACGGCCACGTATGTCGTTTCGCAGAAGGTAACTTCTCTTGTTTCTTCGGCTGGCCAAACCTATCTAACACGCCAATCGGTGGTTTCCTAGGTATGACAGGTGGTGAAGTACGTGCAGACATGCAAGTGGTTGACGTTTACTACCGTGATGGCGACAAGCTATCTGAGAACTGGGTACTGATCGACCTACCTTACTGGCTAAAACAGCAAGGTCTAGACGTGTTCGAGCGTACTCAACAGATCCTAAACCCTTCTCTATAAGAAGTCCTAGGGGCGGATTGTCAACCCGCCTTTATGCTGCCTGAGTCCCCTCTCGGTTCAGGCGACATGCTCCCAACTCGTGCCTCAAGGATGGGGCACAACCTCAAGATAGAACCCTTATTCAAAACGGGCATGAACGCACGGTGGCTTTCTGCGCCCTGAATAATGAGATTGATGATGAAAAAGTCGACCCTTTCTGCAGTGATTTTAGCAGCGCTTACTTCTAGCTCAGCCTTTGCTGCACACACTTTTGTTAATGACGCTGGCGACAGCCTAACCATCGATGGCCGTTTCGATCTTCGCTACCAAGACCGTGGCGGTGATGACAACGGCGAATGGAACAGCGGCAGCTCACGTTTCGGTTTGAAAGGCCAAATGGGTCTGGATAACGGCTGGACTGGTTTCGGTCACGCGGAATGGGGCTACAACTCTGGCGCGAACGGCGACAACATTTACGACCGCTTGCTATACGCAGGTGTTGATCACGAAAAATATGGCAAGATTGCTGCGGGTACTAAGCAGTGGTCTACCTTCTACGACGTAGCATGGTACACCGATTTAGGTCGTGTATTCGGTACTCGTGGCTCAGGTGTTTACAACCTAGCTGACTGGGGTATCGCATCCGGTGCTGGTCGTGCAGAAAACTCAATCACGTACCGTAATTCAATCAATGAAAAAGTGAGCTACGGCTTTACTTACCAAACCACGCGTGAAGATGTTGCTCTAGCAAGCAATGCGACAGCCTCATTGAAAAACGGCATGGGTGCGTCTATCACTTACAAACCGGTTGATGGCGTAACACTTGGTGCGGCTTACCATCAAAATGAAGTTGCTGATTTAGACGCAAGCGTGGTTGGCGTAGAAAACGGCGACAACATGCGCATCATGCTATTGGGCGCAAACTACAGCAACGGTGGCTTCTACGCAGGTGCGACTTTCCACGTTGGCGAAAACTGGGAAGCAGTGAGCCAAGGCGGTACGGACGTAATGTTCGATACCCTAGGTGGCGAAATCTACACTTACTACCACTTCGATAACGGCCTACGCCCAACGTTGAACTACAACTACATGGAAGATCGCGGTGACGAGACACAAGGCTACGAGCGTAACTTGCTGATTCCTGGTCTTGAATACCACTTCCAGAAGAACAAATTCCTAGTTTGGACTGAATACCAGTTCGACCTAGGTAAAGATCAGTACGATGGCAGCAAATTCGAAAACCGTGATGATCAATTCGCGGCAGGTATTCGCTACTACTTCTGATAATACTCATCGCTCACCACCTATACCCAAGTAACCTTAAGGTGGTGAGTGATGAAGTTCTTATCAACACTAAGCAAAGTTATCTTGAAGCCAAGTAGTCATCACTTCACTAACAATTAAAGGCTGCTCAAGCGTAGATAGATGCCCACACTCAGGGATAACATGAAGCGTGACGTTTGGGATGCATCTCTCCATGAGCAGATGATTGTCTAGCGGACAAAGCTTATCTTCTTTACCTGTTATCACCAACGTAGGAACTTGAATGTCCGCCAATAAAGGTCGAGCATCCGGGCGAGTTGCTAACGCTTTAGCATGTGCTTCAAATGCCTCCAAACCTACATTGACCGCCATGCCTTCTATACGCTCAGTTAACGCTTTGTCTTGCAAACGGCTTGGATGAATCAGCACAGGCATCAGAGTGTCAGGCGTAATGCGTTCAAACTCACCATTTAATGCCTGATTAACCAGTGCATCACGCTTTTGTGTCACCTCTGGCTTTTCATCTGCTGCATTGGTATCCATGAGGATCAAGCCTTTGACTCTGTTTGGCGCTTGACGGTACACCTCAAAAGCAAGAATCCCACCCATTGATAAGCCACCCAAGACAAACTCCTGCGGTGCGTCTTGCAACACTTTCTGCGCCAGCTGTTCCATTGACGGCAATGAAGCCAGCGTCGGGCATGTAGGCTCAACCCAACTTGGCAACGCTCGGTTGACTTCCTCAAACAATGTGCCATCACAAAGTAGTCCGGGTAGCCAAACTAACGAGGTGGGTTGTGTCATTTTATTCTCCTGCAAGCGGCTTTGGTTGATCAGACCCAAGAATGCAATACGTCAAACTATTACCACGCAAGTTCGTCAGTGAATAAGACGCACCTTCTGGAACATTCAGCACATCACCGCGCGTTAAAACAACACTCGCTTGTTCGCCTTGATGCGTGAGGACCACTTCAGTATCGCCATCAAAGTTGATAAGCACTTGTTTTTCTTCTCGGCAGTGTTGAGGAATCGAGCCACCTTCAGAAAGCTCATAAGCCATGATGCTCACTTCATCTTCACTCTTTACTTGGAAGTCATAACTCGCCAAAGGATGACCCGTTAAGGCGTATTGTTTCACGTTGCTTCCGCCGAAATCGCCTTTGATTTCACGATAATCTTTTTGCAGAGCGACAAATGGCATCATCTCTTCTGCGGTGTAGGTATCGAAGGTCGCGAGCTCTTCTTCGGTAAGCAGCGGCATCAATTCTGATTCTTGTGGCACCGGGTCGCCATTAATGGTGTCCACGAGTGTGCCATCGGCTTTGAGGTATAAACCATAACCTTGACTGTCTTTAATAACGTTTGGATGCCAAATAACGCCGCCACCTGAATCGTCGCCGCCAAGTACCGAGAACATAAAGCCGTAATCGCGGCCAACCACTTCAAATCCACGGAAGAGATTGGTTGGAATCGAGATGACGTCACCGTGAGACAACACCGCCTCATGCTCTCCATCGTTCCCCCAATAAAAACGGAACTGACCTTTGAACACCAAGAAAAGCTCGGCGGTACGATGAGAGTGCAACGAATTTTTGATGCCCGGCGGTTGGCCTGCGGCACCAATGTTAAAGCCCGCCGTATCGCGAATATGAACATGCTGACGACTGCTTTCTGCCACCCCAGCACCGATAATGCAGAAGTTATCTTTCAGATCACTGCCTGGCGTGCGCGCATCAATAAACGCACTCGTACCCGGAATCAGTTCCATGTAGCGGACCAGATTATTATTCATTTTAGATTGTAGAGTCATTGTAAATCCTTGTTGTCCTTGTTTGGACCTAGCCTTTGAATTGTTAGTTACAAGCCTAAAGTTAGTTACAGACCTAAAGGTCGCCCACCATCAACCGCGATGGTATTGCCTGTCGAGAAGGTAAGAAGATCTGCCACGGCGTACACGGCTTGAGCGACTTCTTCATCATTGGCTAAACGCTTAAGCGGTGTGGATTGTTCTTGTTGATTACGCCATGCGTCATCCAAGCCTTTGACAAACTCAGTGTCGACAAGCCCTGGAGCAACAGCCAGAACTCGAACCTCGGGAGACAGAGCGCGAGCTAAAGAACGGGTCATGTTCTCCGCGGCAGATTTACTTGCACAGTAAGCAATGTTGCTCCCCATCGCAGTCTGTGCCGCGATAGAAGTAATGTTCACCACACAACCATTGGCTTGCTTAAGCCAAGGCTCAAACGCTCGAACCATGGCAAAAGGCGCACGGACGTTCACTTGGAAAATTTGGTCAAACAGCTGGTCATCTAAACTTTGCAAATCAGAGTGCGCGACGAATTTCGTCATCCCCGCACAGTTGACCAACAAATCCAGCTTGTCGCTTATTTCACTGACTTGATGTTTAAGCTGTTCAATCGCACTAGAATCTGCCACGTTCAATTTGAATGCTAGATGCTCGTTACGTGGCAGCGAGGAAAGCACATCCTCGGCCGCTTTCTGATTACTGTTGTAAGTCAGAATTACGCGATATCCCGATTCAGCTAGCTTGCGACAAATGGCGGCACCCAGTCCGCCACTGCCGCCTGTGACTAAGGCAAGTTTCGACATATTACGCCTCTTCTACTTTGCCTTTGTAACGGCGCACACGAATATCCGCTTGCTCTTTGTGGCCAGCAAAACCTTCGAGTGCACACAAGCGAGAGCAATACTCACCGACTTTGAGGGACGCAGCTTCCGTTACACGCTGGTAAGTACAGGTTTTGATAAATTTACCTACCCAAAGACCACCGGTGTATCGCGCCGCTTTCTTCGTTGGCAGTGTATGGTTGGTACCAATACATTTATCGCCGTAAGAAACGTTGGTTTCACGACCTAGGAACAAGGCACCGTAGTTGGTCATGTTATCTAGGAAGTATTTAGGATCTTCGGTCATCACTTGAACGTGTTCAGAAGCGATATCGTCTGCCACTTCCACCATTTCTTCGTAGCTATCACACACAATCACTTGTCCGTAATCTGCCCACGCTTTACCCGCGACTTCAGCCGTTGGAAGAATGGTTAACTGACGTTCAATCTCTTTGATGGTTTCTTGCGCAAATGTTTCGCTATTGGTCAACAATACAGCGGGAGAGTTGTAACCATGCTCAGCCTGACCAAGCAAGTCTGCCGCTGCCAATTCCGGGTCACAGCCTTTCTCATCAGCAATGACCAAGGTTTCCGTTGGCCCTGCAAACAAATCGATACCAACGCGACCAAACAACTGACGTTTTGCCTCTGCTACAAATGCGTTACCCGGCCCTACAATCATATCGACTGGCGCAATAGTCTCCGTGCCCAATGCCATAGCTCCTACCGCCTGAACACCACCGAAGCAGTAGATTTCATCCGCACCCGCCATTGCCATCGCAGCGACAATCGCGACGTTCGGCTGGCCGTTAAACGGAGGCGCACAAGCAATAACACGTTTTACGCCCGCGACTTTCGCCGTCAGTACACTCATGTGAGCGGATGCAACCAATGGGTATTTACCGCCAGGGATGTAACAACCCACGCTGTTGACTGGAATATTTTTATGCCCCAGTACCACACCAGGCATGGTTTCTACTTCGACGTCTTTCATTGAGTCACGTTGAATTTGAGCAAAGTTTCGAACTTGTTGCTGAGCGAACTCGATATCATGACGAGTCGATTCATCAAGCGCATCCACACAGGCTTGGATTTGCTCTTCTGACAGGCGGAATTGCTCCGGCGACCAGTTATCAAACTTTTCAGACAACTCACGTACAGCGCTATCACCTTTCGATTCAATATCAGCAAGAATGTTTTCAACAATCTGACGCACTTTTGCGTCGTTTGATGCTGATGCTTCTTCAGTGATTCCGTTTTTTAAAATGCGTGCCATTGGGTTTCTCCTTGAACATTGAGGCTGACGAACGGTTACTTTTATACTTTTGGATACGAATGCAAAATCAGATTAAACACTTAATTAACATTTGACAAGTTAAGTCAACAAAACACAAAAACCACCCTTAAGCCTTTGTATTAATTAATTTAAATAAATAAAAGCAAGTAATAAGGACCTTGATTGAGTTTAATTTTTAATCAAAAATGAGTTTTAGATCACATCATTTTTACTCATCATTTACATTTCTCCGTGTTAGTTTTTGCATACCTTTGCAAAGGAGAGAATTATGAGCAATTTTAAGCAACGTCTGACTAAAGAAACGCTATTAGGTACATTTGTTAAAACCCCTCATCCTCACATTATCGAGGTATTGGCACTGGCAGAATTGCCTTTTGTGGTACTGGATGCAGAGCACGCACCTTTCGATCGTTCCTCGCTTGATCTGTGCATCATGGCGGCCAGAGCGAATGACCTCGCGTGCGTGGTACGAGTACAAGACAGCGCCCCTTCAACCATTTTGAACGCGCTTGACTGTGGCGCGGCGGGTGTACAAATTCCCCATGTTTGTACTGCTGAGCAAGCGACGCAACTGGCGAAAATCTGCCATTACGGAGAAGGTGGCCGAGGGTATGCTGGTTCCAGTCGAGCAGCGCAATACGCCACTAAGCCCATGGTTGAACACTTAAAAGACAGCCGTGCGAATACGATTGTCATTGCACAAATTGAAGACCCTCAAGGGGTTGAAAATGTTGAAGCGATTGCCAATGTTGAAGGAATTGATGCGCTCTTCATTGGCCAAGTTGATCTCACTGTCGCTTATGGTGCTGATAGCGTTCATGATGAGAAAGTCGCACAAGCAAGTATGCGAGTAATCGAAGCGGCCAGAGCCGCCAATAAACCTGTTGGCATGTTTGTCGCGACGGCTCAACAAGCTCGGGAATGGCGTGAACTCGGCGTTAGCTTCTTTTGTGTTGGCTCTGAACACAAAATGATCATTGATGGCTTCAAGCAAGAGAGAAATGTGATGAATTCTTGAGTTTTCTCTGATATTTACGCCTTATCAATGTAATGCTCTAGACACAGAAATCCCCTAGCCCATACACTCAGCACGTATGAGAAGGTTCAATGGCCTTAAATAAGGAGTATCACCATTAAAGCGAAAGTAACTTCGATCGACGTCGCGAAGATGCTCGGCGTCTCTCAATCGACGGTATCTAGAGCATTCAGCCCGACTGCGAGTATTAGCGAGAAGAAACGCAAAATGGTGATGGATGCCGCAGCTAAGCTCGGATACACACCGAATGCCATCGCCCGAGGTCTGATTTCGAATCGTTCAGGCTTAGTGGCGATTGCGTTAGATAGCGAATCAAACCCAATGTACGACATGCAATCTCGTGCTTTGGCTGTCGAAATTCAAAAGCGAGGCGGACAAGTTGTGCTTTGCCCTATCGACAAGGACGACCTCGATCTCGCCATTTCACGCGCCATTGAATACCAAGTGGACGGACTCGTTATCGCCACCAGCCGTTTAA
Organism: Vibrio sp. 2092; assembly: GCF_033339635.1. Taxonomy (NCBI): domain Bacteria; kingdom Pseudomonadati; phylum Pseudomonadota; class Gammaproteobacteria; order Vibrionales; family Vibrionaceae; genus Vibrio; species Vibrio sp. 2092. The sequence goes on along the minus strand of NZ_JAWOUY010000005.1, from coordinate 92,770 downwards.
CCTCACGCGCGTTTGCCCAATGCGAAAAGTTTGGCGTTCATTTAAGCTTGATTAACCGCTACGCCGAGGGTATTAATGCCAATAGCTCTGGTATTGATAACCGATTGGCGGGCCAACAAGCAGCCGAGTATTTAACGCAGAAAGGCGCAAAACAGTGTGCTTATATCAGTGGCGATGCTGGCTCCATGACCAGTGAAGAGCGTTGGCTGGGTTTCTCTTCAAAGTTGCAAGAACTCGGCTCCCCGTCACCAACCTTTATCCAAGCCAAGTACAGCTTTGAAGCAGGCTTAGAAGCGGCGAAAGCGATCTTGTCGCACACTAGCAAACCCGATGCAATTTTTTGTGCAAACGACATCCTCGCCATGGGTGTGATGGATGGCTTGCGACAAGCCGGAGCAAAGATCCCCCAAGACTTCTCTGTGATGGGTGTAGATAACATTCCGATGTCTGCATGGCCGAGTTATGATTTGACCACCATTGCTCAACCAGTCGACAAAATTGTTAAACGAGCGGTTGAAGACTTGATGAATCGAATCAACGGCAACCTGGATGCAACTGGCGAATACCTTTTCGAGCAAGGCACCTTGATCGAACGTAGTAGCACCATTTAATAAATCCATTTTATTCATTCTTCATAAACAAAATGTCTTGCTTTCGAGTAAGGCATTTTCTGTGATCACGATTAAATTTTCACCAATCGTTATTTAATTCCTCATCAATTCATCAATCTTGTTATTGACTTGTTACTTTAATGTTTTATTTTGGATTCGTATGCAAAATGGATATGAATTGCTCAACTAATTTATAAAAACATAAAAAGTTGTGTGACTTGCCGACGAATGCCCATCGCAGGTCATACCAGAAACAAGGAAGAACGATGAAGAAAGCAATCCTTACTTCACTTACCGCACTGGGGCTTGCATTTAGCAGTATGAATACGTTTGCAACCAGTGTTATTCGTCTTGCTCATGACAGTCAAGAAACCTCTCCCGTACACAAAGCAATGCTCTATTTCGAACAAGAAGTGGAAGCTCGCTCAAACGGTGAGATAGAAGTTGAAATCTATCCGGCAAGACAACTAGGCGATGTGCGTGAGACGACTGAACTCGTACAGCAAGGCAACTTACAAATGACGTTTGGTGCGTCAGTTTTACTCTCTCCCTACGTCCCAGAGTTTAACGTGCTCGACGTGTTCTACCTTTTTGATAGCGAAGAGCAAGCACACAAAGCGCTCGACAGTGAGAAGATCGGACAACCATTGTTGAATGCTATGGAATCAAAAGGCTTTCATGGACTTGGCTTTATGGAGGTCGGCTTTCGTAGCGTGACCAACAACAAACAGCCAATTGATAGTATTGAGGACCTGAAAGGGCTAAAGATTCGCTCGGCATCTAACCCCACTCAAATAAGCGCGTGGAAATCTATTGGTACTGCGCCAACACCTCTGTCTTGGGGAGAAATTTTCACCTCGTTACAACAAGGCCTGATTAACGCTCAAGAAAGTGCTATCTACTCTATTTATGCCGAACGTTTTTACGAGGCACAAAAGTACCTCTCTTTAACTAACCATATATACACCAACTACGTGTTGTTCATGAACAAATCGTTTTGGGATTCACTGCCGGCCGCACAACAAGCGCTGATCAGTGAAGTAAGCAAAGAAACCATCGCAAAACAGCGTGAGCTCGCCGCTAAGCAAAACCAAGAAGTAATCAAAGAGCTCGAAGCAAAAGGCATGACGGTTAACATCGTCCCAGACGAGGTACGCAGCATCATGAAAGAAAAAATGAATGCAGCCGTGTACCAAGATCTGCGTAGCAAGACAGGTGAAGACTTGTTTGACAACGTGATTGCCGAGATAGAACGCCTATAACTCCCACTCTTTTGCACAATCTGGCAACAGGTCGTGCTTTCTCGTTTTGGAGGTGAACATGAAGTGGTTTCGCTTACTAGACAAATACCTAGAACCTACCCTTATCGTTATCGCGATCTCGACGATGACAACTTTACTGTGCTTGCAAATCGCACTACGCCTATTTGACGCAACGATCGCGTGGGCTGAAGAGCTGGCACGTTATTTATTCGTATGGGCGATGTACCTGAGCATCAGCTATTGTATCCGAGATGATCGACACATCCGCATTCGTGTGTTCATCGATAAACTTCCGGGCAATTGGACGCAATTCAGTTTGATTGTTTCTGAACTTATCTACCTTGCCTTTAGTGCCACTGTCGCCTGGTTTGGATTTAAGGTGATCAATCGCAGCCTGCAACTCGGTCAGATTGCACCCGCAATGGAAATTCCTATTGCGTGTTTGTATGCCTCTGTTTTAGTTTGCGCACTATTAAGCTGCGCGCGCCTAGTGACAAGCATTTATCAACGTGTGAACGCGTGCTCCACCAGCAATGAACGAGTTCGCTTTTCTCGCCAACGCTATCGCCATATCAAAGCAAAGTACCGTACTTCTAACCGACTATTGGAGTTTAACGCATGACGTCTGCACTTTTGTTTGGCAGCTTTGGTCTGCTTCTGCTCATTGGCGTTCCGGTCGGTATTGCTCTGGCGGCAGCCAGTATGGTCGCGATACTCAGTCTGCCGTTTCTTAACATCGAGTTTTTAGTCCAAGGAATGGTAACAGGGCTCGACTCTTTCCCTCTCCTCGCCGTCGTTCTATTTACCTTGGCAGGTAACCTTATGAGCCAAGGAGGGATCTCAAAACGATTATTACACGTGGCGGAGGTCTTCTTTGGCCACTTTACTGGTGGGCTTGGCATCGTCGCCATTGTGGCGTGCATGTTCTTCGCTTCCATCTCTGGTACAGGGTCTGCCACCGTTGCCGCTATCGGCCTGACGATGATTCCCTCTATGGTGAAGAAAGGCTACGACCGCAGCTTTGCCGGTGCCTTGATAGCCTCTTCCGGCGGGATTGGTGTCATTATTCCGCCTTCTGTGGTGATGATCGTCTACGCGATCACTGCTGAGGTCTCGGTCACCAAGATGTTCATGGCGGGCATCATTCCTGGCTTGGTCGTTGGTATGGTATTGATCGGCTACTGTCTGATTGTCTCCAAAATGCGGGGCTACACAGGTAACGAGCACAAAGCGACTTGGGCAGAGCGTCTTGATGCGCTAAAAGAAGCCAGTTGGGCAATGCTACTACCCGTTATCATTCTCGGTGGCATCTATTCCGGCATTTTCACGCCTACCGAATCAGCCGTCATCGGAGTTCTCTATGGCTTGTTCTTTGGCATGTTTGTTTATAAAGAGCTCAAACCAGCGCAAGTTGTGAAAATCATTCTAGAGTCGTCAGTGTTAGTTGGCGCAGTGCTCGTTATTGTGGGTGCGTCCGTGACGTTTGGCCGCATATTGACCCTAGAACGTCTACCGACCGAGATTGCTCAGTTCATTCTATCGATTACCGAAAACAAACTTCTGATACTGCTTTGCATCAATGTTCTGTTGTTGCTCGTCGGTACCTTTATGGAAACGCTGGCGGCCATTGTTATTCTCACGCCAATTCTGTTACCCATTACGTCAGCACTCGGCATGGATCCCGTTCATTTTGGTATCGTGATGATCGTGAACTTGGCCATTGGCTTTGTTACGCCTCCTCTGGGTGCCAACCTGTTTATGGCAAGTCAGGTAGGCAAAGTACCGATAGAGTCGCTCTCTAAAGCCATCATGGGTTGGATTGGTGCAATGATAGTGGCGTTGATGTTGATTACCTTCATCCCTGCCATCTCGCTATCGTTACCTGCGCTTTTATCCTGATCGTTGCACTCATAGAGCGCTTATGACTGTTATAGCCACTAGATAAACACCTTTCTAGTGGCTTATTCGTTATTTACTTCCGATTTAATAAAAAAGCCTTTAAGCATTCGTATGCAAAAGGAAAATTTGAAAGATATAAGGATAATTGACACCAAAATAGCTGAATATTAGCGATAAAGTCTATTTGGGTGCCTTGATCTGCATGATTATCAGTTTTGGCTTAATCATTTGTTTCCATTCAAACAGATAAAAATAAATTAAGCGATTAAAAAACAATAAGATATTAGGAAATTCATACAAAAAACTTTGACCTCCTTTCTTATTAACACGTCTCGATAAGAGATAGCTTCCATCTCTCCTGTACTTTTTTAGTTTATTTTCCGCTCAATTGTTAAAAATCTGATCATCAGCACGCTATTTAAACAATCGAAAAACAATCCGTTGACAAAATGGCAACATGATATATTTTGAATACGTAATCAAAACATAATTATTCAATTACGGAGGTGATTTATGGCCATGGTTGGCTTCGATGAAAAGTGGCGTGATTTTCCCGACTACATTCTTGGTATCACAAAAGAGATTTGGGAAGACCGAGGTTTAAACACCTTAGAACACTACTACTCTCCCGACATTGTTGTGCGTACTCCACTCTCTATCGTTCAAGGAAACGAAGGGGTGATCAGTGCAACAATGGCGACACTGGCCGAGTTTCCCGATCGCACGCTATATGGCGAAGACGTCATTTGGTCAGGCACCCCAGAGCAAGGCATGCTTTCTTCTCATCGAATCATCTCTACTGCAACACACAGTGGCAACGGCTTCTACGGGCAAGCCTCGAACCGCAAACTTCGTTTCCGTATTATCGCAGATTGCCACGCTATCAATAACCAAATCAATGACGAATGGTTGGTTCGCGATCAAGCCGATATCGCGAAACAACTGGGTATGACGTCAGAAGAGTTTGCACGCCAACAAATCGAATTTGAAGGTGGCGTGGAATCAAGCCCATTTCCGTTCACACCTGAAGTCGACATTCCTGGACCTTATTTGGGCGTAGGCAACGACAACGAATATGGTCAGCGCTATGAAGCAATTCTCAGAAGCCTTATGAATGCCGAGTTCTCTATAGTACCGAAAGAGTACGACCGCGCTTGCATCGGCGAATACACTGGCGGTCAAAATGCCCTATCACACTCGGAAGTCGATCATTTTTGGATGGCACTTCGTGCGTCTTTCCCAAATGCTCAATTTACCGTTCACCATCGTATTGGCCGGGATGACGACATGATGTCACCACGCGCGGCAATTCGATGGTCTTTGCACGGTAAGCATGAGGGATATGGGATGTTTGGTAAGCCTTCAGGAAAAGAGGTTTACATCATGGGGATCAGCCACGCTGAGTTTGGCCCTTGGGGTCTTCGTCGCGAATTCACTTTGTTTGACGAGACCGCAATCTGGAAGCAAATCCTGCTACAGCAAGGCTAACGGCTGACTAAACACTATTTATTAAAATCACAGACAGTAAGGAAGCAACATGTCACTCAACATCATCGAACAGTTCTACCAGAACTACTTCAAAGCCGCAGACATCGAGCAAAAACAGGCCGCTCTGCAAGCTTTGAACCCTGACGTAAAATGGTGCGTGGCGCACCCTGTGAACGATCTTAATGGCCCAGATGCAACCCACGAATCTTTCCTCTCACCACTTGTTAATGCTTTGCCTAACGCCGAGCGCCGACCAATAATTGTGATGCACGGCGAATACGAAGGCCGCACTTGGTACAACTCTACCGGCTACTTTATCGGTACATTTGAACAACCACTATTTGGCATACCAGCAACAGGGAAAACACTCTACTTGCGTTACACCGAAATGGTGTGTGTGGAGAACGACCAAATCACCGAATCTTACATGATCCCAGACTTCATCGACGCGATGAATCAAGCAGGCTGCAACCCTCTTCGTAAAAGCTTAGGTCACGATGGCTTGGTTCCTTCTCCTGCAACTTCTAACGGTATTCAACAATCTGTTGTGTCTTTGGAAGAAAGTGAAAAGAGCGCCCAGCTGGTTGAAGATATGCTGTCTTGCTTGGGTCGTTTTGATGGTCAAGATCTTTTCTCGATGGATTTAGAAAACTACTGGCACAATGACTTCATGTGGTACGGCCCAGCAGGTATTGGCACGACGCGCGGTATCAAAGGTTTCCGTAACCAGCACCAAGCGCCATTTGTGTTTGCGTTCCCAGATCGAAGTGTCGATATTGAGGTCAATTTTTTGGCCAAAAATGACTACGTATCCACAGGTGGTTGGCCACATATGCATGGTACTCACACTGGTCACAGTGGCTGGCTCGGTCTTGCCCCAACCGGAAAACACATCGAACTTCGCGTTATGGACATTTGGCGACGCGAAGGAGATTTACTGAAAGAAAACTGGGTGGCGATCGACATCGTTCATATCCTGCTGCAACTTGGCTATGACGTGTTTGCACAAATGAAAGAACAGTTAGAAGGACCTAATTATGCATGAGTTTGGCGCACTTAACTGGAGCATCCTTGGGGGATACATCGCCCTCACGCTAGTACTGGGTGCAGTAATCGGAAAGCGAGTCACTTCGGCTAGCCAATTCGCCTTGGGTGATAAGAGCATCCCTTGGTGGGCGATCGGTATTTCTGTCGTTTGTACTTACGTGAGTGCCATGTCTTTCCTTGGCGGGCCAGCTTGGTCTTACAAAGAAGGTCTGTCGGTTATCGCGATTCACCTCAATTACCCGCTCGTTATCTTCTTCATCGTGGCTGTGTTTATGCCGTTTTTCTACAACAGCGGTTTAACCTCCATCTACGAGTATCAAGAACGACGCTTCGGTAAGGCTTCACGACTGACTTTGTCGTTTATCTTCCTTATCAAACAAGCATTGAGCTCGGCAGCGGTACTCTATGCGACAGCAATGATTTTAGAGTTCATTACTGGTATCGACGTCATGTACTGCATCATGATCGTCACTGCAATTGCCCTTATCTACACCGTAATGGGCGGTATCGCGGCTGTCATTTGGACCGATGTGATTCAAGCAGTAATCTTATTTATTGGCGCATTCATCATCATTGAAGCCGTTTGGAATGGCATGCCTTCTCCAATGACGGAGGTCATGGCAGAGCTCAAAGCGAAAGGAATGACCGATGCCCTACAAACAAGTTTTGACCTAAGCCAAGTAACGACGGTATGGGCTGGCGTTATCGCAATGACGATGTTCCACACCACCGTGTATGGCGGTAACCAGATGATGGTACAACGTTGTATGGCCGCGAAAAACATGGGCGATGCGAAAAAGGCAATGTTGATGATGGGCTACGTGGCCTTCTTTATTTACTTTGTCTTTATCTTGCTTGGTGTCCTATTCAACGCTTATTACGACGGTAAAGAGTTTGAAAACGGCAACACCATCATTCTTCATTATGCGAGTGAATATGGAATGCCAGGCTTGATGGGCATCATTGCCGCTGCGATTCTGGCGGCAAGTATGTCAAGTCTCGACTCTGCGTTCAACTCAATGGCGACCGTTTCTGTGGCTGACTTTTACAAACGCTTCTACAAGCAAAACGAGTCGGAAGAGCATTACTTGAAGGTATCGCGTTTCTTCACGGTGGCGTGGGCGATTTTGGTCATCATTCCAGCGATCATGTTTGCCACCAGCACAGGCTCGGTACTGGAAGTGCTGAGTAAGGCAGGCTCTTACTTTGTCGGTGCAAGCTTCTGTATGTTTGTCCTTGGGTTCTACTCAAAACACATTACGGAAAAAGGCTTGTTGATTGGCGTTGCTGCTAGCTTCTTGGTGATTTGGTATGTAGCCGTTGCGACCGATATTGCGTGGCCTTGGTATTGCGTGATTGGCGTCCTTGTGAATGCCGTTGTCGCTTACATTGCTAGCCTTCTCCTGACGGGTAAACAAGATGAAATGCATCTTTACACAGTGAAAGGCCAGCAAGCGGAATATGCTCGTCTAAATAAACCAATCAAGGAAGATGGTTGGTATGTCGTTCCCGGCAAAATCGATGCTCCATGTTATGGCTTACTAGTGATGTTTGTATTCTCGATCGTGATGCTTTGGGGGATCAACGCGTTTACCGACAACGCTCCTATGCTGATTAACTTTATGCGTGGCTGCTCTATTCTTGTCGCTACCGCTTGCATCGGATGCATGGGGTATTCACTCCTCTCCCCAAAACGTAAAGTTGCAGTCAAACAAGCAAATTAATGTTCTTTACGTAGATACTGTACGTCCAACAAACGGACAGTATCTACGCTCTAGATCTAGTGCTAGCTCAAAGCAAACCAAATGGGTTAACCCACATTTTGCTTTTTAACACTCCAAAGCCATTATTCTACTTAGGATACCCCGTCAGAACATTTATGAATACGTACCTATTTATGCTAGTCTTATGACCTCAATTACTGGCAACTAAGTTTTATTCATGAAATCAATTAAACACGTAGTCACATCAAAAGATGTGGCAAAGATGGCAGGCGTCTCTCAATCTACTGTATCGCGCGTGTTTGTTCCGGGTAGCTCAGTATCCGAAAAGACCAAGCAAAAAGTCTTTGAAGCGGCTAAAGCCCTTAACTACCGCCCTAACGCCTTTGCACGTAGCCTGACCACAAACGAATCGAAATTGATAGGTTTGGTGTTTCCTGATGCGGATTACCCTATACATATGAAAACACTGCAATTAATTTCCAGTGAGTTACAGAAAAAAGGTTATTCTGCCGTATTGATTCCATGGCAAGTGGATGAAGAAGAGGGCCACTCAATCCCAAATATCTTCCAGTATCGCGTCGATGGTGTCATTGCTGCTTCCGCAACCTTCAATAAGTCCCTTTATGAAGAATGTGAAGAGTTTAATATCCCAATTGTTCAATACGCACGAGTTGTTGAAGGTACTAGGAGTAGCTACGTTATCAGTGACAACTACGAAGCAGGCCAACAAGCTGCGCAACTTCTGCACAAAAGTGGCGTGAAGAACGCGGTTTATTTGACGGGAGAAGTGCCAACCTTTACGAATGACGAACGTCAAAGCGGCTTCTGCTCTGAATTTGAAGACCTAACCGGCAAGACGCCACGCATCATTGAAGCCAGCTATGACTACGCGAGCTCACTTGATAAAGTCCGTGCCATACTGGCAGACAAAAATCGGCCTGAAGCGGTGTTCTGTGCAACCGATAACCTTGCGATGGCGGTCATGGATATCGCCCGTATAGAATGCGGGTTGAGGATTCCTCAGGACTTACAAGTCATTGGTTTTGATAATATTCCTCAGACAGAATGGTTAAGCTATCAATTAACCACGTTCCGCCAGGATTTCCGTCGCCTCGCTCGCGAGTGCGTGAAGATCATTGTTGATCAAATTAATACGAAAAACGGCAGCCTAGTAAAAATGATGGTGCCAGTGAAGTTAATCGAGCGCCAGACAACAAAAGCTTAAATAGCTATAGCCAGCCATTCGGTTGGCTTTTTTATTTGCCTCTGACTCCCAAACGGCTCATTTAGTGTTGTAAGCATTAATGAACCCATGTATATTTATGAACTATTACACTATATGAACCAAACAAAAAGAGGCTCATAATCCTTATGACCACGTATCTTTACACTCGTTATTCGCCAAAAAATCGAGCTTACCAAGAGCACCTTAATACTCTAAAAGCTTTTGCGCCCGAAGCTCAGCATTTTGAGGATAAGGTTCGTGGTTGCATGCCTCCAACCGAGAGAGAGGCATTCTTACGACTGCTCGATTCCGTCAGAGCTGGGGATACGATTGTGCTCTGGTGGCTGACCGCATTTGGTCGCGACTTTAGTCAAGCATTGAACACGATAAAAATGCTACTCGATAAAGGGGTAACATTGAAAACTGTATGTGAATCAATAACTTTTGAGCCAGGTTCTGTTCAGACTCAAACACTACTCACAGTGTTATCTGGATATGGGAAAGTGCAGACTGAACATCGCCTGTTTGCCGCAGAGCAAGGGCGACAGGCCATTAAAGAGCAGCCAGAATTATGGAAACAGAAGTTTCGCGGCCGCCCCGCAAACAAAACCAAACACCAACAGATCGCAACGTTACTGCTAGAAGGCTACACATTGCAAAACGTAGCAGAGCAATGCGAAGTCAGTCTATCGACTGTGAAGCGGGTCAAAGCAAAGCTAAATGAAGTGGATGACGAAGGCGGCTTAAGCTCACGACGCCAAAAAGGTTGTTTGAATGGAGACCAGTCATGAGTCGCCCAATCAACTTTCATACTATACTACTCGCCTGTCTTATTATTAGCGTTGGCCAGTTGAGCATGGGGCTAGTTATGCCCTCTTTGCCATGGATAGCAAAAGACTTTTCCATCTCCCTCGACCAAGCTCAACTGCTTGTGAGTATTTATTTGCTCGGCTTCGGCCCCTCTCAATTTATCTACGGGCCAGTGTCAGATGCTTTAGGACGAAAAAGAGTATTACTTACCGGTTTACTCATCGCGATGTCTGGTCTGCTGATGATTATTTTCTTCAGTGACACATTTACAGGGATGGTGATGGGGCGCTTTTTACAAGGGTTAGGTACAGGATGCTGCGCGGTACTCGCGAGGGCGTCGACTCGAGATAGATTTAGCGGGGATGAACTCCCAGTGGCAATGTCTTACATCGCCATGGCGGCTTCAATCACGCCACTTATTGCACCTGTGATTGGCGGCTTTATCAACTTCCACTTCGGTTGGAGTATGGTGTTTATTTCTCTATTGGGCTATGTCTCGCTGGCCTGGGTAATCATCGCCTTTAAGTTCACAGAAACCATCACAAAACGTTCTGTCATTCCGTCACCCCGAAAAATGTTACTCCAATACAAGAGCTTACTTACGTCTCGTTACTTTATGAGTTTCGCCAGTATCAGTTGGTTAAACTTCAGCTTAATGATTACGACAGTCTCTGTGATGCCATTTATCATGCAAGATCAAATTGGCATGACCTCCGCTCAATACGCGATATGGGCGCTCATTCCCGCTTTGGGTATGTTATGTGGTACCACGATTTGTAACCGAGTAAGGCCAATTATTGGCAATAAAAAAATGCTGCTTTGCACCCCATTTCTTCACCTCGCTGCCGCAATATGGTTATTTTTCTGTCCTGTTGAGCCTCTATTTCTGATGCTAGGACAGCTATTAATGATCTTGGGTAATGGTATTGCCCTACCTTGTGCACAAGCGATGGTAATGCAACCTTATAAAAAGCAAGCAGGTGCCGCAGCGGCAATGTCTGGTGGTGGACAAATGGTCGTCTCCTCATTGGTCAGCTTAACTCTGGTGCAGCTTGGATTGAGTCAAGCATGGCATCTAGCGATCGTTATCGTAATATTTGCATCGCTTACCTTCACCAACATTCAACGTGGCTTCAGTGCAGAGCAACCTTCAGAACGATAACAAAAAACATACTATTGTCCTTATAGTTACGACAAATCGTATAAACTTAAATTTAGGAAAAGTTGGCGGATACTAACATGATGTTGCATTTAAGAATGGGCGCCTTAACACTCGCCACATTGATATCCGCTGGCACTGATGCGAGCGCCAACGAGAACTGGCAGTTCGAGAGTGACAAGAATGGAATCACAATTTACTCCCGAGAACATAGTGACGGTTTAGTTGAGATCCGTGCCCGGATGTTCACACCCACCAGCTATGGTGCATTTTTAACGCTACTGGAAGACAGTGACAATATCCCGAACTGGATTGACAATGCCAGTCATAGCCGGGTTTTAAATCAGATATCGGCCACCGAGAACATCGTTTACACCCAGTTTAAAGCACCATGGCCTGCCAAAAATCGGGATATGGTCACCTACTCAAAGTACTGGGTCGATGAGCTGGGATTCACCATAGAAATCAAAAGCGCACCTGACTCATATCTTGCTGAACAAAATGGTTATGTTCGAATTCGCTCGGTTGATGCGACTTGGGAGTTACAAAAACTCACAAACGATACAACACTCGTGGAATACAAGGCGTTTGCTGACCCCGGAGGTCTATTGCCAAACTGGCTGATCAACAAACTCTCAAAAGAAAGTGCATGGGCGACATTTAGTAATTTAAGAAAAGAGTTACCTGAATATCAGCAATACTCTCATCCTCAAATAGATGAGTAAGCGTCGCTCTTCCCACTCGCTTTTTAATACGGTACATAATAACAAAAGGCGGCATATGCCGCCTTTTTCTACTCAATGTGTTACTGTTGTGCAACCGTTACAGGTTTAGTTGCACCACGGTAATCAAACTCAAAACCAATACCTTGGTCTGTCACGTCCATCGTCATACCACCAACAAGCTCGCCTTGTAAGCTTTTGACAACATCATCCGGAACCGGCTCCCCAGTGATTGACGACGCACTCTCTAGCACTTCCAAAATACGCTCTGAATCAAAATCAAAGCTGAACAAGCCATTTGGAGAAAGTGATTGCGCCATCACTTCTTTGCTTGCTTCCGCAGCACTATCACCACTGTAAAGGGTGAAATGGTTTTCGTTTAGACGAGCAAACACGTCCACCTTCATGCCAGTATGCATTTCTAATAGCTCACTGACATTAACAGGTTGGTTATCCGGTTGAATTTGCAATTGAGCAAGTTCAGGAACGAACATTTGCGCAGTTTGAATAAGCATCATTGGATCATTGGCAGAAAGAGACAACATACCATCTAGCTGGCTAAATACTTCACCATGCTGAGCATTAGTATCTACTTTGATATCAAACATTTGCAGGCTTAACCCTTTCAGGCCGTTAACCATGCCTGACCCCATGCTTACAGCGGCTGCTGGATTCTGGCCGCCTATCTCTTGCTGCATTTGTGTCAATAAAGAGCATTGGTATTGAGGCTGAGTCAAGTCAGCCCAAATCTGACCAATCGATGGCGCTAGCGTATTAATGTCTAAGCCAAGCGCCATACTAAAGAAACTCTTATCACTTTTAGACTCTGCCAATACACCACGAATCGACTTGAGCGCATCTAGAATCACTTTATTGTTGGACTCAACAACAAAAGAACCTTTAATGAACGCCTGATCGCCTTTCATCTTGTATTCTGCAAACGCGACGGACTGAGGCCAGTTTTCTGCAACTTGAGTAAGCTCAGTATGGCAGGCTGGTGAACGCATTTCCTCAATAGTTGGTTCAGGATCTATTGCATCCAACGTGCTGATTTGACGAGCAAACATATTGCCATCTTTCGTCGTCAAACCTTTAATCACTTCGCGATGATCAAAGTAACCAAAAGAGTTGTTGTTTTCACCGTATTTGGCTTGCAACGCCTCAAGGCGTCCACTGTCAGCAATATTTTGACTTGGTGCTTCAAGCCCTAATGCCATTTTAATCGGGTTTTGAACGCCCAGTTGCGGAACATCAACCGTTAACGTAAGCACGTTATCAACCACGGCTACAACCAAGCCAATACCGTCCTGCGGGTCAATTGAATCAGTCATCTCGTAACGACGATACTCGACGTCACCAAGCTTAACCAACTCATGCTTAGCGCCGCTCATCTGCTCTTCATGATCCAGTGTTTTCCATAACGCGGCAGGGTCTTCAATATCCACTTTGTACACCGGTACCATACCAATTGTGTACAACACAGGATTAATGTTTTCCCCGGTGCCCAAATAAGCTTTTAATGTTTCTGGCGACGCAGCACTCTCTAGGTACCCATCGAATAAGTTAACTGCAAACTGCTGTTGTGGAGACAGTGGTTCATCGGCAAAAAGTTCTGCAATCGAGCCTTGATTCGCCGTACCGAATGCGTTCATGTATTTATAATGGTTAAAAGGTTCAGTCTGATACGTCACCATAAGTGAATCTGCAGGAACTTGCGTTAACAGTGAGCCTGCATCACTTGTGGTAGTATTGTTTTGGTACAGGTAGCCAGCGCCCCCTGCAGCTGCGACCACCGCTGTAGCCAATAGTAGTTTTTTCACGACCAACTCCGTTGTCATAGTTATGTGTTCCTAAACGAAATGTAACGCTTAGGTTTAAAGCCAATGAATAGTGCTTTATATCAACCGCTATCATAAACAAGTTATCGATGTAATGAATGTCGGTTTGATAAATTATCCAACATTTATAAGGCAAACCGTGAAGTAAGTTGAATTGCGTGCGGATGCTATTGGCAATATTCACAATCCAATTTCTCGGATAACCGCCTTAAAAATCATAATATTCAGTTAAATGAAGCGATTTGGAGTAATTACGACCAAAATCAGCAGAATATTAAATCTTTATTGAGTCTTTTATCTAATATCTGAAAACGCCTCACGACCTGACACTTCTTTCCAATTTGCCTCTGGCAGTCCCTACTCGTTTTCCTTACATTCCTACTAACTCAGTGACGAGACGTATACCAAATACGAGCAATAGAAGACGATGAAAGACCAGTTGACGATCTCTATATCAACTATCAATGGCTCAAGACATTGGTACTTCAGTAAAAGGATGCAACGCAACATAAAAACGTTTTTCGTTTTTTTTGTTGTTGCTCTGGCCGCGACCGTAATCTTAATTCATCACTTGTACACTCGCGTTGATAATGCAGCGTTAAAACAAGCTGAATTGACAGAGCATTCACGCACCATGGGTGAAGAGCTCAGCACACTGAAAACACTTAAATCAGAGCTAGAAAATGACCTTTCAGAACGGGAAGAACGGGTACAACTTGTTTCGGAACGTTTGGGTGAATTAGAGAAAGTGCTTGGGGTTGGGGAACATACCTCGACAAATAACTTGGATGCTAGGCTCGATGCAGCAGCGATAACCTCAAACGTTCGCATGGTGTTATTAAACCAAATACCAAGTGGCTCTCCAGTCGGCAACGTACGGCTATCTTCCGGATTTGGTAAGCGTATCCATCCGGTGACAAAAGTTGCCAAGATGCATCGTGGGCTCGATTTTGCCGTAAATATCGGCACCAAAATTTATGCCCCTGCCGATGGGGTAGTGGAAGTCACCCGCCGCAGTAATAAAGGCTCTGGTAACTTCCTCAGGCTGCAACATTCTTTCGGTTTTTCGAGTTCTTATTCGCACTTGAAAGCGTTCAAAGTAAAAAGTGGTCAGTTCGTCAAAAAAGGGCAGCTGATTGCAATTTCCGGCAACAGTGGGCTCTCTTCTGGCCCTCACCTGCATTACGAGGTGCGATTTGTTGGGCGAGCACTGAATCCGAAACCATTTGTCGATTGGAGCCTTAATGATTTCGAAGACATTTTTACTAAGGAGCGAAGAATACGATGGGAATCTTTAATCAAAACAGTGGAACAACGAGTAGCTCAGCAGCTTCAACTCTCATCGCCAAAGGCTGTTCTCTTAGCGGAGAACTCAAAGTAGAAAACGATGTCCAGATTGATGGCATCGTCGATGGTCAAATTAACGTGGAAGGCACTCTCGTTGTCGCAGAAAGCGGGCGAGTAAACGGTGAAATTTACGCTAAACAGCTGATCATTAACGGCATGATGGACGGAAACTGTCACGCAGAACACATTCAAGTGCTTGCCAAGGGACGCGTAAGCGGTAGGATCTGGAGCAATAACCTCAGCATTGAACCTGGTGGTAAATTCTTTGGTGAAGCAGCTGAATTACCTGAAAAAGAAGTGGTAACGCTCAAGGGTAAGGCTCAAGACAGTGCGAACACAAAAGAAAACAACACCAACAATGAAAAGCGACTTGCGCGTAAATCAGCATAAAACGCTTTGATTAAAGTGCTTAAAAAGACGGCTTTCACGCCGTCTTTTTTATTACTATTGCCACGATTTTCGTCAGAAACTACGTGATTATTCGGCCGGATTTAAAACCATCACCGAGCGTTTTGCTTGTGGACCAAAAGCTGATTTTGCATACGCTTTCACTTCATCTAACGTCACACTCTTAGCCACTTTCTCAACGTCAAGCAACACATCGACGCCGTAATCATGCACCAAATAACGAGTATATGCCCATGATCTCTGTGCTGGGTTGTCATCCAATCCTTGCATCGCGACTGCCAGTTGTTTCGCGGCCGTATCCACTTCTTTTTGGGTAATATTTGACGCTAAATCATCAAACACTTTGCCCAGTTTACTCTCTAAAAGTGCCACGTCTTCGGGCTCAACTTGAGACTCCAAGAGCCAATCAGAGATGGGTTCGCGATCTTGTGTCATGGTGTAAATGCTCGGGCTGTAATCAAGGCTAGACTCTTCTCGCACAATATCCAAAACACGTGCATTACTAATACGTTGCAAAATATCTTCGATAACCGTGTCTCTTGCCGTACGTTGGTAATCGCTCGTATTAGTCAAACGCATTACATACAACGATGAAGGTTCATGCCCATCCGCAACCACAGTTCGCTCCGGCACTTCCGGGTTAAACGCAACGTGATAATCAATCGAACGACTCGGTTTCATTTCGATAGAGGCCACATACTTACGCAAAAGTGGTGTAATTTCTTCCGGCTCTACGTTTGCAACAATAACCATCTTAAAACCATCATTGGTTTTGAAAAGTTGCTCATGCACCGCTAGTACCTGCTCGGAAGTCACTTGTTCAACATCATCACTGGACACTATACGATGACGACTCCCCGGCAAATAAGAATTGCCGTTTGCTTTTTGAATCAGTTTTCCCATCGGTGATTCAAAAAAAGCGCCGCTCTGCTGTTTAAACTCTTGCTTCGCTGCTGCCATCTGGCGCTCGTCGACTTTAATCTCCGTCGCTAGGTTGTATAGTCCATTCAAAGCATCAGTTAGGTGCGTATTTGGCGCCGTAATTTGTGCTCCGTGACTGGTCGCATCAAGCATCGCGCCAAGCGCAATGTTGTTTTTGCGTAAGTAGCTATCTAGCTCTGAACCAGAAAATGCCCCTAACCCACTGCGTATTGCCGTTGTTGCTGCGATTTCATAAGCGGCATACAACGTCGGATCAACAGCGGCTTTACCACCTTGGCTCGCATAGTAAATATACGCTCGACCACCCGCTTTAGTATCTTTTTGGAACCACACTTCGACACCGTTTGATAGCGTATAGACTTGAAAACCACCCGCTTCCTGACGCATGCTCGTGATGCTGCCTTCCTGGGTAGGCTTTAAGAATCCATCCACTTTGTCATACATCTCTAACGGTTTTTCGCCAGTTTGAAGATAGGCACTGTTTAGAGCGGCAAATACACCATTGAACTGTTCTGACGTTTCGCTTTTCCCCAAACCAATAAAAAAGCTTGGCTGCTGAGATAACAAAGCCGCCAATTGTGTGTTAATGCTCTCTAAATTCTCGTTGTTGATGAATTCTGCCAAACTCTGGGCATAATTCTCTTTTGATTGGCTGACACTGTCTTGTCCAATTTGAAAAACACGTGCTTCTGCGTAACTGTTTGGCTTACGCAGACTCCAATCTGAATCAATATTTGCAAGTTCACCTTGCCAATTTGACATAACGCTATCTAACTCGGATTGAGTCGCACCATAATCTCTCAACGACGCCAAGGTACGAATGAAAGTCTGGTGCATTTGTTCGCGGCGATCTGGTGCAAACGAAATCCCTGCCGACATCATACGCTGATAGTTAGAGTAATAGGGCTCTGCATAAGCGTATTGAAAAGGTTCAGCGGCATCACTGAGTACACGGATCAAACGCTGTTGAATGAGTTGTGTTGCGACTTCATCACGCCACACTTCATGTTGTTGCTCAATCGTCGTGCCGCCACTTAGACCACGCTCAATCACTAAATGAAGACTTGGTGATTCCATCGTGTTACTTGGCAAGATTCTGTTTTCGTTGTTCACTCGAATATCGCGGCGCTTCTCTATTACCGTATCCGAGGTACTTTCCCAGTTCGAGAACTTGCTTTTGATAATCTTGGACAGTGAATCTACGTCGATATTACCGGTCACAATCAACTCGGCATTTTGTGGCTGGTACCACTTGTCGTAAAACGCCTTTAACTTACTCGAGGAAGCATTTTGAATCGCTTCGCGAGTACCTATTGGGTCATGCTCACCATACATAGTGCCTTCAATCGAGGCTTGGTAAGCATGCATAGAAAAGGACTTATCATCCGGATTGGCACGTCGCCATTCCCCGAGAATCACCCCTTTTTCTTTCTCTACTTGCTCAGGAGCAAACTCAAGTCCGTTACCGATATCTCTCATCCACTTCAGGGCATCTTCTAGCTTCGTATTATTCGCAAGGTCAAGTTGGTAAGACGTTTGCTGATAACTGGTAAAAGCGTTGATATCAGCGCCAAAGCTACCACCAGATTGCTCAAAAAGTTTGACAACGTCGTTACCGGTAAAATGCTCACTACCATTAAACGCCATATGCTCAACAAAGTGAGCGTAACCCTTTTGAGAAGATGTTTCTTGGAATGAGCCGATATTCATCACCAAACGGACCGAGACTTCTTGGTCTTCTGTTGGATAGAGATGGTATTTCATACCGTTCGATAACTGGTCCACGTGCCAGTTGGCGTCAGGTTGAATCGGCGTCGACTGTTGTATCAGAGCACACCCTGACACTAATAACGCGGGGACTAACAATATACTGCGCATAACGATTGCCCATAACAATGATTAAGCTAATCAATATATATCCGGTGCTATAACCTTCACATTTTTAATGGATTATCAGACACGCAAATGTGATAAAGATCACCATTTATTGAAATCAATTCTCATTTACAAAAATCGACAAATCCTTACTTTACAAATACATAAATAATATCGTTCCAAATCCTTTTGCTTATTTGGTGTAAAACTCAAATTCGCGACATGGAGTCAGTATTTATTTTGAGCAATAAAATATAATTATTGAACAGATTCGAATCTGACTTTCTGCTGCATATTCAACAGCGCAGAGAGCACTGATGAGAATAAAAACACAACAACTATTATTCAAAGATCTATTATTCGCTTTATGTTCAAAAATCTATCATTAAAAAACAAACTGGCAATCTCTGCCAGTGCCGCCATCATTCTAGGGGGAGTGCTGGTAGAGGGGCTGTCTTTTCGAGATTCATTAAATAGGCTCGATGTCGAAGTCGCACAGCGACTAGAAAGCACTAGCGCATCTTACAATCAATACGTAAAGGACTGGCTACTCTCTAAAGAGCGCGCACTAACTTCACTCTCTTCTGATTCAGAGAAACGTTCTCTGGTTACGCATTTGAAACAAGTCCGAGACTCTGGCGCGTTCGATAACGTTTTCCTCGCTTACCCGGACGGGTCACAAGACAACGCTAATGGGGTGGTTTTGCCACCAGGTAATAACGATCCTCGTAAGTGGGGCTGGTACACCAATGCAATCGCCAACCCATCGAAAGTCTTTATGGATAACCCGACCGTCGCAGCTGCCACGGGGGCTAACGTCGTGTCGCTCGGTAAAGCCCTGCAATTGCATGGTCAAACCGTCGTTCTGGGTGCTGACGTAGAGATCGGTGATATCCTGAACAGCCTGAACCAAGTGATCCTACCGGGTGAAGGTTATATGTTTATTGCCAATGAACAGGGCAATATTTTCACTCATAACAACGGTAAACTGCTGAATCAACCGGTTAGCAAGCTAGGCCTCAACAACAACGACATTACGTCTGCCGCACGTTCAGGTACAGAGCGTCGCGTCTCTATTAACGGCACCGAATATGTGATTTACGCGCGCCACATAGAGGGTACCAAGCTCACAACAGTGACGGTGTTAGATCAAAACTCGTTGGTTGCCCCACTCTACGATGCTGTTTGGGATCAGATCATCGCAACCACCATCGTCGTCGTTATCTGCGTAGCTTTGTTTAATCTGCTATGTAACATCTTGTTCCGTCCGCTCTACAACGTTTCGAATGCGCTTGCACAAATCGCAAACGGTAGCGGCGACCTAACTCAACGCATCAAAGTAGAAAACCGTGACGAAGTTGGTGAGCTGGCTGAAAACTTCAACCAGTTCGTTGAAAGTTTGCAGCAACTTATTGGTCACATTCGTCACCAAGCGGAAGAACTGAGCCAACAATCGGAGCTGAGCACGAATCGCGCGAATCAATCGGTTTCCGATCTGAACCATCAGCAACAAGAAATCACGATGGTGGCGACCGCTGTGACTGAAATGGCATCGGCAACGCAAGAGATTGCAGCACATGCAGAGCAGACGGCTAAAGCCGCTCAAGACTCTTCAGCGAGCACACAAAATGGTCATGAGTTAGTGATCAACTCCAAGTCATCCATCAACAATTTGTCTTCTGAAGTCAACCAAGCGAGCGTTGTCATCGGCGAGCTCAACCAGCACGCGCAAGACATCTCAACCGTACTATCAACGATTCGAGACATCGCAGAACAAACCAACTTACTGGCTCTGAATGCGGCGATTGAAGCGGCGCGTGCAGGTGAACAAGGTCGCGGTTTTGCCGTTGTTGCAGACGAGGTTCGCGTGCTATCACAACGCACACACACCTCAACCGAAGAGATTCGCTCGACGATCGAGACTTTGCAGCAAACCACACAACGCGCCGTGACCATCATGGATACAAGCTCTCAGCTCGCGCAAGGTTCGGTGGAAGATGCAGATCGCGCAGCACTGGCTCTGGATGAAATCAACGCGGCCGTTGCGCTGATCAGCGATATGGCAACGCAAATTGCGACAGCCGCCGAAGAGCAAACGCACGTAACCAATGAAATCACGCAAAACGTCACGTCCATTAAAGATGTGACCGATCACTTGGTAGTTGGTGCCGAAGAATCGATGAATCAATCTGCTGAGCTGAAATCGCAAGCTGAGGATCTCAACTCGAAAGTGGCAACGTTTAAACTGGCTTAAACGCCACATTAAGGACGCTCTTAAAAACAACAAACCCCGCTAGCGACTTTGTTACTAGCGGGGTTTGTTTTTATGGATCGACGTTTTTATTGCAGATAGCTTTCGAAAGACGTAAACCTACACCGCCACACACATCGGCGTGCCTGAGATTGGGTCGTTAAATACTCTCGCTTGTAAATCAAACACCGATGCCAACATACCTTCTGTCAGTACCTCTTGCGGTGTTCCCTGCGTGACTAACTGACCTTTTTCCAACACCACCAAATGATCGCAGTAACGGCACGCTTGGTTTAGATCGTGCAGCACTACGACCACTGTTTTGCCTTTGTCGTTCATCTGCCTCATGAGTTTCATCAGCTCAACTTGGTGAGAGAGATCCAAGTAAGTGGTTGGCTCATCAAGCATCACTACGTCGGTATCTTGCGCCATTACCATCGCAATCCACGCCCTTTGTCTTTGGCCACCAGACAACGATTCAACTGGCTTGTCAGCAAACTCAATCACGCCAGTATCTTGCATTGCTTGCTCGACTAAGGTCTTGTCTTGTTGACTTAACCGGCCCCAATGAGAGAGATAAGGCGAGCGGCCATATTCGACCAGTTTTCTGACGATAATACCTTCAGGACTGACAAGAATCTGCGGCAGCAAAGACAACGAACGCGCCAAGCGTTTATCACCGTAGCTGCTTAGTGGTTTGTCGTCATACAACACTTGGCCAGAAGCGGGTTTATTGATGCGTACCAAGGTTTTTAATAGTGTCGATTTACCGCAACCATTTGGACCAACTAGTGCGGTAATTTTACCTTGAGGAATCGACAAAGAGAGATCTGGAATGATGGTCTGTTTGCCGTACGCGACGGATAAGTTCTGCGTTCGTAACATGCTTACCAACCTCTATAACGATACAAAAGAAAAATGAAATATGGTGCGCCAATAACAGATGTCAGCACTCCCGCTGGTAGCTCAATTGGCGGCTGTAAGCCTCTCGCTAAACCATCGGCGCAAATCACCAACAAAGCGCCAAGGGTTGCAGCGGCTGGAATCAACAACTTGTGGTTGTGGCCAAACAGCAAACGCGCAAGATGCGGCGCAAGCAGGCCAACAAAGCTGATCGTGCCTGCCACAGACACACTGATGCTCGCCAATAACACGGCAGCAATCAGCGCAAGAATTTGGGTCTGTCTTGGTTTCATGCCAAGCGTAGTAGCGCTTTCTTCTCCCAGTCCCATAACATCTAGCCGCCAAGCCAGCCAAAACGCCAATGGCAGTAGCAGCAATAGAGCACTCCAAATAAACGGCACTTGTTGCCAATTTCGTCCCCACAAACTGCCGGTTAGCCATACCATCGCCGTGTTGATTTCGATAGGGTGCACAATCAGAAGAAAATCGATACCGCTGGCTAAAAATGCGCTGACAGCAACACCAATCAGCGCCAAACGTGCTGGTGTTGGTTTCGACCAGTAAGCCAGCACAGCAATAAAGCCAGCAGCAAGCAAGCCTCCCGCCATAGCGACCATCGGCAACATTGCCACTGGCGCATTCGGATACAGCACCAAACAAGCGGTAGCCGCCAGTCCTGCTCCGGCGCTTATCCCCATTAAATCTGGTGAGGCAAGTGGATTACGGATGACGCCTTGAACTAAAACGCCTGACAGCCCCAACCCAGCGCCCACGCCAATGGCGAGCAACATTCTCGGTAATCGATATTGGTGAATCACAAAGTCCGAGTCAGAGAAAGAAAACAGTAATGCAAAAACCTGTTGAGCCGACATGTTCGCCGCGCCAACAAACAGCGTGAGAGAAGACGCAATCAGCAACAATCCAACTAATGCAAACAGTTTGGTTTGATTCATCATGATGATTTCCTCATTGCAATCGCGATAAAGCAAGGTGTGCCCAACAGCGCGGTAATCACGCCCACTGGCGTTTCAGCCGGAAAAGCAATCGCTCGTGATAAAGCATCTGACCACGTCACCAATGCCGCGCCACACAAGGCGGAAACCGGAATGAGAATGTGATAGTTGTGACCAACAATCGGGCGTACCAAGTGCGGCACTAACAACCCGACAAAGCCAATTGGCCCAGCAATCGCTACGCTAGTTCCTGCCAACAGCACAACCGCTAAACCACTGATAAATCGCGTAAGACGAATGTTACCACCTAGCCCAACAGCAACTTCGTCCCCCAACGCGAGTAAATTTAAGTTTCGCGCTAAGCCCATGGCGAGCACCAAACCTAAAGTCGCAAAAGGCCACAGTTGCTGCCACTGTTCAGAATCTACCGCGGAGAGTGAACCCGTTAACCAATGCAACACGCTGTAAGCCATGTCATCCGCCAAAATTACCGACGCACGAGTTAACCCTATCAGCAGTGCACTGATGGCAATGCCCGCTAGCACTAAACGCAATGGGTGAGAACGCGCGGAAAAAAAACCGCCCAACAACATGACCGCACCACCACTTAGTAGCGCGCCGAGTACTGCGTTGATGATTGGGTTCAATTGACTAAAGAATGGTACGCCGATGGACGCCAAGGCCATAAAACAAGCCGCACCAGCATTAATGCCGAGAATGGATGGCGACGCCAAAGGGTTACGAGTTAATCCTTGCATCAGCACTCCGGATACCGCAAGCGAAGCGCCAATTAATAACCCAGCATAGGCACGAGGCGCACGCAGCGTCGCGAGGATTTGATGCAGCATATTGCCCTCATCAAACGCAAACCAATAGCTTGTCAGATCATTAACGCTCAAAGAAAAGTTGGACCAGCCAATCATTGAGGCTGCATAGCCTGAGAGCGTACACAACGCCATAGCACAGACAAACAAGCTCGCTTTCCAATGCGATTTGCTAACCGAAGACGCGCTTTCCGAGCTTATCGCCGCACTCATGAGCGCTCCAATAACGCTTCAAGATTGCGGGCAATTTCTTCCGCAGCCAACATGCCGCGATTTAACGACCACAGTTCAGGAGAAACCTCAACAAGTTGCTGTTTTTTCGCAGCAGTTAGCAACTTAAACAATGGATTTTTGCGCCACTCATCCACAATATTTGGTTGAGAGTAAAGTCCAACTAACAACCAATCAGGGTTGGTTTTTAGTAAAAGTTCGAAACTGGTTGGGATATACGCTTTTTGCTCAGATGGAGCCAGCGGGCTTTGGATGCCCAGCATACTCAAAACGCCCCCAGCGTAAGAAACCGGGCTATGCAACCACATCCCTTTGTCAGAAACCACACCAAACTGAATGGTTTCTTGTGTTGCAAAATGCTGTTTGAACTCCGCCATTGTCTGTTTGTGCTGCTCAATTCGTTGTGTCATTTTCGCTTGTTTGCCAATTGCCACGCCGATTTTGTGTGCGGATTCGAGATTTTCTTGATATGTCTCACCACGGCTTTTTAACAGCAAAGTTGGCGCAATTCGCTGCAAATCTTGATAAATCGCGCGATGACGTTCTGCATCAGCAATGATCAAATCCGGCTTGAGCACCGCAATCGCCTCTAAACTCGGTTGCGAGCGCATGCCGACCGATTGCCAAGGACCAACCTTGGCACGAACAGCAGGAATGACTCGTGTGGCATCGTTGTCATCGGCGACGCCTACAGGTGAGACATCGACTGCCGCTAATGCATCGACAAACGAAAATTCTAAAACCACAATACGTTGAGGTATCGCTTCTAGCTCAAAAGTGCCTTGCTCATCTTGCACGCTGCGCGCCTGAGAAAATGCGCTAAATGACATCAAAGCTGAGCTCAACAGCATCAGCAAAACGGTTGAAAAGTGTTTGATCGTAAATTGTTTTTTATTTTTCATCTTGCTTTTTTCCAGTGCTAAGAGTTTTCCATTACCTAAGATCGGCAAAGTCGCCAAGGTAAATTGGCGACTTTTCTTTTCAAACTCGGTGAACGAAACGCTTAAAACTGATAGTTCAGATCCAGTGTGTAAGAGCGTCCCGGAGCTGGGTACCGACCAACTGGGCTTGTATCAATCCCGCGGAAGTAATACTCCTCGTCAAACAAGTTGTTCACCGCAACATTCATGCGTAACTTGCCTTTGTCGTCTTTGTATAAATCCGTCCCCAAGTTGAAATTCCACACCATGTAAGATGGTACTTTACCCGTTGCGCCAGTTGCATCTTCGGCACTGGTGTTGGCGTTATCGGTATACGAATCACTAAAGTAGAAGCCCGATAGCGTGGTGTCCATGCCGTAAAATGCGTAGGTTGCATCCCAACCAAGCTGATGCTTAGAGGTGTAAGGCAGTTGATTACCTTTATTCGTGCCTTCTTCTTCAAGCGTAGCGTCTAGATAGTTGTAGCTTGCGCCTAAACTCAGTGCAGGTAGTGCTTCAGGCACGTAACGAGCAGAAAGCTCTATGCCTTGGTGAAGTGTTTTTCCGATGTTATCGAAGGTCTGCGTTGAGCTTTGCCATTGCAATTGATCTTCAAAGTCGATGCGATAAAGTGCAGCGTTAAAGCTGGTCGCATCTTGGGTGTAACGCGCGCCGACTTCGTAGTTCCAAGCCAGTTCGCTACCTTCTTCACCCAAACCTCGGATGTAGGCAATTTGTGGCGCACGAAGTGATTTTTGCGCGTTCGCATACGTCACCCACTGGTCAGTTAAGTTGTATGCCACCGTCAAACCTGGCAACCATTCCGTCACGGTGTTGTCTGCCGTTTGTTTTTTACCACGATCGGTAAACGTCATTCGAACCGACTCAACACGCAACCCAGGCGTTACCTTCAATGTATCATTGAACAAACCAATTTCGTTGCTAACGTATCCAGCAAACGCGTCCGTATCTAGATGCCAATCACGCGGAACGCTGGTTGCACCACCGGCGATTGGAGTCTGAGTGAGTTTGTAGTCAATGTCTTCATTAACATAACGGGTACCCACGATCCAGTTTTGAGTAACGGATTTACCTTCGCCAAAGTACATCGCCATTTTTGGCTCTATACCATACACGGTAAATTCACGTGGAGAGGTACGAACGTCCGTCGCTGGCAGAGCCGGATCCGCCCAATGGCCACCCGCGCTGTTAAAGCCCCACTTGAAAAGACGCTCTGACTTATGGCCAAACGTTAGCACTTCTAGCTCGGCACTGTCGGCAAATGGCAAATCGTGAATGTACTTAACACTCCAGCGCGTCGACTTACCTTCATAATCATCGTAAGGACGTTTCGATTGGTGACGATCTTGCTCGTAATCTTGTGGCGAAAGTGCGCCCGGCATTTGCGTTTCAGCATCGTAACGTTGCAGGAATGCTTGAATCTCTTGAGTGTCACTCAGTAGCCACTGTGCTTTGGCTTGGAAGTTCTTCACGTCCGTATCGGAATGTTCACGGAAGCTTTCACCTTTTAGGAAGTTACCTTCCAACTGTAGTGCAAATGTGTCGCTTAACCAGCCGCCCGTGCGTAGGTAAAAATCATTCAGCGGCGCATCACCGCCATCAAACACGGTAAGGCGGTTACTGATTTCAGTTTGCCACGTGTGTGGAATCGGTTTGGTCACTAAGTTGATCACACCACCGACGTTGTTTGGGCCGTACTGTACTGCGGCACCACCGCGTACAATGTCAATACGATCAAGCATCGACAGTGTTGCTGGGAAGATAGACTGACCAGTGTGACCATATGGCGCAAGTGTTAGCGGTACACCATCCATCAAGAACTGAGCATGACCACTACGGCTTGCTTTCAAACCACGTACGGAAATGTTAGGCAATACGCCCGTTCCGCTTTCATCCTGAACTTTAATACCCGGCACGCGCTGTAGCGCGTTATCAATCGAGCCTGCGGCGGTTTTCTCGATTTGATCGCGGGTAATGACGGTACGAGCACCTGGGTACTCTTTGACGTCTTCAATTTCAGATTTACCAATCACGCTACCAGTGACAACGACGGTTTCCATCGTGGTAGTTTGTTCTTTTTTAGCAGGAGCAGCAACCGCGCTCATGGATGTGGCAGAAGCGATTGCAATCGCAAGCACACTGTAAGTGGTAGACAAACCAGCACGTACACGCACTTTACCATCCAAATTCTGGTAAGACATTAAGATCTCCTTTGCGAGAAATTGAGCCTCGGGCAGAATACATCCCGTAGGCTCTAGGGGCTAAACATCCTCAATATGAGGAAAAAATCGGCTAACAGGCGCTAACTACGCACAAAAAGCCTAGAACTGATATCCGTAGCTGAGCATGAACTCGGCTGGTGCGCCGTAGCCAATCTGGTTTAAGCCAGACGTGCCGTTTGTTGCGCCAAGAATGTATTTCTCATCCAAAATGTTGTAAGCGTTCGCTTGGATTTTGTGACGACCAGTGGTGTACGCCGCCATCAAATCCACCGTTGTGTAATCGCCAAGTGCGACGGCTTCGTCGTTACCTGCGTAACGGTCGCCCACGTACTTCACACCACCGCCTAAACGCCAGTTGTCATCCAATTGGTAAGTGCTCCAAAGAGAGAACAAGTGGTCTGATACATCGTTAGGCTTTTTGCCTGTGGCTTTGTCTTCCGCATCTAAGTAGCTGTAACCAACAGAGATGTCCCACTGTTTGGTGATTTGGCCGCGAGCCTCTAATTCAATGCCTTGGTGACGCACTTCAATTTTATCGATCACATCGCCGTCCACGTTAGTTTGTGGTTGCTCTTGATCAATCTGGAACAGTGCCGCATTCAACATTAATGCGTTATCCAAAAGGTACGCTTTCGCACCCACCTCTTTTAAGTCGGTGTGGAAGAATTCCGCCAATTTTGGATTGATGTAGATACCAGCGTACGGTAACTGCCAAGAGCGCGCTAAACTGGCGTATACGGATGTGTCGGAATTGATGCGGTATACCAAACCAGCACGGTAGCTGACTTTGTCATCATCCAACTTTTCCTTATCTGAGCCCGCTTTTTGTTGTTCGAGCTCCATCGAGTCGTAACGCACGTTACCGATCAAAGAAAGGTCGCCCCACGTATAGACGTCTTGCACATACAAACCTGTCGTGGTGGTGGTATTGTCACGAAATGGCTTAAAGCCCGGATCAGGCGTTGGACCAACGACTGGGTCGTATATATTTTGCGGAGGAAGCGTTTTGTCACTTGCCAACGTTAGGTCGATATCGATCTGGTTGAAATCTGCACCCACCATCAATTGATTGTCCCTGGTTTCCCAAACCAACTCAGATTGTAAAGTGGTCGTAGTACGTGGATCGTAACCAAAGTTGTTGACGGTTTGAGACACTTCATTACCCGTCACTTTGCCCTGACGCGTGCCTTTTTGCTCAAGTTCGATATGGTTGAACGCCGCTCGGTTGTTCCATACCCATTGATCATTCAGACGCCATTCGTAATCCACCGCAATACGGAGACTGTCTGACTCCTGATAGTCGTTTGTGCCGCCAAAGTAAGTGCTTACTGGCAAATCAACTGGCTTGCCATTTTTTGATGGCACACCACGATATGGCACTAATTCTTGATGGGCGTATTCCACGTCAACATCAATGGTGTGACCATCCGCTGGTAACACACGAATGGTCGGTGCAATGAAGAAATCGTTTGAATCAACATGATCAACGTACGAGTCGGCTTGACGGTATTCCAAGTTAATACGCCCGTTGACCTTATCTGTAAACGCCATTGAGCTGTCGACCTGACCAACATATTGGTTGTTGCTGCCTACACTACCGTTTACGTGAGTAAAATTCTCACCGTTAGCGCGTTTCGTCACCAAGTTGATGATGCCCCCAGCCGAACCACGGCCATACAAAGCACCCGCAGGGCCTTTCACAATTTCAACGCGTTCAACGTTCGCTAAGCTGCGGTAAGACTGCAACGTACCGTCATCTCGCAAGCCATCACGGTACATATCGTTGAGTGAATCAAAACCACGGATCATGAACTGATCGCGGCTGCCTTCGCCCAAGGTGTTATTGACCCCGGCTACCCCATCTAGCGCATCCACTAAACGCACCGCGCCTCGGTCTTGCATTTCTGTTTTCGTTACTACGGATACCGCTTGTGGCACATCAAGCCATTCCACATCGGTTTTGGTGCCTGATTGAGGCATGTGTTCAGCATAACCTTCGTACTGATGACCGAAGACTTGAATCGTTTCAGTTGCTGATGGGGTTGAGTTCGTCTCTTCTGAAGCCACTGCGCTTGGTGCTACTAATGAAGAACCAATCGCGACCGCCAAGGGGGTCAGGGTCAATAATTTATTCATTCCATAATTCCGTTTAGTTGTTATAAAGCCAACGGATGGAAATAAGAACA
Source organism: Vibrio sp. 2092 (assembly GCF_033339635.1). Taxonomy (NCBI): domain Bacteria; kingdom Pseudomonadati; phylum Pseudomonadota; class Gammaproteobacteria; order Vibrionales; family Vibrionaceae; genus Vibrio; species Vibrio sp. 2092. The sequence goes on along the minus strand of NZ_JAWOUY010000005.1, from coordinate 63,902 downwards.
AATATTATTTCTATTTGCAATATTAATTTTATGCTCTATATTTATTTACCCTAAAAACACAACTAACAACAAAAAAAACCAAATATCATAACAATAAATACTAAAACTTCTGCCCTCCGTCTCGAGAGAGGCACATTGGAAGACGACCGTGAGCGACTTTATCAACGTTAGAAGAAAATGTTAGAAAATTAGGAAAGCTCATGAAATCTACGATGATTATCGTAAGTCATGTCGTTAACGATGCAGTCACTCACGGCTTTGTGCCTGCAGCTAAAGCGATGGACCTTCACGTCGTTCTTATCACCGACCATAAGCTCAGCCATTTAGAGTTGGCGAGTCATGATAGTCACTTTAATCCGGATACCATTCTAGAATGTGATGTCTTCAACCCATTAGAACTCATCGAAACCATCACGGAGCATGAATTAAAGCCAGACGCTATTTTCAGCAATAGTGATCACTTACAAACTTCCACCGCCATCTGCGCGCAATTTTTTGGCCTCCCATCCAAAGATTGGTCTGTCACGTTAAAGGCCAAAAACAAACACTTAACTCGACAAGTGTTAAATGAAAAATCCTTACCCAACACACAAAGCTGTTTGCTGCATCGCCATTCGAATGTGGCATTAGGCATGGCCTTCCCTGTCGTAGCAAAACCCAAAGAAGGCGTGGCAAGTTTAGATGTACAGCGCTGTGACTCCCAAAGCGAGCTCGATGCTTACTGCGAGGCGTTTTGGCAAAAGCACCCAAACGCCGCCATTCTGGTGGAGCAGTTTCTTCAAGGACCGTTGGTTACGCTCGAAACTTTAGGAGACGGTAACCAACTTATCGCCGTGGGCGGTTTTGATGTGTCGCTCTCTGAGCCACCTTACTTTATCGAAACCGCCGCAGACTGGAACGGACCAAACGGCATTGCTCACCGAGAAGCTTGCTTGGCTCAACTGAAAGCGTTCGGCGTTGGTTTTGGAGTTTGCCACAGCGAATTTATTATTACGGAAAATGGCCCGGTTCTGGTGGAAATTAACTACCGCAGTATTGGAGATGGCCGCGAATTCTTGCTCAACAATCTCGCTCCCTTCGGTTGGTTTAGCACGATTTTGGGTCTGCATCTGGGTCGAAGATTGGACGGCGATTACCAAATTCATGGGTCAGCGCACGTGCACTACGTAGTTGCGGAACACAGTGGTGTGATTGACGGAGGTTCGACGTCGTTCATCCAACACGATGACGATATCATCACCCAGCAACAGGTACTAAAAACCGCTGGAGAACACTTCCAACAGAGTTATTCCAATAAGGATTATCTCGCCCGAATTTCGATTGTCTCACCATCAGGGCGAAACCTCGACCAAGCGCTGCAGAACGCGCTTAGCAATTTCGATCTAGCTCCGACTCGTGAGGTGGCAGCATGAATGACAACGCTTTGTATCTAACGCAACGATTGATCGACACTTGCTTGCGCGAAGACATGTTTGGCATTTTGTCGAAGGCCAAGTTCAGTAGAGACGCGCCAAAAGGGGTAATTGTTCCTCAAGACGAGCAAGTCTGGCTGATATTTGCCAACTCTGATTTCACGTTGTATTTACCTGTTGCGCCAACGTATTACATGCAGCACTGGCGCTACGGTCACGCCAATGACGAAACACCACCAGGTTGGTGGGTGGAGAAAAATGGCCAAGTCGAGCATCAACAGCATTACAAAGAGTGGATTGCGCTACTAACGACACTGGCGCACGAGAGCTCTCACGAGTTGCTGGCGGGATACCTTCAAGAACTGGAATGTGCAGAGAAACACAAAGCGCTGTGTGACCAAGCGTTTCATCATCATGCAGACCACATTTCTCAACCAATATCCGAGCTTGGTTCTTGGCATCAAAAACTGCTGCTAGCCGACCAGATCGCTTCTTACCTTGACCACCCGTACTATCCAACTGCGCGGGCGAAGTTTGGCCTGAGCGATGAAGACCTTGCTAAGTACGCGCCCGAGTTCGCACAAAGCTTTGCTCTGCATTGGATTGCGATTGAAAAATCACTGGTGACATTAACCAGCGGACAACCTGATTGCTGGCCAACAATGGAGCAAGTGGGGCTTCCTGCTGATTTTGCACTGAGCCACGTTCTGTTCCCTGCACATCCGCTCACCCTGCGATCTTTAGAAGCCTTACCCGAAGGTGTGATAGAAGCGCCTTTAACGTATCTAGACGTGACGCCGACGCTTTCCGTTCGTACTGTGGTCGTCAACGAGGCACCGCACATTCACATCAAGGTTCCGCTGATCATGCGATCGCTAGGCACGAAAAATATTCGCTTAATCAAGCCTTCAACACTGTATGACGGCCACTGGTTTGAACGCCTACTCAGCCACCTTGAACAAACGGACGCCGACTTAAACAGTCGCTTGTTCCATTGCAACGAAAAACACGGTGGACACATCGGCGAGGATAAAACCTTCGCGTACATCGTACGTGAGTACCCACTTACTCATTGCGAAGACAAAGCGTTAGTTCCGGTTGCAGCACTAGCAAGCCCAATGCCTGACGACCGCTTGTTCTTAGAACATTTGGCAGAACATTACTATCAACAAGATACGCTGGCGTGGTTCCAAGATTACGTCGATCTATTATGCCAAGTGCACCTCACCTTGTGGCTTCGTTATGGCATCGCATTGGAGTCCAACCAGCAAAACGCCATCGTTGCATTTGATCAACAGGGCAGAATGACGCTCGCGATGAAAGACAACGACGCGGCGCGAGTTTGGCCAGAGCGCTTCCGCTTTGCAACAGACCATGCTGCCGAAAAACACGGCGCAAAAACAATTCCAGTGGATTGCGATGAACTGCTCGACCAACGCATCAAAGTCGACAATGAATTGGCGCTCGGTCAGATGTTTACCACCATCACACTGCAACTGGATATCGCAGCGATTGTAGAATCTATGGCAGCGAAGGGCATTGCCTCTTCAGCATCGCTTTACGCCATCGTGGCCAAAAGCATTGCAGAGCAACTCAACCGATTGGAAGGCGAAGGGTTAGAGACAAAACTGGCACGCGAGTTACTGCAAGAGGCGCCTGATTTGTACGCCAAGTACTTGTTGAGCTCTGGCAGTTTGCTCTCGAAAGAAGCCTCCGGCGCGAGTGACATCAATAAGTTCTATGGTTTGTCGGCTCCGAACTTCTTGCTGCTTTCTAACGAAGAAGCGCAACGCGCCTACTTAGAAGCCATCAAAAAAAGCGTACGTTAAACGATTATGACCAAACTCATCTACAGTGTGTTGTTGTGCCACTTTATCGCTGCGTTTGCCGCGTTAGGTATGCCGCTATTTCTACCCGTCGTGTTGCCAACGTTAGGCGCAAGCATTGATGCGGACTGGGCAGGGGTATTGTTTATCCTACCTACGTTTTGTACTGCGTTGGCGGCGCGATTTTGGGGCAACTTTGCCGATCGCTACGGTCGCCGCCTCTCACTCTTGCGTGCGCAACTTGGCCTTGCAGCAGGGTTTGCGCTGTGCGGCTTGGCAGACAACCTCGCCATGTTTGTGTTTGGTCTTATTGTTCAAGGAACCTTTGGCGGCACCATGGCCGCCTCGAACAGCTACTTATCTAGTCAAATTAAAGAAGCCAAAACACTCGGCAAGTCACTCAATAAAACCCAACTATCTGCTCGCTTGGCGCTGATCGTTGCGCCCATTGGGCTCGGCTGGAGCTTGTCAGAGACCAACCCGCTCAACGCGTACCTGTGGTTATGCGTTTTGCCTTTAATTGCTATGGGCATCACGCTAACACTGCCAGCGGATAAACCCGCCGACCAAAACCTCGAAAAGCCAAACTCAGAACCTCAGCAAGAAAAACCGGTTGCACAGAAAAACGCAATGCATGCCATTCGTTGGATCTTCTTTGCTCAATTCGGGTTTGCGTTTTCTATGGTGGTGACCTTTCCTTACTTCTCGCCGTTTGTGCAGCAATATGGCATCACTAACCACGCATGGATCGGTTTTTTGTACGCACTGCCGCATGGCGTCTATCTGTTGCTGGCAGGAAAAATTCACGTGTTGTCAGATGGGTTGAATCGCCATCAACCGCTGCGCACGTTGTGGCTTGGGTTTGCATTGCTTGCCGTGAGCTCTGCCTTGCATTTGATTGCGTCCGAAACCGCACTCATTGCTGCGAGAATTATCTTCGGCATCGCGATGGTGTGTTGTTATCACGGATTGCATCAGCATCTTGCGAGCAATCTGGATCGCAAACTCAGTGGCAAAGTATTTTCTCGCTTTGATGCCATGTCCAAATGGGGTGGCGTGGCAGCGGGATTTTGCGCTTCTTTCATTTCTAGCTTGGGGCTACTTGAGGTTCCTTTCCTACTTTCTGCGATAGTCAGCGTAATCACCTTGATCGCGCTGGTTCTCCACTCAAAATTTGGAAATCAACATGTTACAAACTCAATCCTCTCAGACTAGCGAGTTGCGCGCACATGAGGTGCAGCTCAACCGTGAGAAAGCCCAACTCAACACGATAATGGGTGTTCTTAATTGTTACTTACGTGAATTTGCGCTACCGAATCAACAAGTGGAATGGCACTACCAATCGACATCGCTACCCCAAACGTTAAAACGCAACTATCCCGCTAAACAGCGGATAGCCGTTCATCTTTCTCAACAAAATGGCGTGCTGGTTTTGCCGATTCACTACGCGAGCAAACTGGGCAAAATCAAATTGGCAGAACTGCCTTGGGCGAAAATGCCGGGATCTGGTTGGGCGAAATTGGATGCCACGCAAACTCTTACGCTTTTGCTTAACTATCTCAAGCAGGTATTGGCGATCCCGTTTAACCATGAGCTGATCGAACAACTAGAAAATAGCGTGCTGGTTACCGAGCAGTTTCTCAACGTCGCGCCCAAATCGCATCACAACGAATTTATCGCTTCGGAACAATCTCTGATTTGGGGGCATACTTTCCATCCGACCCCGAAAAGTCGTTCGGGCGTCACCATGGATGATCTCTTGGCGTTTTCTCCAGAAGTCGGCGCGCAAGTCCCGTTGTACTGGTTTGAAGTGGATACGTCCTTACTTGATGTGCTGAGTTCCGACGGAGAAGCTAACCCTGCGCAGCGCATGCTACAACGGCTCGCGCCACAACACGCCACCAGCAATGGGAAGACCCTCTACCCTTGTCATCCTTGGGAAAGCTACACCATTTTGAGTAACCCAAGCGTGAAGCGCGCCATTGAACAAGGCAAGATCACGCCACTGGGTTTAGGTGGTGAAAAGATGCAGCCGACCTCTTCAGTTCGTACCCTCTACCACCCTGACATGGACTGGTTTGCGAAATTCTCCATCAACGTACGATTAACCAATTGCGTGCGCAAAAACGCGTGGTACGAACTCGACAGCGCCGTGCAACTCACGTCGATTCTCAAACCAATTAGAGAAAACGAACAGCTGCACAACCCCGTATTTAAAGTGATGACAGAGCCTTACGCCACCACGTTGAATCTAGAAAGTGTCGCTGAGCACAACTGGGACGACAACACCAAAGCACGCGAATCGTTTGGGATTTTGTATCGCGAAAATTTCTCGCTGAGCGAAGTCGACATCTTGAAACCAACCCTCGCTGGCGCTCTGTTTGCTTACGATAATAACGGCAACAGTCGCATTGCTCAACGCCTTAAAAACAAAGCGCGTACTACGCAAAATCGCTATTCCGACATCGCGACACTTTGGTTTGAACGCTATTTGCATTGCCTGATCCCGGGCGTATTTAATTACTACTTCAAACACGGGGTGGCGTTTGAGCCGCATTTGCAAAACACCCTGATTGGCTTTGAGCAAGAGATGCCGTGTTGTGTTTGGATTCGTGATTTGGAAGGCACTAAATTACTGCCGGAGTTCTGGCCAGCAGAAACATTAACTGACTTGTCTGAACGCGCACGACAATCGGTTTACTACAGTCGCGAACAAGGCTGGAATCGCATCGGATACTGCACCTTTATCAACAACATCAGCGAAGCGATTTTCTTCATCGCAGAAGGTGATGAGCCACTAGAGCAAACGCTGTGGAATGCGGTGCAAAGTGCCATTGTGCATTGGCAATCAGTGAATGGAAAACAACCGGAACTAGAAACGTTGCTAAATGGCGGTCACTTCCCAAGCAAAAATAATTTCACCACGCGTTTGATGCAAAAAGCCGATAAGGAGTCGGGCTATACCCAAGTCGCCGCGCCTTGGCAGCAACACGAAAAAGGATCGCAACATGTCTAATTCACTCTCTCTACCGACACACGTTTGCCAACAAGTTCACACGCTCGCACGGCAGCAAAGTCAACCCTTGTGCGCGTACGTGTATGACCTAAGCGCCTTAGAAGAACACATCAAACAACTGCGTCACGTTTTGCCGAAAAATGTCGAGCTATTTTACGCAGCTAAAGCCAATCCATCGGGCCCGATTCTCAAAACGCTCGCGCCGTATGTCGATGGTTTTGAAGCGGCATCTGGCGGGGAGTTGGCACACCTCCACCAGCAACAACTCGATAAACCATTGATCTTCGGTGGCCCAGGAAAAATGCCAAGTGAATTGCAACAAGCGATTGAACTTGATGTCGATGCGATTCACGTCGAAAGCCTCACTGAGCTGCAACGCATTGGTGCGCTAACCGAGCGCCTCAACCGCCCTGCTTCGATCTTTTTGCGTATGAACATCGATATTGGCGACATCACGCTCAGCAAGTTGGCAATGGGCGGCAAGCCGACTCCGTTTGGCTTGGACGAGTCCGAACTGAGCAATGCTTTGATGTTGCTGCGCGATTTCCCGCAAGTGTCACTCAAAGGCTTCCATTTTCACTTGATGTCGCATCAGCTTGATGTTGAACGCCACTTAGCGTTAATGCAGCGCTATTTCCAAGTCGTGAAGGCGTGGCAGCAGGAGTTCGAACTCGGTGAGCTAATGATCAACTTGGGCGGCGGCATGGGCATTAACTACCAAAACCCTGAGCAACACTTTCCGTGGATGGAGTTTTGCGACAAGTTGGAATTCCTCATCGCCAAAGAGCAAGCGCAAGACTGGACACTGCGTTTTGAATGCGGACGTTTCATCACGGCGGCATGCGGTTATTACGTGATGGAAGTACTGGATATTAAGCAAAATCTTGGCGAAAACTTTGTCATCGCACGCGGGGGAACTCACCACTTCCGCACGCCAGCAGCGCAGAGTCATGACCATCCATTCGTCATCCTGAAAAGCGAGCAACACCATGAGATTTCTCACCCAATTCAGCATGCACAAGCGACCTTTGTCGGCCAGCTTTGTACGCCCAAAGATGTGCTGGCACGCAATCAACACGTCGCCCATGTCGATATTGGTGATTATGTTGTGTTTACCTTAGCAGGCGCCTATGCGTGGAACATCTCCCATCAAAACTTCTTGATGCATGAACCGCCGATCTTTCACTATTTTTAAACGGCATACTTCGCTTCATTCAAGCCCCAATCATTGGGGCTTTTTTATTCTTCAACATAACAAGCAGCCCTAATACTGCACCCTACTTCGCCGCCGCGTGGGTTAAATTGCCCAGCACGCCGCTGATTTTGTTCAATACCTCGTCACAGCCTTCAATATGATGGCGCTGCTTTAAATACATCGGATCGTTGTAAGCTAACCACGTTTTGCCTTCAGCATCTTCATACACCAACACTTTTTGGGGTAAATCGAGCGCCACCTCCTGCGCACAGATCATCAGTGGTGTGCCCACTTTAGGGTTTCCAAACACGATAACTTCAGTTGGTCGCAACGTCATATCGACTTTCGTGGCATTCTCTTGATGGTTAATGCGCGCAAAGACGTTCAACCCTTTTTCTTGCGCGATAGCGACAAATTTATCCGCCGTATCTTTTGCTGAATGTGCGCTCGCAACGGTTACCACGCCCTCACCAGCCAACGCACTCAATGACGTCAACGCCACGACCAACCCGATGATTACTTTTTTCATTTGTCGTCCCTTCCTCTCTCTGAGTCGAAAACTAGATATAGAAAAACCAAGTGTAGGAAAACTATAGAAGTCAGATTCCGCTATCGCGAATTGCACTCTACCCACTCAAGAGTCGACCGTGTAACACGGATAAATTGATTCAGATTAATAAAGCATTAACTAGCCGAGCATCAAAAGCGTGAAATACGTAACATTTGCAGCCTATTTTAGTGAGAAAGAGAAAAGTAGTGACACGCGATCAATTTGAGTTATTAGCACCCGGTGGTGATTTAGATTCCATCAAAGCCGCCATTGCCGCTGGCGCCGATGCAATTTACTGTGGGCTCGACCGCTTCAATGCTCGTAACCGAGCGACCAACCTCACCTTAGATAACTTAAATGGCGTGTTAACGTTGGCCCATCAGCACAGCTGTAAGATTTTCCTAACGTTGAATGTGCTGATTTTAGAAAGTGAAATTCCAGCGATTGTTCGCTTGCTCAGCCAACTGAACACCACCAAAATCGATGGCGTGATCGTACAAGATCTCGGTCTGGCCTACATTCTCAAACATCACTTTCCCGATTTGGATGTGCACGCTTCAACGCAACTGAACACGCATAACGAAGGCCAAATCCTCTTTCTCAACCAGCTCACCGCAAGCCGAGTAAACTTATCTCGCGAACTTAACATCAGTGAGATAAAACATCTGGCGCAATTTGGTCGCGAGCACAACGTAATGATGGAAGTGTTTGTCCACGGCTCATACTGCATCGGATTCTCCGGAATTTGCTACATCAGTTCCGCTCGCAATGGCGCATCAGGTAACCGTGGACGCTGTAGCCAACCTTGTCGCGAACAGTACGAAACGACCAAAACAGGCAACAACTACCCACTCAATATGAAAGACAACTCCGCCTTTGGGGACTTGGAAGCGCTTGCCGATGCTGGCGTGTATTCATTAAAAGTGGAAGGGCGAATCAAGAAATCGCACTACGTCTATACCGTGGTCGACAATTGGCGCCAGCAAATCGATCGCTTGTGCGAGGGTTTGGAACTCTCTGAAGACACCACAGAGTTATACACGGTGTTCAACCGTGATTTCTCCAACGCATTTTTGCAAGGTGATTTCGGCAAGGCGATGTACATCGACAACCCGCGCGACCATGCTGTAAAGCATTTTTCGAAGGTTTACCAATGCCAGTCTGCTGATGATGTACAAGCGGTGAAAAAGAAACTCTACGATGACAAAACCGCGATCATTGAGAAAGTGGCAGAGCAAACTAAGTCGTTCGATGTCACTTCAACACAAGTATCCGGCAGCAGCTTGAAAGGGTCGATTGATGTGCCAACTCTGCCAACGTTACCTCAACCAGAACCTCGCCAAGGTGCGCCAAAATTATCGGTTCTGATCTCGTCAGCACAAGAAGCCATGCTGTGCGAATACCACGACGTTGATGTTTACTATCAATTGCCAATGGGATTGTCTGGTGAACTGAGCGCGATGATTGAATTGTTCCAAGCCAACCCAATGCTCAAACCTTGGTTCCCAGCCATTTTGATTGGCGAAGACTACCACGCCGCGCGCGTATTTTTGGAAACCATCCAACCTGAGTTGTTGATCACCAACAACTCAGGTGTCGGCATGATCGCAAAAGAGCTCGGCTTAGGCTGGGTGGCAGGCCCACAACTGAACACGGTGAACTCATACGCGTTTAAATGCCTTCAAGACGAGTTCGCGGCAAGTGGCGCGTTTGTTTCTAACGAGCTGAATATGAAGCAGGTGCGTCACATAAAGCGTCCGAAAAACATGCGCAGCTTCTACAGCATTTATCACCCGAACACTCTACTCACGAGCCGCCAATGTTTGTTTCAACAAACCGAAGGATGCCGTAAGGTGAAGGTCAACAAAAGTTGTTTGAAACGCTGTGATAAACGCACGTCTATCATCAACTTAAAAGACAATCCTTACTTGGTGCAAAAACAAAAAGGCAGCCACAATTCAATCTACAGCGAGCACAACATCTTAAACCTGCAAGTGCTGCACGATCTGCCGCAATTGTTTACCGATGTGTTGATCGATCTGCGTGATATCCAGACCGAAACGAAAGTCTCAGCAAGCAAACCTGAGTTGATTGACGCGTTCTTAGCTCTACTTGAAGAACACAGCGAACAAACCGTCCAAACGCTGAATGCCATGATTCAACCAACAGCCAACGCGCAGTATTTAAAGGGGTTGTAGGAGTTACTTGAAAGTCAAACAACGCATCGACTCTCAACATATCTTGAACACACACAGTGCACTGACTACAATAGCGCACTTTTTACGGAATTTAGGTCACACAAAATGACAGACACAGCTAAACCAGCTCTACCAGATCGCCTAGCGGGTAACCCACGTAGCCCATTCTTCATCAAAGAATGCTTCGAGCACCAAATCGGTATTCGTATCAACGGCCAAGAGCGTACTGACGTAGAAGAATACTGCATCAGCGAAGGTTGGGTAAAAATTGCTTCTCCTAAAGCAAAAGACCGTTTCGGTAACCCAATGCTAATCAAACTTAAAGGCGAAGTTGAAGCGTACTACGTGTAAGCTGACCACGCTGAATGTATTTGAAAGCTCGAGTTTGACTCGGGCTTTTTTAATGCCTGTCATATCCCTCCTCATTTAATCTCTTCCCTCTTCTTTTCAGTACAAGTTATTAAGAAATCGATGTAAATCGCTGTTTTTATCTGATTGTTGTCTAAAGTTTCTAGAGAACTAACTGCAATAGTGATTGCCAAAAGAAACGACACCTTTTGAATACAGGGAGAGGAAATGGAAAGCCCACTTGTCACACTCAAACGAGCTAGCAAAAGCTTTGTCGATGGCAAAGAGACACATCGCGTGTTGGAAGGCGTCGACTTCACGTTGAACACAGGAGCGAGTGTTGCGCTGACGGGCGCAAGTGGCAGCGGCAAAAGTACTTTACTCAACGTCATCGCTGGCTTTGAGCCACTTTCCGAAGGTGAGTTGTGGTTAGATGGTGATAACACGGCGGCTTGGAAAGACCCACAATGGAGCCGATTTCGACACCAAAAACTCGGTGTTATCTTCCAGCAATTCAACCTATTAACGCCGCTCAACGTGCAGCAAAACATCGCCTTCCCTCTGAATTTGAATCAACAGAAATGGAATGACTGGTGCGACTATTTGGTCGAGACTCTAGGCATCAGCCAACTGCTCGATAGACATGTTTCTTCCCTATCCGGCGGCCAACAGCAACGAGTCGCTATTGCACGTGCATTAGCACACAAACCTAAACTGCTACTTGCTGATGAACCCACAGGTAACCTCGACCAAAAAGCCGGCTTGGAAGTGATGAAATTACTGAGTGAAATCACCACCCAAGGCAATACGGCGGTACTACTGGTGACACACAGCCCTGAATGTGCCGGGTTTATGCAAACCCAGTTACGCTTAAAAGATGGGCGTTTGGAAAATAGTCAGTTGCATGGCGGTCATCACCAAAACAAGCATGAGCTTCGCCATGAAGCAAGCTAAGCTCCAAAATACCAGATTCACGCATACTCGACTCGCCCTGAATCTGTTTGCGGCGCACTATCGGCAGGCACCACTGCAAGCCGCCGCGATTCTGATCGGTATCGTGTTGGCGGTGACCTTATTTGTTGCGGTGCAAGCCATCAACCTTAATGCCAAGCGCAGTTATGCGGAGTCTACCGAGCAGCTTAGCGCACAAGCTCAGAACTTAATTATTCCACCAGCAGGGCAAAACTATCTGCCCGAGTCGCTCTACTTCACCCTTAGACAAAACGGACTCAGCGCAGCGCTACCTGTAATCGAAGGGCGAGTGAGAGATGAACAAGGTCGACGTTGGTCAGTACAAGGGAGCGAGTTGATTGCCGCCATCTCTTCACGTTCGCGCTATTCATCAGAAAACCAACAAAACTTGTCTTTGTTCGACAGTGCTTTACCCTTGCCTGAACTTTTGTTCGGCAAGCCAATCGTGATGATGAGCCAATCTCAACATCAAAACTTAGGGGAGGTAGAAACCCTAACCCTAGACGACATCCCAACCCAAGTGGTGGTATTACCCGATGATTGGCAATTAGGTAGCCGAATGTTGATGGACATTGGTTTTGCCCAGCAACTGCTCAATAAACAAGGACACCTCAGTTACATTGCAGTTTTCCATTCGGGTGATAAAGGGAATAAAGACACGCAAGCAAAATGGCAGAAGCTGATTGGTGAGCAAGGACAATGGATTTCCAATAATCAAAGTACAGACCTTGGTTCGCTGACCGACAGCTTTCATCTCAATCTCACCGCAATGAGCTTACTTGCCTTTTTGGTCGGGCTGTTCATTGCCTACAACGGCGTAAAATACAGCTTGCTGAAACGCAATCGGCTGTTAGTGCAGATTCAACAGGCGGGTGTTGCGCCGAGCATTGTGTTCTCTGCACTGTTAGTTGAACTCACGATTCTCGTTACCATCGGCGCTTCCCTCGGTTTTGTATTGGGCATGCAGCTTAGCCATTGGTTGCATCCAACTGTAGCTCTGACTTTAGAACAACTTTATAGCGCGACACTGCTGCCCGGCACTTGGCAGTGGCAATGGTGGGCTCAAGCGCTGCTGCTCACGTTAGCCGCAACCCTGTTGGCGTGTTGGCAGCACTTTAAACAACGAGTGCGCCAACCGCTCTCTTCTCATGGCGGATTTTATCAAGCACCTGAAGCTTCTAACGAAAACCAATTGTTCGTGATAGGTGCTGCGTTGACAGCTCTCGCGCTTGCAGGGTTATGGCTGAGTGAGCACCACCGCTTCACCATGGCGTGGCTCGGCGTGCTTGTGGTGTCGATTCCTTTGTATCTACCCAAAACACTCAGCGTATTAGCCAATTGGTGTGAAAAACGCACCACTTCCGGTTTGATGCAGTATCTGTTTGCTGAGCTGCGCGAGCTGATTTCTCCGCTTTCTCTCGCCATGATGGCGCTGCTACTCGCCGTTACTGCCAATATGGGGATGAACACGCTAGTGGGTAGCTTCGAGTCCACCCTAAAACAGTGGTTAGAACAAAGGCTGCACGCCGATATTTACGTCAGTCCTGCGCAAGGAGAAATCGCTGATATAGAGCACGCGTTAGAGCAGTTTGACAATGTTGAGACCGTCTACAAGCAATACTATGTCGACGATAACCTGCAAGGCTTACCGATTTTGCTTGGTACCAAAGACAAAGACACCTTAGAACAAACCATAGTGTTCAAATCGCAGTTGGAAAACTTCTGGCCACGCTTTTACCAAGGTGAGTTAGTCGCTATCAGTGAGCCAACCGCGGTCAAACTGGGTTTATCACTGGGTAGCGCGCTCACGCTTGATGCCGTTCCAAATAAGAACCTACTTGTGGGTGCGGTATTCCATGATTACGGCTCACCTAACGGTGAAGTCTTATTAGCACCAAAGCTATGGCAAGAGAGCGGATTTACCGACCTGCCAACAAGCCTCGGCATTAAAGTCTCGGGTGACCCACAAATCGTCTACGAGCAACTGCGCGAGCAACTGAATCTGCATCCAAGTCAACTCTACGATCAGGCGCAAATCAAATCCATCGCGTTGGATATTTTCTCGCAGACCTTCGCCATTACGCGGGCTCTCAACGGCGTAACTTTGATGGTCGCGGTGATTGGTTTGTTCAGTGCTTGTTTTATGCTGCTCGACGCGCGCAAAGCCGCTATTGCAAGGCTGTACGCACTTGGTGTTAGTCGTCTTAAATTAATGACCATGGTGGTCGGACAGATCGTCGCTTTGGTCAGTTTTACTCTGGTTATCACCCTACCCCTCGGAGCCATGGTGGGTTATGTGCTGACAGACATCGTCACCTTGCGCGCTTTTGGTTGGAGCTTAAATTATCTGTGGAATTGGAGTGATGCCCTCAGCATTGCGGCGATCACCATCTTGGTGGCAGTGATTGCGACCTTGATTCCGCTGTGGCGATTAGTCAGTAAGCCTGTCGTATCCAGTTTGCAAAGCGAGGTGTTGTGATGGTTCGATTAGCAAGCACACTTACTCTATTCATGAGCAGTCTGTTCCTGTTCGGTTGTGAAGATCCCCAACAACAAAATATGGGCACTTTACTGGGCAGTGGAGATACGCAAAGCGAGAGCAACCTATTCACACGCGTAGAAAAAGGGGTGGAACTCACCTTCCCAGTAGACCATCAAGCGCACCCAAACTTTCGTCATGAGTGGTGGTACTTAACCGCTAACTTAATTGATGAAGACGGCAACCCACTTGGCGTCCAATGGACACAATTTCGCTTTGCTGCTGCGCCGCCAACGGGCGAAGATGACGTGAAGAAAACCGAGTGGCAAGCTCAACAAATCTACATGGCGCACAGCGCAGTCACGACCGCGGACAAACACTACGCTGATGAAAAATGGTCACGCGCTCAAGCCTCTCTAGCCGGCGTCGATACTTCACCGTTTCGTGTTTACCTCGATGATTGGCAGTGGACTTCTTCAACCAACGACCTATTCCCTGCCACGTTGAAGGCGAGCTCCGAACAGTTTGGCTATTCGCTGACGCTTACCAGCACTGCACCGTATCAAAAGCAAGGCGAGCAAGGGTACAGCACCAAAAGCGCCGATGGTCAGGTGGCTTCGTATTACTACAGCCAACCGTTTATTGAAGTCTCCGGTGAAGTCACTATCGATGGTGAGGCCCATCAAGTGTCGGGCAAAGGTTGGATAGATCGAGAGTGGAGCTCGCAATTCTTACTCGACTCACAACAAGGCTGGGACTGGTTTGCCCTAAGGTTGAGTGACGAGACCAGCATGGTGGTGTTCCAATTGCGTGATTCCAAAACCGGAGCAGCCAGTTACTCCAGTGCAAGGCTGATGCAGCAAGACGGCTCTGGCATTGCTATCCCACCAAAAGACATTCAGTTAGAGGCAACCAAGCAAACAGAAATCCAAGGGCGAAAGTATCCAACCCAGTGGCAAGTGTCGATTCCTAACCAGCAAATCGAGCTAACCGTTTCTGCACTCAACCCGAACGCGAAAATGCCGCTTTCGGTACCTTATTGGGAAGGCCCTGTACGTATTGATGGCTCTCATTCTGGGACTGGTTATATGGAACTCACCGGCTACTGAGCACAAAAATTTCCGTGCACAATCTTGATTATTCGATTCATAATGATGAAATAATAATCCCCAAGAGCTGTTGAATGCCCTCATGAGCAATATGATTTCGCCAATCCGACAAGTGCGACTCATTTTAGGTGAGCCGTGTCGAGCGCTTGAATTTTCGGACATCCAAGAAGACCCATACATCGAACCGCATCGTCACGAGTACTGGGAGATTGTCTGGTGCTTGGATAATAGCGGAACGCAGAGCGTCGACTTCGTCGAATACCAAAACCGCGTTGGTCGCTTGTTTACCATTTCACCAGGACAGGTTCACCATTCCGAGTTCATGGGTAGTAACATTCGCATGTTGATATTCCGCCCCGGCTTTGCTGAAACCAATCCACGTAGCACACAGTTGGTGAATAGCGTATTTTCTACGATTGAGCGACCGCCGTACCTCGATTGCAGCGACGAGGGTTTTCCCTACCTAGAATCGATTTACACCCTAATCAAAGAAGAATGTGAAAGAGAGGATTGTGATTGGGACCTTGTCGAATCACTCATCAACAGCTTTCTACGCTATGCATTGCGCTTTGCTAAAACACCATCCCAGAAAGGTGAACAGAAAGACGCTCGCATCGTGCAGTTGACTGAATTAATCGAACTGCACTATCGCGAACAAAAGAAATGCCAGTTCTACTCCGATACCTTAGCTCTCACCAACAAACGTCTAAACGAATTAGTGAAAGCTGCCAGAGGCAAGACGGTCACGCAACTGATTCATGATCGAATCATATTAGAAGCCAATCGAGAACTGGTGTTTTCGACGAAAACCGTCAAGACCATAGCGTTTGAATTGGGCTTTGATGACCCTGCGTATTTCAGCCGCTTCTATCGAAAACAAAAGGGAGAAACACCAGCGGAATTTCGTCACCGATGTTTAGATAGTGCAATATAATGGGCGGATAATCCCTTTTCGCCACGCTTGAATGTACTGATAATACCCGAACATAAATTCACCACATTCGGGTATTTTTCTATTCCATGGCTATCAATCTAAAAACTGATCCCATTTCAAAATCCTTTTATCAGTATCTATGGCCAGCGCTCACTGGAATGGTGATTAAATCGCTGTTCATCATGGGGGATGCGTTATTTATCGGTTTAGGCGTCGGGCCCGATGGGCTTGGCGCTATTGCCTTGGTGATTCCACCTTTTTCTATTTTTACTGCCATCGCCATGATGGTTGGTATTGGTGGCGCCGCCAAAATGTCGATAGAAATAGGCAAAGGCAACACAGAATCCAGCCAGATGTGGTTCAGTCAATCCATGTTGATTACCACTCTGTTATCCACTATCACAGTGACGCTCGCTCTCATTTGGTTGGATGAATTGATAGCCTTGATGGGCGCTTCAGGCAACTTGGCTCAGCTTGCTCATGATTACCTGATCGTGCTGCTACCCTTCTTTGTTCTTTACTCACTGGCTTGGGTGTTGTCTTGCTTTGTGCGTAACGACACCAACCCTAAATTGGCCACCTATGCGATGTCGATTGGTGCCATTACCAACCTTGCTTTTGATTACCTGTTTATCATCGAGATGAACATGGGGATGAAAGGCGCAGCTTATGGTACGGCCATTGCTCAAGCAGTCATCGCACTGATTTTGCTGACTCATTTCTTGCGCAAGAAAGGCTCATTAGAATTCAGCCTGAAAGGTATCGGTTTAAGTAAAACCAAAGAGATTTTAAGCATCGGTACTCCGACATTCTTTATCGAAGTCACATCCGCGATGACCATCGTGTTGTTCAACTACGTGTTGCTCAGCCAATTCGGTGAAAGCCACATCATTGCCTATGGCTTAACCACCAATGTCGGTGTATTCGCTCTGTTTGTGATGGTCGGTATCGCGCAAGCGTGTCAGCCAATCATCAGCTTTAACCACGGCGCAGGGCGATCAGAACGCATTGACGAGATTCTAAAACTGGGGATGAAAGCAGCCATGGGCAGCGGCACAGTCTTTCTTTTAGGAATCTGGCTGTCAGCGCCACTGATTGCCTCAGTTTACTTGGGGAACGCAAATGATTTGATCCCAATCGCTGCGAGCGCACTGACGTTCTATTTCTTCGGCGTCCCTTTGATGGGGTTAAACATGGTGATTGCCAACCTGTTCCAAGCCATTGCCAAACCAAAACAAGCCACGCTTATTTCCTTATGCCGAGGGTTTGTGTTTGTCGCGCTAGGTGTATTGCTATTGCCTAAGTTCTTCCCGCAAGACGGCATTTGGGCGAGCATAGTCTTTGCAGAAACGCTCACCGCGGTGATCAGTTTGAGCATGTTATTCAACTACCGAAAACGCGCAGTGGAGCTAACAACGTCCTTGGCGAGAAGTTCCTAGTTCAACCAAGCTCAGCCAAATGATAAACTCGGGTTCTATTTCATTCTGTGATTAAAAGGAAATGCGATGAACCCGATTATTGCGCTGCTAAAAGAGAACAACATCAGCGATGAGCAAATCAACGAGATTTTTCAGACTCTGACGCAAAACCCTCTAGCGGCAATGGCAACAATCAGCCAACTAGGTTTGCCACAAGACAAGCTACAAATGCTGATGGCGCAAGTGATGCAAAACCCTGCGCTAATCAAAGAAGCCGTAGACGAGTTGGGATTGGATTTCTCAAAGGTTGAAGAAGCAAAAGAGAAGCTTCAAAGCCAAAACCAAGGCAACTAAGTCTTAGCCATTTAGCGCTGAATATAGAAAAGGCCGTTAACCCGAGCATGTGGGTTAACGGCCTTTTTTGTTCGCTACGTTGTTGTTAGCTACTTTTTTGTCGGCTAATTATTAGCGATTTAAAGACGCGAATTGCTCTGCGGTCATACCGTAGTAGAGCTTGTCGTCAAAGCCTTGCTCTAGTTTATAGTAGTCTTTCTGACGGCCTTCTTGAGTAAAACCATTTTTCTCTAACGTCTTGTAAGAACCAGCATTAGAAGCGTAGCAATCGGCACTGACTTTATGGGCGTTTAACTCAGTAAATCCAATCTCGGTCATCATTTGGCAAGCGCGAGTCGCGACGCCTTTGCCCCATGCGCAAGTAGGTAACTGATAACCCACTTCGTAGTTGCCAGTTAAGAACATCACTGCGGTCACCGCACACATTCCCATGTACTGACCTTGCTGGTCACGAATCACGAACGTTGGGCTATCTGACCAAACACCGTCTTTAATCGCTTGTGCCGTATTTTCAATAATAGGGCCAAAGAAGCCTTCATACAGGTTGTTATCAGCAGGTGCGAAGAACAGATACTGATTGACCTTATCGTCGTTCAGCATCTCGATAATATCTTGTAGATCAGAGCCTTGAATCAGTTGGATAGTCAACGATTCATTAAATGGAATGGCTTCGCCTTGTTTTAGTTTTTGATATGACATGTGTTACCTCGTTATCTGCTGAAAATAGTAGCCCAGCGGATAAGAGAAAAATTGGATTTTTGCGACAACTTTCGGGCTGATTAGCAATGTATTACGACTCAAAATCGCCATAGATATCGATGGTTAAGTCACGTTTTTTCAGGTATTTGCTCGGCGTTTTTCTTAGCTGATGTTTGAGGGTACGAATCAAATGCGATTGGTCACTGAAACCAAATTGTTGTGAGAAACTCGCCCAATCAATCACTTCTTGTTGCTTGTAGAGAGTCAAAATCATCTGATCCAGACGCGCCATTTGTTGATACTGCTTAACGCTCAACCCCACCACTTGTTTGAAACTGCGCTCAAGCGTTCTGCGAGAACAGGCGCACTGTTTGGCTATCTCATCAATATCCATCGCTAACTCAGGTGAACGTAGCGCTTGAGCGTCCATCACGGATACCGCTTTTTGTGACGCCAAAAACGGTTTGGTACGGCAAGGTTCGATATCTAACGCATCTAAATGTTGTTTGATGTAGTTCAGCAAACATTGCGATGAACCTTGCAACTCTAACTGCCATAAGCCTTGTTGAAAGCGCTCATCAAACGCCGCGTTAAGCCTATCAAACCATTCGCATTGGTTAATTGCACTAACTTGGGATGCATCACTAAACCGTGATTCAATGGCATAAAAACCCTCTGGGCGAAAGGTGATACCAATACGCTTGATGGGAGCCGTATCTTCCAACAACAGTAAATGTTCGTTAGCCATTAACAAGTGGCAGCCTTTGCCAGCAAGCTTTGTGTGTCCCGTGTCGTAGCTGTAGCCTTGCTCTGGTGGCGTAAAGAGTAAATGAGCACGCGGGTTTGGGATAAGGTGCGGCTTGGGGTCAATGACTTCACCCTCTGGCACTTCCAAGTACCAAACTTGATGAATGAGCCATTCGTACTCTGGCAGAGACTGTTTCCAAGCTATCATGATTGTCCTAGCGGTTAGTAAAGATAATGGGCGCAACGTTTTTGCTTAAACATCTGCTCGTTGAGTGTGACTGATTGACGCTCATCTCGCCACGCATTTCTCACGCTGCTCCCTTGCAAGCTTGTTGGATTGCGGTAGGCTTTGAGCAGAGAAAACAAGCTGAACAGAACAAGGAAATCCCCCGATGCGCGTCGACTACCACCAACGACTGGTTCCTGTGATTCGTTATTTAGAACAACACTTTAATGAACCACTCAATCTGCCAGAAGTGGCCGCGCTGGCGAACCTTTCTCCTTATCACTTTCATCGCACCTTCAAAGCCGTGCAAGGCGAGACATTGGCTGATTTCATTCGACGTTTGCGTCTAGAAGCCGCCGCCGATGACTTATTCAAATCCAAGCAACCGGTATTAAACATTGCCTTAGAGTACGGATTTTCTAGCTCACAGAGCTTAGCCAAAGCCTTCAAGCAACATTATGGCGTTACACCTACGGCCTTTCGCGACTGCGAAAACTACCAGCAGTTTTCTGAATTAGCACGAAACAGCAAGATTGGACACACGTTGCGCAAGAATGGAAACGAAGTAACACCAAGCGATTCATATACTGGCTCTGAACTCACCAAATGGAGCATGACAATGGAAACGCAAAACTTTGAAAAAGCAAAACTGGCTTACATTCGCCTAAACGGCCCTTACGGCCAAGGCTATGAGGAGCCATCAGGTCGCTTGTATCAATGGGCAGGAATGAAAGGTTTGGCGGGCAATACCTGCATCTTCATCTACCACGACAATCCTGAAATCACGCCAGACGAGAAGTGCCGTACTGACATCTGCTTGATGGTGCCAGAAGATACGGAAGTTCCGAAAGGGATTGAGCTACAAGACTTCCCCGGCGGTCAATATGCGGTGATGCGCCAGCACATTACTGACCCGAGCCAATACTCAAAAGCGTGGGATGATGTCATGAGCAAGGTAATTGAATCCGGTATTGAGAACGACGACCGCCCTTGCTTTGAGCTTTACCACAGCTTCGACCCACAAACACACCATGCAGACGTTAGCTTCTGCACCGCCATCAAATAAACCAAAAGCCTGCATCGTTGCAGGCTTTTTCATTTCTTGTTCTGGTTGCTTAAATCCGTTCTTTCAAACGCTGTTTATCTTTTAATCCAATTACTTAGAACACGAACGAATACCTCATTCTTTTCGTGATCCTACTTCGCGTTTTGACCACGCGCGTTCATTCGCTCGGCTGAGTTGGGATTCATTTCACAGATTATTCATGAAGCGAACCTAGACTGAAAAAACTCCATCGACCCCGTTCGACCTACAACGCTAGGCACAATAAAAACTAGGTACTACAGCACCTCTAGGAAATTCCATGAAGAAGAACTTACTTGCCATTGCTCTTGGTAGCGTGATTGCGCTGACTGCAGCCCCATACTCTATCGCGGCTAACGACGCTGCCGTCCAATCTTCCGCCGACTACTCACAGATCGTCACTAAACGTCAGGTTGTCGACCAACTTCTCAACGACGCCGTACAGGCATTCAAATCCCCTGCGCGTATCTCGCATGCGGGTTTTACCGCCAAAATGCCGAGCAACATGGAGATTGTTACCGACCGCTTATTAGAAGCGTACAAACTTGAGCCGTACCGCACTGATCTACTGATTTCTGCAGCAAACGCGCAGATCTACAACAAGAATGCAGACCGCGCGATTGAACTGTTTGAACAAGCCCTTTCTGTTGCGCCAGACGATGTGGATTTGCACGCTTACTTAGCGGTATGGCAACGCTTTGAGGGCAACCAAGCGGAATCAGCGAAACACATGGCGACGCTCACTAAGCTCAATGCAGGTAAAGCCGCAGACATCCAACGCATCTTCGACACCGTAGACCGCGTACTTGCAACGCCGCTGAAAGAGAAAGCCGACAAAGGCAAACTGGATGACAAAGGCGCAATCGTCACTTTGGGATACGCGCTGAACCCAGATGGTTCAATGCACCAGATCTTGGTTGAGCGTTTGGAAACCACGCTAGCCATGGCAAAAGCAAACCCAGACGCATTGATCGTATTGACGGGCGGCGTACCAAAGAACCACAAAACTGAAGGCAAGTTAATGGCGGATTGGCTGATTGAAAAAGGCATCAGCAAAGATCGCATCATTGAAGAAAACTACGCCACCAGCACGGTAGGTAACGCTCTATTCAGCAGCTACGCATTGGCACGTCATAACATTAAACACGCGACCATCATCAGCTCAGCGAGCCACGTACGCCGTGGTCAAACCTTGTTTGAAATCGCAAGCTGGCAAACTGGACCACAAGACATCACTTTTGACACAGTGAGCTACCCAGACAAGCCACTGAAAGACTTAGCCAAAGCCAGCGATGGCGAACTGCTTGGTATCTACCGCGATGCTCTGCGTACCTACGGCATGTGGAGCTACCGCTCTTACCCGCTAGAGTCGCGTTAAGTATTCTCGACTCATACCAATCAAAAAAAGCCTGCGTACTTGCAGGCTTTCTTGTCTTTGTGCAGTAATAAGAACGCTTAAATTGCTTCGCCGTTTACCGTTACTGCCACATCAATGTTGCCACGAACTGCGTTTGAGTATGGGCAAACTTGGTGTGCAATGCGCGTTAGCTCTAGCGCTTGCTCTTGTGGCATGTCTAGCTCTACCGCTAGGCTCACTGTTAGTGCAAAGCCGCCGTTATCGTTCGGACCGATGCCCACTTCCGCTGTTACGGGTGCACTTTTCAGATTTACTTTACCTTCACGTGCTACGTGCAGAATCGCGTTAGAAAAACACGCCGAATAGCCCGCTGCAAAAAGCTGTTCTGGGTTAGTTGCTGCACCTGTGCCGCCCATTTCCTTCGGGTATGACAGCTCTAGATCGAGAAGACCGTCATCTGTTTTTACTTGACCATTACGACCAGCCAAAGCGGTAGCTTGAGTTTTGTATAGAGTAGTCATGCGAGTGTCCTTCTTAATTTAAGTTGTGCACAATTTAATTGCTTGCAATCTTATATCGAAGTGAAGATCGTTTGCAACTATATTGTGCACAATTTATTTTATGACTCTCTTTCTCTATGAGCAGGTAGGCAACGCCAATGAGCCAGTGTTACACCGACAACACCATGACCGACGACGATAAACTCTTACTCGAAAACCAAGTTTGCTTCCCGCTCTACAGCGCAGCAAATGCAGTGATCCGAGCGTACCGCCCGTTGTTGGACGAGCTTGATCTGACTTATTCGCAGTACTTAGTGATGATGGTGCTGTGGGAGAAAGACGGTGCCAGCGTGAAAGAGCTGGGATCACAACTGCATTTGGACTCAGGCACACTCACGCCGCTGCTTAAACGCTTAGAAGCAAAAGGCTATGTAGAGCGTGGTCGCAGTGAAACCGATGAGCGCGTTCGCGTACTCAACCTAACCAAGCAAGGTCGTGACCTTAAAGAACAAGCCAAGTCAGTGCCAAACGCCATGATGTGTAAAATCACATTAGAGCTGGATGAAATGATCATGCTGAAGAAGTTGTGCGGCAAAGTGCTCGACAATCTGAGCTAACAAGATAGAAGCATCCGCTTCCCCACTTCCGATAAGAAAGAGCCTGCCGAGATGCAGGCTCTTTCGATCTTAGCTAGACGATCTACTTCAGTACATCATCAGTATTCTCTATTGCTAATCCGCCTTCATCTTCAATAAAACCTATCAAAGCAAACCCACTTACATCGGATTTCCCTATCAAGTGAAATAGGAAATGGCTATCAATAGGATAGTTACAAGCGATTTTCCTTAAACACACTCCGATGAGAATATACTTTCCGAAAGCAACAACAGCTCAGCTTAAAACATTCAAAGGAAAGTAAATTATGATTAATACTCAAATCAAACCATTTGCAGCTACAGCGTACAAAAACGGCGAATTCGTTGAAGTAACAGAACAAGACGTTCTAGGTAAATGGGCAGTATTCTTCTTCTACCCAGCAGACTTTACGTTTGTATGTCCAACAGAACTGGGCGACCTAGCAGACCACTACGAAGAGCTACAAAAACGTGGCGTAGAAGTTTACTCAGTATCAACTGACACACACTTCACTCACAAAGCATGGCACGACAGCTCAGACACAATCGGTAAGATTCAGTACTACATGCTTGGCGACCAAACAGGCAACATCACAAACAACTTCGGTGTGATGCGTGAAGGTCAAGGTCTTGCAGACCGCGCTACGTTCCTAATCGACCCTGAAGGTACTATCCAAGCAATGGAAATCACTGCTGAAGGTATCGGTCGTGACGCAGAAGACCTACTACGCAAAGTGAAAGCAGCTCAATACGTAGCAGCGCACCCAGGCGAAGTTTGCCCAGCGAAATGGAAAGAAGGTGAAGAGACACTAGCTCCATCACTAGACCTAGTTGGCAAAATCTAAGCCACTGAAATTTAAGTTCTAATCAGTTCCCGATTTCCTTTTTCTGATTAGAACTGAATTAGAGAGCACTTCAGGTTAGATACCTTGACGACCTTCTGCCTGATTTGCTCTCTCCCCCTCAGGTTTTATCTACAGTAACCACTTTTTATTACCTATCTGAATAAGTAGGTGTGCAGTAATTGCGTAGAAAAAATCGTTTAGAACCAGGCATAGATTTTCGATAGCTAGTTACTCTAACTACAAAATCTATAACGCAGTTATCAACGATTTTAGCTAGCAAGAATGAACAAATACTTGTTTTGATTGGTAACTATTTAATTAAGGTAGTAACAACTATGTTAGACCAAGCGATCCAACAACAACTCAAACAATATCTGGCTAATGTAAAAGAAGAAGTTCGTTTAGTGGTTAGTCTAGATGAAAGCAAAGCATCAAATGACATTTTGTCTCTAGCGAACCAAATCGCAGAGATGAGCGACCTAATCACCGTTGAACGTGACGACAACGCAAGCGCACGTAAACCAGTGATGGCGGTAACTAACCCAGCAAAAGGCACAGCACTACGCTTTGCAGGCTTGCCAATGGGTCACGAATTTACCTCTCTAGTATTGGCACTGCTTCACTCTGGCGGTCACCCAATCAAACTAGAACCAGAAGTGATTGAGCAAATCGCAGCACTAGACAAAGATCTAGACGTAGAAATCTTCATTTCACTGTCGTGCCAAAACTGTCCGGACGTGGTTCAAGCGTTCAACATAATGGCGGCGATCAACCCGAAAGTAAAAGCAACCATGATCGACGGTGGCTTGTTCCAAGATGAAGTGAAACAACGCGACATCATGGCCGTACCAAGCGTATTCGTGAACGGTGAGCTATTCGGTCAAGGTCGTATGTCTCTAACTGAAATCCTAAACAAAGTGGATGACGGCGCGAGCGAGAAAGCCGCGAAGGCACTGAGCGAAAAAGACCCATACGACGTACTTGTTGTCGGCGGTGGTCCTGGCGGTAGCGCAGCTGCTCTATACGCTGCTCGTAAAGGTATTCGTACTGGCGTTGTTGCTAAGCGTTTTGGTGGTCAGGTTATGGACACCATGGCAATCGAGAACTTCATTTCAGTAAAACGTACTGAAGGTCCAAAACTAGCAACAGACCTAGCAGAACACCTAAAAGAATACGACGTAGACGTCGTGACTGAGCAACAAGCTGAGAAGCTAATGGGCGCAGCACACACAGAAGATGGTTTGATTCACATCCAACTTGAAAGCGGCGCAACGCTGAAGAGTAAGAGTGTCATCCTTAGCCCTGGTGCACGCTGGCGTGAAATGAACGTTCCGGGTGAGCAAGAGTACCGCAACAAGGGTGTCGCATACTGCCCACACTGTGACGGTCCACTGTTCAAAGGCAAGAAAACCGCAGTTATCGGTGGTGGTAATTCAGGCATCGAAGCGGCTATCGACCTTGCTGGTATCGTAGAACACGTAACGGTTCTTGAATTCGCAGACGTACTTCGCGCAGACCAAGTGCTTATCGACAAAGCGAACTCACTACCAAATGTAGACATCATCACCATGGCGCAAACTACTGAAGTAGTGGGTGACGGTACTCGCGTAACAAGCTTGAAGTACAAAGACCGCAACACAGATGAAATCAAAGAGATTGAATTGTCAGGTATCTTTGTTCAAATCGGTCTAGTACCGAACACAGAATGGCTAAAAGATTCAGAAGTAGCCCTATCTGAGCGCGGCGAAATTGAAGTCGGCAGCCGTGGCGATACTAGCCTAGAAGGTGTCTTCGCAGCCGGTGACGCAACAACCGTTCCTTACAAACAGATCATCATTGCGATGGGTGAAGGTGCAAAAGCAAGCTTAGGCGCATTTGACTACCTAATCCGTAAGCAAGGTTAATCTCCAATTTCTTGAGCACAAAGCGCACGGTGCTGTGTTTTCTTCCCCGGAAAACCAATCGGGGCACCGTGACAGCGATGAGTAACAAGAAATACAATCAAAAAACCTAGAAGCCCAAAGACTTTGCCAGCAGATATTAACTGCTGGCTTTTTTGGTTTGGGGAGAGGTGTAAGCAAATCTCTCAGCGCTCCGAGTTCAAACTGGAGGGAATGGCTCTACAATCACGGATAATTCAGTTCACTCCACCAGCATCACAACGCGCTGCGAATAGATTCTGAATACTCGCTTAGGCTCTTGCAGAATGACGCTGTTCGTTTATCGTTCTCTCCCCGTCATTCCCGCGAACCTAGGTGAGACTCGGAATCTACTCACCGTAAACTCGATCGAAAATGAGTAGCACGAACAAACAAAAGTTGAAACAAGGTTGCAAGCACCTTACCCAACATTCAACCTCAAACCAGCAACCCCACCTAACCTCCCCTTGTATCAAACTCCGAAGCTCTCAACACGCAGAGCTCAAAAGGGAGGAACTGGTTCTGTGCTCGCGGATAATTCAATTCACAACGCAACATAACAACACACTGAAAGTAGATTCTGAATACTCGCTTAGGCTCCTTCAGAATGACGCTGCTCGTTTAGCTCTCTTTCCGTCATTCCCGCGAACCTAGGTGAGACTCGGAATCTACTCACCGTAAACTCGATCGAAAATGAGTAGCACGAACAAACAAAAGTTGAAACAAGGTTGCAAGCACCTTACCCAACATTCAACCTCAAACCAGCAACCCCACCTAACCTCCCCTTGTATCAAACTCCGAAGCTCTCAACACGCAGAGCTCAAAAGGGAGGAACTGGTTCTGTGCTCGCGGATAGTTCAATTCACAACGCAACATAACAACACACTGAAAGTAGATTCTGAATACTCGCTTAGGCTCTTTCAGAATGACGCTCTTCGTTTAGCACTCTCTTTCCGTCATTCCCGCGAACCTAGGTGAGGCTGGGAATCTACTCACCACAAACTCGATCGAAAATGATTAGCAAGAACACGAACAAACAAAAGGTGAGACAAGGTTGCAAGCCCCTAACCCAGCTCTCAGATTCAAAGCACCAAACCCACCGAATCTCTCAATGTATCCAGATCCAAAGATATCAACCCTAAAAAATTTTAAAAAAGCCCTTTACCTCAACTTTACTTGAGGTTTTAGCATATTCATCGTTGGCTAGAAAATGACAAAAAGGAGCACATCATGATCCAACTAGAACATATTAACTTAGTCGTGAAAGATATCCCTGAAATGCTGAAGTTTTACCAAACTGCATTTCCACATTGGTACGTGCGTGATGAAGGTAAAGGCGAATGGAGTGGCAAGCCAAGAAACTGGCTACATTTTGGCGACGAGTATCAATACATAGCCATGAGTGACCATGGCGAAGGAGAAAACCGCGAGTTGAGCGGGCACCAAGTTGGGCTAGCGCATTTTGCTTATGTGACCAACAACGTCGATGCAATCATCAAAAGACTAACCGATGCAGGTTATCCGATTGCCCAACCTGGTGCTGATGAACCATACCGCAAGAATGTGTATTTTGTTGACCCTGCCGGTTTTGAGATTGAATTTGTTGAATACCTGGCGGATGACCCAAAACTTCGTAACCTGACAAGCTAAAAGAGATGTAAATAATAAAACGCCAGCAGATAGTGACTGCTGGCGTTTTATTTTTTATCTATCGGGCTTCTTTATCGCATTAGCGCTGTTTGGCAAAAACCTGAGTCCAGTAATACCCGTAGCGTGCAGAGTGATTTTCGACAAGCGACGCGCCCATCTGATCAAAATCCGCACTCATGATATTAAGGCAGTGGCCTTCACTCGATAACCAAGCATTAACGACGGCGTTAATGCTGCTTTGCCCTACTGCGACATTCTCACCAATGGCGCTCCAAGCATAGCCCGTTGCGTTAACTCGATCTGACATTTTGCTGCTATCAGAGCCTGTGTGGCTCATGAAATCGCTGTTCGCCATATCGCTTGAATGTCGATAAGCGGCGCTTTCCAAATCGTAGCTCCAAGTCAGGGCCCCAACAGGTGGCATGGTGGTTGCGCCACACTGTTGTGTAGTAGAGCGGGCGCTGTTGACCGCTGCAAGCATCTGCTCGGCAAATGTGCCTTGTGACGATGTGGAACCTGTGTTTTGTGAGCCGCTTTCTGCTGGGGCTGACGACTCCCCATCGCCGCCACATGCGCTGAGAAGTAGGGCCAAAGCAGGCACTAAGATCTTAGTTGGCATTGTCTTTCCTTTATGAGTGACGAAGAGCAAACTGCGCTTTTCGATAATAACGCCCAATAAACTAACAAAAACCAATAAAAGCACCATATAGCTTAGGGTTTTTTAACCAAAGACTCACATGAAGTTTTCAATCGCCTTGGTTCGGTCGATAAATCGGCAACGTTTCAGCCCAAGTATGGAATGGCGTTTCATCCATATCCTGTATTGCTTGAGTGATAAAATCGATGAACACCCTCACTCGGGCAGGCACATATTCCCGGTTGGCATAGAGAAGATACACGCCATTTCCTGCTTGGCGCATGCTCGGAAATATCGGCACTAAACGCCCCGCTTTAAGCCAGTCTCTCGCGATAAAATGAGGGATCTGAGTTAATCCTAAGCCTTCTGCGCAAAGCTCTGCCATGGATTCACCGTCATTTACAATGTAGTTTCTTTCGGGGTCATATTCACTCGCACCGTCTGGTTCTGGCATCCGAATCGGCAACAGTTTCCCCGTTTGTTTAAAACGAAAACGAACCCAAGAATGGTCATTGAATACATCCGGGCCACTCGGAACACCATGGCGCGCTAAGTAATCCTGACTGGCACAAATGATAAAATCGATAGGGCTGAGCTGACGCACAATCAATTGACTATCGTGAACGACACCAGAGCGAATCGACACATCAATACCTTGCTCAATAATATCAACGTAGGCGTCATCGTAATGAATATCGATAGTGATGTTAGGGTAGCGGCGACAAAACTCTTTTAATAAAGGACGAATATAGAGGCGACCGTACGAGACTGGCACATTAATCTTAAGCTGCCCTGAAAGCGCATCATTGTGACTTTTTAATGAATCCTCACATGCCGCCAGCTCCTCCAGTACAAACCTAGCAGTATTTGCGTACCTACGACCAGCTTCTGTCAGGCGGCTCTGTCGCGTAGAACGTTGAAAAAGCTGTATACCCAAATCGCTTTCAAGACGATGTATGGCTTTGCTCACGGTCGAAGGGTCAGTGCCATACACTTTGGCAGCCGCAGCAAAACTACCGCCATCTAAAGTGGCAATAAAAAATCGTAGGGACCGTATCTTATCCATATAACCAATGAACTCTATTCATGAATTTTATTCACTTTAGTAAAGACCAAGTGGCTCTTCAATCACTAATTAGCCTAAATATAATGAACCTCAATAACTTGATGCTCTGTTAGCGAGGAAAAACCATGGGTAAAAACGGATTGAAGAATGCACTACAACTATTGATAGCGACACTAGTCCTATTCTTTGGGGTGCTTCAAACAGCACATGCCGCAGATAAACGAATTGGTATTCTGGTTTACGATGGCGTACTGACCTCTGATGTTACTGCGCCTTTAGAGGTTTTTGGCGTCGCAAGTCGTCTCACTTGGTTTAGTGATTATGACGTGCTCACCATTTCCGTCTCAGATCAGAAAACCATCACCACTGAAGAAGGATTAAAAATTGGTGTGGATGCTTGGATTGGTGATCTGCCGGAACTCGACGTATTGGTTTTAACATCCAGCTATGACATGGATGCACTAATCGAAAATAAAGATCTCATTCACTTTATTAAAACTACCTCAAAGGCGGCAGATTGGATGGCAAGTAATTGCTCTGGCGCGTATTTGTTAGCCGAAGCTGGCCTTTTAAACGGCAAAAAAGCAACAACTTGGGCCGGAGGTGAAAACGGCTTTCAAAGAGATTACCCAGCAGTCAAAGTACAAGTCGACCAGAATTTTGTCATTGATGATGGCGTTATCACTTCGAACGGTAGCCTAGTTAGCTATCAAGCTGCTCTTAAGCTACTTCACCTTATGACTTCAGAGTCTAAAGCTCAGGAAGTCGCAGATGCCATCCAGTACTCACGCTTTTCCAACCAACCATTTTAAGCGTGTAAGAAAGAAATCAGAGTCACCCTTCGATATTTGGAAGGTTAACTCTTCGAATTTGTCTTCCTAATCGAACAACCCTTTTTATCACTGTAAAAGCGATAAAAAGGGTTGTCGTTCATCTGGCAGACACAACGTGCTCTCCAAACTTTTTATCTTAATGCTATGGAAAAACATAAACGTTACGAAGCACTGACGAGAGATCGATACCAAGAGATTTACCGTCTCGCGTATTGGTTATGCAAAGATCACCACCTTGCTCAAGATTTAGCGCAAGAAACCTTTCTGAAAGCGTGGCGATTCTTTGATAAATTAAATGACCCCAACGCCGCGAAGTCTTGGCTCATTACTATTTTGCGTCGTGAGAATGCTCGGCGCTTTGATAGAAAACAGTACGATTTTGTCGACATTGATGAGTGTGCAATACAGACAAAAACCTACCCTGGCAGTGACTACGACATGGCCCAAGATTGGCTTCAAAAACAAATGATGATTCTCGAACCCAAATACCGAGAGCCGTTGCTCTTGAGCTTAGTGGCTGGGTTGAATCATGATGAAATTGCCCAAGCCTTGAGGCTCAACCACAACACAGTGGCGACTCGATTATTCAGAGCGCGTAATCAGATCATCGCACAGAAGGAGAGTCATTAAGACACAAAAAGTAGTCAATCATGTAAACTAACTGGCTATGCTCCGGTCTATTTCATAAGTCGTTACACAACTCGACGCTTTAACGCTTTACATCAAGCGCGACTAGATGAACACTTCTTGTCAAAGTACAATAACAGCCGACATAGAGTAGAGTCAGTAAAACATTATGAGTAACACGACGGCGAAAAAGCCGAATCCCTTATTTGAAATCCTTTTCAACGTATTTATCCCTTCCTTCATTTTGATGAAGTTTAGTGGCGATGAGCATCTAGGGACAGCAATGGCGCTGGTTGTCGCTTTGCTATTTCCTATCATTTATGGCGGTATGGACCTTGTCCGTAACAAGAAATTTAACTTTATTTCTGCTCTGGGCTTTATCAGTGTTCTACTAACTGGTGGCATCGGCTTGTTAGAGCTTGATACACGCTGGTTAGCACTAAAAGAAGCCCTGATTCCTGGCCTGATCGGATTAGCGGTTTTGGGTTCAACGTTTACCCGCTACCCGCTGATGCAGAAGTTAGTACTGAATGACACTGTGTTGAACCTCGCGTTGATTAACCAACGTTTAAAAGAAAATGGTAAAACCGATGCGTTCGAACGTTGCCTTATGTCTTCTAACTACCTGTTTGCAAGTACTTTTGCGTTTTCATCTGCAATGAACTACTTCCTTGCGACTTGGATTGTGACTAGCCCTTCTGGTACTGCTGCCTTTAACGAAGAGTTAGGAAAAATGACGCTGTACAGTTACCCAATGATTGCCATCCCAAGTATGTTGATGATGTTCGGTATTTTTTATTACATTTGGCGTCAAGTACGTGCGATGACATCGCTCGAAACAGAGCAAATCTTCCATCTAAAATAGCCCTATCATTACAAATAAACCCATAAAAAAGGGAGGATTTTATCCTCCCTTTTCTCAACAGGCCCACTGTAATTCACAGCGTCAAAATGATTTTTCCTGACACTGCTGACGAGCGTCGCTCAACCATTTCAATCGCTGTTTGAAAGTCCTCTAACGACAGATCATATGCAACGTTTAACTTTATGTCGCTGCTAATAAAGTGTTCTAACATTTCAGCGAACACCGTCTTTCTCCCGCCTTTACCTACCGATTCTTCCCAATACCGCAAAAAGAATGTACTAAAGTCGATGTTGTTGGCCTTCATCGATTCAAAAAACTCAGGCGTATAAGGCGTTAACGACAATGTTCCGTAGTTGATGTATTGGCCGTTTTCTTTCAAGGTACGAATGAGATCCGTGCCAGCCTCACCACCTATCGCGTCCAGAGCGACCGTTGGTTGTGGCAGTTGGCGCGTTTGCAGCTGCGCTTGTAAGTCTTTCTTTGCGTCCAACACTGGAATGGTATCGTACGGATACTCGTCTCGCTTTGAGGTCACAGCAATCAGTGCAAAACCCAGTGAATGGGCGAGCTGGGCAAATATCTTACCGATCGCTGACCCTGCTGCATTGATGATCACCACATCGTCTTTGTTCAACTTAGCTACTTTAGTGGTGATCACCCACGCGGTTAACGCGTTGATGTACAACTGACAGGCATAGCCGTTCTCCAAACTCTCAGGTAGCGGAAAAAGATTCTCAGGCGAGGCATCTATGTAGTATTGCCAAGTACCACTCATCGCCACCAACACCTTTTGCCCAACTTGAAGGTCAGTTTGACCAACTGCACTGACTTCCACCACACGCCCAACCGCTTCAAACCCCGGCACGCGAGGTGGTACGTGAACGCGGCGGTATTGCCCAACACCATGAATGGAAAGCAAGTCACTTGGGTTAATGTTTGTAGCTTCCAGTCTCACCCGAACCTTGCCCTGAGCAAGCGGATTGAGGGGCTCTTTTTCCAACGACAGCGATGTTTTGGGTTGACCAAAACAGAATTGATTCACTCGAGTATTTATCGTTGGTGCCATTGTTATTCATACCATGTAATTGAAATTCAAAAAGAAAGTTTCGTAACTTCTACTCAAAAACATTAAGTGAAGTCGAAGCTCTGTATTTCTACCTGCGCGATACGCCGTTCACTCTAAACTGTTGTGGCGTCATATCAAAATAGGCTTTAAATGCTTTGATGTAGGATGAGTCGTTTTGATAACCCACTAGGTCTGCAATGGCTTGGATTGACAACGATTCATCTAACAAAGAAAGCGAGTAAATTAGCCGAATTTGTTGCCGCCAAAGCAGAAATGAAGTGTTGAATTCCTTGGCGAACAACCGTGATAAAGTACGCTCAGACGCCCCAATTTTCTCCCCCCACTCTTTTAGCGAACAGCTCAACGCGGGCTCGTCGGTCAACTGCTCGAAAATCAGTTTTAGTCGTCTGTCTTGTGGCAGCAATAACTGAAATGTCTGCACGTTGCGTTTCAAAATTTGATCATGCAGCACCGCCAGCAAATGCAGCACTTCTTCGTGGCTTGTCTCACCTTCACACTGTCTGCGGATCTCTTGTAAAAGCTCATTTAAAAACGACGTTAAAGCAATGGTTCTCACTTGTGGCTCGTACGTTGCGCCAAACTCAGGGTTGAGGTAAATACCAACAAATATCGTGTTGCTTAGAGCAATCGACTCGTGTTGAACACCCGCAGGAACAAATAACGCAGAGGTGTGCGGAACCAAATGCTGATAATGCTCCGTTTGTGTTTGCAATAACCCTTTGATAGGAAAGATGATTTGATGCCAAGTGTGTTGATGCAGCGCATCAATGTAACCTTTTGGCATGTCGATGGTTTTCACTAAAACAGGAGAATGGGAATTCGCGGCCATCATCTCATTGGAGGTGACGACGCCTGACTTCGAATCAATTTGGCGAGTTAGCATTGTTAGTTGTCTTTTCACCCCTACACCGACACAAGTTTACTAGGCTATCATGCTCCGCATCGCGAATGAAGGTAAACACTTTATCTCTCATTCAAATAATAAGGAGGTTACATGAAGAAAATCGGCGTCGTAAAAGCTGTGCTAGCAGGGAAAACCGTCCCTTATGCTCATGGTGCGCAAAGCGCAATCAACAAACAAGTGCTGCCTGAGCGCCAGCATGCAACAGAGCTCGGTTTTATCAGTGATGAGCAAGGTGATCCGCGCTTTCATGGTGGCATTCAAAAAGCGCTTCATATTTACCCAAGCGAGCACTACCCAATCTGGCAACAAGAATTAGGCGAAAGAACCATTTTCCAATCCGCCGGCGGCTTTGGCGAAAACATCAGCTCCGAAGGCGTCACCGAATCCACGATTTGCTTGAAAGATAAAATTCGCATCGGCTCAACACTACTGGAAGTGTCGCAAGGTCGCATGCCTTGTTGGAAACTTAACGTACGCTTTGACCAACACGATATGGCGAGAAGACTGCAAGATACGCTTCGAACAGGCTGGTATTTCCGAGTGTTGGAAGAAGGCGATATCGGTGCAGGCGACGAGATTATTCTGTGCGAAAGACCTTATCCAGAATGGCCACTGGCTCGCATCATGGGCGCGGTTTTCACTGGCTGTTTAGATAGAAAAGAACTCACTCAGCTGTCTGAGCTGCCGTTAGTCGAGTCTTGGGGCAAGTTGGTCGAGCGCCGCCTAGAAACTGGCGAAGTTGAAGATTGGGAAATGCGCTTGGTTGGCCCAACTGTGGGTTAACACCCCAAAGTAAAATTTAAGCCACGCTCTGAACCGACTATGCCGTCAGAGCGTGTTTTTTTGGTTTACTTCGCACTCGGGGCTGGGCGTTTCGACTTACCTTGGAACTGCTTAATGCTCTTCTTAGCATTAGTTCGGCGGTTGGCTTTTTTATCGCGTGGCGCGCGTTTGCTCTCGCCAGTTGATGGCTTATCCGTTACTGGAAAACCTGCCAGATCTTGCACTGGTAATGCACGTTGAGTCAGGTGACGAATCGCGCTTAGTGCGTCCATTTCACCATGACAAACCAATGACACCGCCACACCTTGCTCGCCAGCGCGAGCGGTACGCCCTACTCGGTGAACGTAAGTTTCTGCATGCATTGGCAGTTCAAAGTTGATCACTACAGGCAATTGCTCAATGTGAATGCCGCGCGCTAGTAGATCGGTGGCAATCAACACCTGAATTTGCCCAGATTTAAACTGCGCCAGAGCTTCTTCTCGCTCATCTTGACTCTTATTGCCATGCAGCGCATTGGTTGAGATGCCCGCTTTATTCAGCTTCTTCGCTAAGCCATCGGCGTTCTCTTTCGCACCAATAAAGACTAATGCCTGAGTCCACGCGTTTTTTTGAATCAGTTCAATCAATGCCTTGGTTTTACTGCCTTTGTTAACGAGGTACAGCGTTTCAGCAATATCTTGGTTGGTGCTGTTTTCTTGATGCGCTGCAACTTGCTTTGGTGCCTGCATAAGCAGCTTCGCTTTACCCTTCAACTCATCTGAAAACGTTGCGGAGAACATTGCGGTTTGGCGCTGGTTTGAAATCAGCCCCGCAATATTTTGCACGTCAGGCCAAAAGCCCATATCCAACAAACGATCCGCCTCATCCAGCACTAGGTAGTGGATATTGCTTAAGTCTAAACCGTCTTTTGCCAGATCAACCAAACGACCTGTCGTCGCGACAAGGATATGAGGATTTGTCGCTAGCGCCTGCTGTTGTTGCTCTTTATCAACGCCGCCACACAAACACACTGCGTTGAGTTCAAGAACTTGACCAACTTGGTTAATTGCTTCACTCACTTGCATTGCCAGCTCACGAGTTGGCACAAGAATCAGCGCTTTTTGCTCTGGATTGACACCCAGCTTTTCCAACAAAGGCAAACCATAAGCAAGGGTTTTGCCGCTGCCTGTATTTGCCAAAGCCAATAGATCTTGACCAGCCAACAGCTCAGGAATGGCCAACGCTTGAATATCGGTCGGTTTCTTGAAGTCTTTTGGCAGTGCGTGAATCAGCTCAGAACTCAATGAGAGAGTAGAAAATGGCATTAGCGAAACCTTGTACTTTTGGTTGAAGAGGCAATAAAAACATTGAAGATGCGGTAAAACGCAGGCGCGGACTTTACCACAATTACCACAATCTGTTAGGTGAACCATCCTATTTTAGGCGCTTAAACCAAGCGGCGCCGATGCAAATCGTCAGAAAACAAAAAAGCGCAAAAAAGCCGTTAGTCTGTACTGCCACAGAGCTAACGGCTAAAAACCCTTGAAGAGAACGCTTCGTCAGCCTTTCACTGCGGCTGAAAAGAAATGTGCAGTTTATTAAAGCACAGCTTTACGATTCGGTAAGAACACTTCACCCAACATGCAACGAACCGAACCACCACCAATAGATTCTATGGTAGAAACGTCGAATGGCAGCAATTTACCGTGCGTTGCCAATTGCTTTCTTTGTGCTGGTGAGAATGCATCGTACGCCGATTGCGACATCGCAATCACCTTATCGCCGTTGATCGTTTCCAGTTGCAGAATGTTACCGCAGAACTGGTTCATCTGCTCCAGCGAAATTGAGATGACTTGCTTGTCTTTGGCGAGTGACTTCATTACAAAACGACGCTCAAATTCTGGGATCACTTCGTCACAAATCACGCAAAACTGTTCGCCAACCGCCATCATCACATTGGTGTGAT
Organism: Vibrio sp. 2092; assembly: GCF_033339635.1. Classification (NCBI taxonomy): domain Bacteria; kingdom Pseudomonadati; phylum Pseudomonadota; class Gammaproteobacteria; order Vibrionales; family Vibrionaceae; genus Vibrio; species Vibrio sp. 2092. Next base: position 27,682 of record NZ_JAWOUY010000005.1, on the reverse strand, counting down.
AAATCGGCGCACCAGACGGCAAACGAGTTTGGAAAGAAATCACTCGTTCATAGCCAATACGATCGGCGTAATCTTCTAAAACCAGACGATCACAACGTTGTGAGAGTGCGGCGTAGACCGTTTTATTTAGGTGGTCAAACACCATCACACCCGTGCTTTCTAAATACGCTTGCTCATCAAGATATTCAGTTAGACTGCTGCGTCGATGAACTTCTCGCCCTGCTTGCGCTAGTGCTGCCACAAGCGCATCGGGACGTACTTCTTTTTGACGGTTTTCACAGGCCATTGGAAAGGTGTACAACGTGCCATCTGGCGTAGTGCTAAACCAATTGTTTGGAAATACCGCGTCTGGCGTCGCAACATCTGAAGTTGGATAATCAAACTCAACAACTTGAACGCCCTCTTGACGCAGCGTTGCAACCATACTCGCGAACTCGGCCATTACTCGACGTGAGACTTCTTCTTGGCTGAGTGACACTTTATGTTGGAACTCATTATCTTGTGCGGTTTCTTCATTAAAACGAAACTCTTTCGGTGGCACCATCACTACGCAGTTTGCGGTTTGGCGCTGAGCACTTTGCGTGCTTTCTTCTTTCCCATTAGCAAATTGGGTCACTGATTCGTGTAATAGCATCCAATACATTCCTTATCACTAGAATGAGGAGATTGTAAATTTATTGTTAACTTCAGTTTTGCTGTTTTGACAATTAATTTAATTGCACAAAAGTAATTTTTGCTGCATTAAGTTCATTTTCCCTTAAATTTTATTGTCACTTTGCAGGTTTAAGCTTTTATGGCACCACGATGAACATGATAAGAATTCATCATAAGAATCAGAACCATAGACAATCACACTCATAACCAACTAGTTACATTTAAGACACAATCGGTTAGACTATTTTTTCGCCCCTCTCGTCAATCGGTCTGCTTTATCGAGGAGCAGGCAAGAAACTCTCATACACGCGGTTTCGTCCAAAGCAGCGTGAATCGATGGATTTAGCCACCCCAAATGGCACTGTTTTAACTTTAGGATGAGTTATGTTTAAACGATTTGAAGGCTTTACAGAGCCGTTCCCCAAATCTACACCGGATCAGCCTCCTTCAGGGATGTTCGCTTTTCTGCGTTATTACACTCGTGGTTATGAAAAGCCTTTGATCATCATGTCTTTGATGGCCACAATTGTGGCTGTTGTTGAGGTAATGTTGTTTGGCGCCATGGGACAACTGGTTGATTGGTTGTCTACCAGCAATCCAGAAACGTTCTTACAAGACAATAAATCGGATTTGATTTTCTACGGAGCCTTATTGCTGGTTGTCATGCCTATATTGGTGATCTTGTACTCGTTGCTCGTTCATCAAACGTTATTGGGCAACTACCCAATGTCTATCCGCTGGCTTGCACACCGGTATTTGCTCAATCAAAGCTTGAACTTCTATCAAGATGATTTTGCAGGTCGAGTCGCAACGAAAGTCATGCAAACCTCATTAGCTGTGCGCGAAACCGTGATGAAAGCTATGGATGTGTTTGTTTACGTTACGGTTTACTTCACCAGCATGATCATTATGTTAGCGACGGCAGACTGGCGTTTGATGATCCCAATGATCGTCTGGCTACTCGCTTACATCGCTATCCAAATCTATTTTGTCCCTAAGCTCAAAGACGTCGCTTCAGCGCAGGCCGATGCACGTTCGACAATGACAGGGCGTATCGTCGACAGTTATACCAATATTCAAACCGTCAAACTGTTTTCTCATAGCCAGCGCGAAACCCAATATGCCGAGCAAGGCATGAAAGGATTTTTGAATACGGTCTATCGTCAAATGCGCCTAGTGACCGGCTTCGACGTCGCTGTAGAGATCTCAAACTATATTTTGGTATTTTCCGTTGCTGCTTTATCGATTTACCTGTGGTTGGATAGTGCCATTAGCGTTGGCGCGATTGCGATTGCTGTTAGTCTTGCATTGCGCGTAAACGGTATGTCTATGTGGATAATGTGGGAAGTTGGCGCCCTCTTTGAAAACATGGGAACCGTTGTCGATGGAATGAAAACGCTCTCTAAGCCTATTGATATTAAAGATAAACCAGGCGCAAAAGACTTGGTTGTCACTGAAGGAGGCATTCACTTTGATAACGTCAGCTTCCATTACGGTGAGAACAAAGGCGTGATTAGCCATCTCGACCTCAACATCAAACCAGGAGAGAAAGTAGGCTTGGTTGGGCGCTCCGGCGCCGGGAAATCGACTTTGGTGAACTTGTTACTTCGTTTCCACGATGTCGAAGACGGCAGCATTAAGATCGATGGACAGAACATCTCAGAAGTCACACAAGACTCTTTGCGCTCAAAGATCGGTATGGTGACCCAAGATACTTCTCTGTTACACCGTTCAATTCGAGACAATATTTTGTATGGCAATCCAGATGCGACAGAAGAAGATTTGCTGAAAGCCACTAAGCAAGCGCATGCCCATGAGTTTATCGAAACTCTGACCGACCCATTTGGTAATGTCGGATACGATGCGCAAGTTGGTGAACGTGGTGTGAAACTGTCTGGCGGCCAACGTCAGCGTATCGCAATATCTCGTGTGCTACTCAAAGATGCACCATTGCTGGTATTGGATGAAGCCACATCGGCCCTGGATTCAGAAGTCGAAGCAGCGATTCAGGAAAGCTTGAATGAGTTAATGCAAGGGAAAACGGTTATTGCTATCGCTCACCGATTATCGACCATCGCACAAATGGATCGCCTCATCGTGCTAGATAAAGGCAGCATCGTTGAACAAGGTTCTCATCAAGAACTCATTGCGAATAACGGCATTTACGCCCAGCTTTGGGCGCATCAAACTGGCGGATTTATCGCTGAAGAGCTAGACAATCAACACGCTTCTTAACGAGTGATAAGCTCAATAAAAACGGCGCTTTAAGCGCCGTTTTTTATTTTAATCCATGGCTAGACGCTCATATAGCCATTGTGGTTTCTCATATATGAAACACTCTCCATGATAAAGCTCACACTTTTTCTGCTAATATACCGCCTCGTTGCGTATCCATTGCAATGAACACAATACAGAGTATTGAGCCGTCTTCATTTGTCATTTCACTTTTTGAGAAACAGCTATACTCAATAGATGGCTTAGTTATTATATTAACAATAAGGTAATTAGCTTATGTGTAAATGTGGTTCAATGCAGATCGTACAACTCAAACCAAGTTGGGCTGACAAGCTATTTGGCTACTCAGAAAGATGGAAATGCCAACTTTGTTGTAAGATCTACCGCATCTAAAATTAAAAATAGAATCTTAGTTTTTCTAAGAAAAAGCAGTGGCCCGACAATGATTGTCGGGTTTTGTTTTTCTGTACATCCATTTTTATCCCTTCGCAACACGGTCACTCATCACGGCAAAACCTAGCATCTCAATGTGACTTAGGTATAGAATCAGGCCCACTTATTTATTCCGATATTCACATATAACTGGTCACTATGAACAAAAGTTTGCTAACGAATGTCCTTGCTATCGCTTTGATGGCTGGAGGTCATCAATTACAAAACGACTATCTTTGGTATGCAGGGCTGTTTGCGTTCTCAGGCGCCATCACCAACTGGCTTGCCATCCATATGCTGTTTGAGAAAGTGCCTGGATTATACGGTTCTGGCGTGATCCCCGCACGATTTGAAGAGTTTAAACTGGCTATCAAAAACCTGATGATGGAACAGTTTTTTACTGAAGCGAACATTGACCGATTCTTGAATAAAGAAATGGCGGGCGGTGTGAACATCGATCTTCAACCAGTAATTGAGAAAGTAGATTTAAATCCAGCATTTGATTCCCTAGTGGAAGTAATTGAAGGCTCTCAGTTTGGTGGCATGCTAGCGATGTTTGGCGGCTCGGAAGCGCTACAACCCATGCGCCAACCTTTCGTCGAAAAGATGCAAGAATCCATCATTGAGTTGAGCAAGAGCGATAACATCAAAGAAGCACTGAAAGAGCAATTCGAATCTCCTGCAATGATGGATGAGATAAAGCAGAACATTGAAGGTATCATCGATCAACGTTTAAGCGAATTAACACCGGCATTAGTTAAAGAAATGGTGCAAAAAATGATTAAACAACACCTTGGATGGCTAGTCGTTTGGGGCGGTGTTTTTGGTGGTTTAATTGGCGTTATCAGCACCTTTATCGGGGCATAATCGCTCACCGATTTATTAAAAAGGAGCTTCGGCTCCTTTTTTAATCGTGAAAAAGTAATATACCAAGCCACGCTAAATAAGGAGGCTCAACACATGCCTCGCCTAACCAAGGAGCTCGGGATTAACACCAAATCCCGTTTTATGTTCTTCTATGACCACTTCACTACGAGTTTGAATCACGCCCGGAAGCGTGCCTAACTTGCTCGACATAAACTCCTGATACGCTTTCATGCTCTTAACACGAACTTTTATCATGGTATCGAAATCTCCAGAGAGCGAGTAGCACTCTTCAATTTCAGGCATCAATTCCACCGCTTTCGCAAACTTTTCAAAAATAGAAAAACTGGTTTGGTCTAAACGAATATGGATGAATACTTGCACATCCAGCCCCAACTTTTCCGCATTCAACTCCGCATGATAACCATTGATATACCCTTCTTTTTCTAGCCGCTTTACACGATCAGAACATGGAGAAGTCGTTAAGTTAATCAGCTTTGCTAGTTCTACAACTGGAATTCTGCCTCTCGAATGAAGCACTCTCAAAATATGTAAATCAATCCGGTCCAATTGATAACTCATTAACCCACTTCCTTGTAACCACTTAGAAAGCATCACATTAATCGTTGCTCAAAAAATTGCAAACCATCAAATGCACAGCATGTGAAATTCAGCAGAGAATAACCAGAAAACAACGAAGGAGGGAAAGAGCTATGATTATTGCCGCTCACTTAGTAACCGTGATATGAAGAGAAAAAGCAACCTAGCGGCTCCCGCGGAGTCGCAAATTTGAAAGCGCATGACACGCCTGTATAGATATGTCGTTCGGGCAACGCCGCCCTATTTAGCCATTAATCATGGCTATCACTCAGAGTTAGAGTGCGGCCGATGTATGCCGTGTAGGATGTGGAACAACCTCTCCAATTGCACGATGATTACAACAACGGCAGTAGTATTGAGGCTCCATCTCGTAATAATGTTCACCTGATACAAATTTCGCCATCAGCTGTGTAAAACTCACCATTTTGCCTGTTAACGAGTCAACAGACTGAGGCTCGCAACGCTTCATAATCACTTTATGTTGCGTTGATTTTCTACAAGCTGCGCAATATATATCCGGCATTTCTCTTCTCCCTACTTTTTCGTCCTACTGACAATTGACATATTTTGTTCAAAATAATTCCACAATTAAAAAGCTCCTTTAATTTTTTGTGCCCTATCTTCAAAAAATTGAACGAAAGTATCAAAAAACTGAGACATTGGTCAGACCTCAACTTTTGTACCATCAATATGAGCAAACGTGCTTATGTGTGTAATAATACGACACATTACACATAAGCAATTGTTCGGGCTTATTATTTAGTAAGGCGCATGACAACTTTACAGCTGGCTAGATCGAGCTTTCGAGACGCCTTGTTATCTTGATTTACCCCGCAAACCAGTTGCTAGCAGCTATAGCCGTCTCATCAAGGAAGAAATGCATGACGATACAACCGATTCTCACTACCGAAAGACTCGTCCTCCGGCCATTCAATATCGATGACTGCCAACAAGTGGCTTTACTCGCTGGAGATAAGCGAATTGCCGACATGACAGCAAACATCCCACATCCTTATGAGCTACCGATGGCGCAAGCATGGATAGATAGGCACTATCCGATGTATCAGCAGCATCAAGGCGTGGCGTACGCTATTACCTTGCGAAACACTGGGGAGTTACTTGGTGCGGTAAGTTTACCGCGTATCGAAGAGGGGTACGGAACATTAGGCTACTGGGTTGGCGTGCCACATTGGGGGAAAGGCTATGCATTCGAGGCCTCCAAAGCCTTACTCGAATTTGCTCGAATGCACTTTGAGTTAAACGGAATAACCGTGATGCATTTGGTGGACAATCTGCGTTCTAAATCGGTGATCCAAAAACTAAAGATCCCTTACGTCGGTGACAAAACATTGCGCATGCAAGGCAAAGAACGAAAGGTTTGTGTCTACCAACTCACGTTCGTCGCTTCTGAATAAAGTCGAGGGATATGTCGGATGATCATACATGAAACTTCACAAAATCTGCCCAAGAACAACCCTTTATTGCTGGGAACGGTATCGTTGTCGCTGTTCTATTTTTCCGACCTAGCAGACAAGCTCGTCGAGTTTGGACTCGTAGCACTCACAATAATAGGATTGAAACTGCTCTCAACGTACTTCACGCGCCGCGCGTTCAATCCTAAAACGCTAGATATCGATGCAAGCACCAACACCTTGAAGTACCGCCAGGGCTCAACGGTTTACTTCCGTCTACCTCTTGATGACATTGTCAAAGTCCAAATACAGAAAGAGTTCTTCTCTAGCAAAAGTTTGATGCTCTACACAGTCAACGACGCTTACCAAGTGCCGAATTCAGACAATTTCGATTCTCTACAGTTAAAGGATTTAATGAAACAACTTGAAGAGAGAATTGATGATCAATCTCGCTAAAACGAAAAGAGAAGACATTCTAGAATGTTGCCAATTTGGTCTCTAAATAGAAAGACAAAAAAGCCAGCAATAACGCTGGCTTTTCTCTGTGTTAGTCTTGTGCGACTTTCACGCGAATTTTGCTTTTTTCTACGTTCGTCAAATTCAGTGCTTCAAGAGCAGAAATGGCTTCTGCTTCGTCCGGCATGATGACAAAACCGAAGCCTTTCGACAAACCCGTGTCTTGATCAAGCACTAGCGAACACAGTTCTACTTTGCCGTACGCTGAGAATAATTTGCGGATATCTTGCTCGGTCATGTGACGAGCCAAGTTTCTTACTAAAAGTTTCATAATGAACCTAGTTGGTTTGATAACGGTTCGATTCTCTCAGTTTCTCTCTGGCAAACCAAGTGAATAATATGACGGCGTTGACTAGATCATTCTAAGTACATCTGTTTAAATGATTTTCCGTTCATTTTTCACCCATAGGAGAGTCGGCATGGAAACGAAACGTCTCAAACTCATCCCTGCTTGTTTAGAACGAGCCGAAGAGGCGCATCAAGCTGTCGTTCGCAGCCAAAAAACTCTCGAAGTCTATCTGCCGTGGGTGCCTCATGTGCTGACATTAGAAGCGATGATAGAAGGGACAGAGAAAGCCATCGCAAACTTTGAAAACTTCGAAGAAGAGCTGCGTTACTACATCATTGAAAAGGAAAGCGATCGCTTACTGGGTGCGGTCGGCTTGATGATTCGAGATCCCGACGTACCATCCTTTGAGATAGGTTATTGGTTAGATAATGCTGCCGTTGGCAATGGTTATGTTGCCGAGGCTGTGCTCGAAGTTGAGCGCTATGCGTTTGATGACTTGGGCGCCAAGAGAATCGCAATTCATGCTGATAGCACCAACCAAAAGAGCCGGGCTGTAGCCGAGCGCTGTGGTTATGAGTTCGAAGGAGAGCTCAGAAACGAACGTCTGACTACATCGGGAGAGTTGAGTAACACCGTTATTTACGCCAAAATTCGTCGCGACTAACACTCCAATCTAACCGAGCAATGCTAAGCTTTGATCTCAAGCTACCACCATTAACGTTAATTAAGTTTCAGATAAAACAAAGCCCGCTAAAATAGCGGGCTTTGTGTTCATATACGGGAAGTTACTAGTCTAGTTCAACCAGTTTTTTCTCGAACGACTGGTGTTGGTCTAACACGTCTTGCGCAGCACCGCCCGTTGCTTTACTTACCACAATGATAGCAAGCGTAGAGAAGATGATGCCCGGTACGATTTCGTACACATCAAACCAACCGCCAGTTAGCTGCTTCCAAACCACGATAGTGATACCACCAACAAGAATACCTGCTAACGCACCGTTACGGTTCATACCGCTCCAGTAAAGGCTAAGTACAACCGCAGGACCAAATGCCGCACCAAAACCAGCCCAAGCGTAAGATACAAGACCAAGTACTGAGCTATCAGGCGTCATCGCTAGGAATAGCGCAACAAGCGAAATAACGATAACACCGATACGACCAATCATTACGATTTCTTCAGAAGACGCTTCTGGCTTGAATACTTGCTTGTAGAAATCTTCTGCAAGCGCTGAAGATGAAACAAGGAGCTGTGAGTCAGCGGTACTCATTACCGCCGCTAGGATTGCTGCTAACAACATACCCGCAACGACAGGGTGGAATACTGCGTTAACCAATAGCATGAAGATCTTCTCACCGTCTTCTAGTTGAGTACCCGGATGACCCGTAACCCAAACCAGACCAACAAGACCAACAAGCATTGCACCAACCATAGATAGTGCCGTCCAAATCACTGCGATACGACGTGCAGTCGTTAGATCTTTGTTTGAACGAGACGCTTTAAAACGCGCTAGGATGTGTGGCTGACCAAAGTAACCAAGGCCCCACGCCGCTAGAGAGATAATGGCAATCGCAGACAATGGTTCGCCTTTCGCGTCATTCCATAGCGTTGCAAGTTCTGGGTTGATGTCATGTAGATCAGAACTTAGCTGACCTAAACCACCGTCCATTACCGCTATAGGAACAATCATTAGCGCAGCCGCCATTAGAAGACCTTGCACTAAGTCAGTCCAAGATACCGCTAGGAAACCACCGAATAGTGTGTAAGAAACGACACACACCGTGCCGATGATAACAGCGTAGGTATAATCTAGACCGAATACCGTCTCAAACAGTTTGCCCCCTGCGACCAAACCTGAGCTGGTGTAGAAAAGGAAAAATAGAAGAATGAAAAACGCAGAGATTGTCTGAATCAGTTTCGACTTATCGTTGAAGCGACGTGACAGGAACTCTGGCAACGTTAGCGCGTCAGTTTGGATACTGTAGGTACGAAGGCGTTTTGCACTGATGAGCCAGTTTGCCCATGTACCAAGAAGTAGACCGCCGGCTAACCAGAAGGCCTCGATACCCGCAGCGTACGCATAGCCAGGCAAGCCTAGCAGCAGCCAACCACTCATGTCTGAAGCACCTGCAGATAATGCAGCAGGCCACGGACCTAGGCTACGGCCACCTAGGAAGTAGTCAGATGAATTGGAAGTCCTCTTATACGCGTAAACGCCAATAGCAACCATAATCAGTAAATACGCCACAAAAGTGGACGTGATAGCAAAGCTATTTTCTATCATTAGATAGTCCTCGTTATAATTATTTCCTTCCTTGCCTGCCCTGATATTTTACCGTCTCAGCAATACATCAGAGTATAAAAAACCAATCTGGACCGGCTCTCAGTCCAGTTACTCCAGATTGGCATTACAAGTCAGGTTAGTGAGTTTCGTTCCCCAACTCGAGTAGAGTTGCGTTACCACCCACCGCGGTAATATTTATCGTTCGAGTGCGCTCAGTAATGAAGCGCAACGAGAGATGAGGATCATGAGCCAATTTCGGTGACTCTAAATCCGTTTCAGAAACTAAGCCGACGATTGCACCGTCACGCTTAGCTAGTTGAAGATTGAGCGCATGCTCAATCTGTGAACGCCCAACATAACCCACACTACGTACATCGCTCTCAAGCAACGGGGCAGACGCATCGTACGCAACAACCTGGACTAAGTTAGATGGGAAGTTTGCCAACGCTACAGCTTGCTTAACCAATTGGTTTAGCTCTGCATTGTCACTGCAAACGACCACACTGTTGCCTGCAATTAAGGCACAGGTGATCATCGCAAAAGCACTGTATAACGCATTATCAGCAGGCTCGATGTTGTTTTCACAAATCACCAAAGCCACACCGCGTCCTGCGGCATACAGTTCGTTAGTTTCCCCTGTAGGGCCAACTAACTGGTGAGTTTCTGCAAGAAGAGCTGATGCTTGTTGCAAGTGGTAAGAAACCACCTTGGCAACGGTAGACTGCTGCCCTTCTAGTGCAGATTTAAATGCCAGAACATGCTCGCATTTGTAATCAAAATCAGTCAGATTCCACTGCTCCCACGCAGAGAATGCATCTTTAAAATAGGTGATCTGATGAACCATAATGCGACTCCTTATGCGTTTTCTGCTTGAGCAAGAAGATGTTGAGTAAAGCGGAATAGGTAGTGTGGACCACCAGCTTTCGGGCCAGTACCCGACAAGCCTTGACCACCAAACGGCTGTACACCAACCACAGCGCCAACTTGGTCTCGGTTGATGTAGCAGTTACCTACTCGAGCATGTTTCTCAATCCAACGGTACGTGGTTTCGTTACGGCTATGGATACCCATCGTCAATCCAAAACCCGTTTTGTTGATCTGCGCAACCACGTTCGGTAATTCAGACGCTTTAAAGCGAACAATGTGCAAGATTGGACCAAATTGTTCTTCTTTCAGCACATCGATGCCCGAGATTTCAAACGCACTTGGTGAGACAAAGTCACCATGCTGGCACGACTCATCCAGCTGTAGCTGAGCGACTTTAGTCTGTGTTTTGCTCATTTGCTCAAGGTGAGCGAGGAGTTTTTGTTTTGCATTGCTGTCGATAACCGGACCAACATCTGTTTTGTGTAGGTAAGGTAAACCAACATGCAGTTCATTCATCGCACCTTGAATCAGGTTGATCATACGGTCTGCTACATCTTCTTGTACAAATAGAACACGAAGGGCAGAACAACGCTGACCAGCAGATGCAAACGCCGAACGAATCACATCACGCACCACCTGCTCTGGCAATGCAGTACTGTCCACAATCATTGCGTTTTGACCACCTGTTTCCGCAATAAACGGAACCGGTTTCGCGCTGCGCTCCGCGAGCGTGACGTTAATGCGTTGCGCCGTTGCCGTTGAGCCAGTGAATGCCACACCAGCAATAGCATCATGAGAAGTCAGTGCATGACCAATCTCAGCGCCGCGACCAGTAAGTAACTGAATCACACCTGCAGGGAAGCCAGCATCAAGCATTAGTTCAATAGCGCGAGCGGCAATTAAGCTTGTTTGCTCAGCAGGTTTTGCAACCACAGTGTTACCTGCAATCAGTGCTGCCGTTACCTGACCAAGGAAGATAGCCAACGGGAAGTTCCAAGGGCTGATACACACAAACACACCAAGACCTTCACGGCTAGAAATGCGTTTCACACCGTCAAAACCTTCTAGCTCAAATGGCTGTAGGTTTTGCGCTTGTTTCGCGTAATAACGACAGAAATCCACTGCTTCACGAACTTCATCAATACTATCGTGAATCGTCTTGCCCGCTTCTTTGTGACAAATCGCCACCAGCTCAGCCAGATTTTCTTCCATTAAGTCAGCAAGCTTTTCTAAACAAGCCGCTTTTTGCTCAACAGGAACACCTTTCCAATCAGAGAAAGCAGTTTGCGCCGCATCAATTGCAGCGGAAACATGATCAAGTGTTGCAAATGCCACTTTGCCGACTTCAATTCGGCGATCGTACGGTGCGGTGATGATCTCAGCCGCATTTTCCTTGATCATGCTTTCGGCAAAACACTCACCATTGATCATCGGGCCTGCAACCCACTGATTGTCCATGAAGCTTTCTACCTGCGCTTCAAATGGCTTCGCTTCACTGTCGATGTCAATGTTGACGCCATATGAGTTCTTACGCTCAGGGAAAATATCGGCAGGCAATGGAATTTTGTCGTTGTGTAGCGTGTCAAAACCCGTCAACACATCCACAGGGTGATGGGTCAACTCATAAATCGGACAACGCGCATCAACTAGACGGTGTACAAACGAGCTGTTCGCACCATTTTCAAGCAGACGACGAACCAAGTACGGAAGAAGATCAGCATGGCTACCGACAGGAGCATAAATACGTACTGGCTGACCGTACATTTTCATAACATGGTTATACAGTGAATCACCCATACCATGCAGGCGCTGGAACTCGTATTCTTTGTGCTCCGCCATGACAGCAATTGCCGTAACTGTGTGAGCATTGTGGCTTGCAAATTGTGGGTAGATATTACCGCGAACACCTTCGCTAAGTAGGAAACGAGCACAAGCTAGGTATGCAACGTCCGTCGCTTCTTTGCGAGTGTATACTGGGTAGTTTGCATAACCCGCTTGTTGAGACCACTTGATTTCGCTGTCCCAGTACGCGCCTTTAACCAAACGCAGAGGAATAACGTCACCTTGCTCTTTTGCGAGTGCATTTAGCCACACCAAGACTGGTAGCGCACGTTTTGAGTAGGCTTGAATAACCAAACCAAACTTGCCCCAACCTTTCACAAGATCGCTACGGTACACTTTCTCAAATAGCTTCAGGGAAAGCTCAAGGCGATCCGCTTCTTCTGCATCGATTGTGATTGCAACGTCGACTTCAATTGCACGTTTCAATAGCTGCATTAGTGAGTCATACAACTCTGTCATTACACGTTCTTCATTTGCGACTTCGTAGCGCGGGTGTAATGCAGAAAGCTTGATGGAAATCGAAGGCGCTGGACTAGTGTCGCTACCGTAAGTCTCGCGACCCACCGCTTCGATCGCCATTAGGTAATCTTTGAAGTACTTGTTCGCGTCCGCTGTAGTTAACGCCGCCTCACCCAACATATCAAACGAGTAGGTGAAACCTTTGTCGCGCATTGGGCGACCGTTCTTCTGCGCTTCTTCGATCGTACGACCACGAACAAACTGGTGACCCATGATCTTCATTGCCTGATACATGGCTTTACGAATCACGGGCTCAGAGAATTTATTTACCAGACGGTTTACAGCCTGACCTGGGCTCTGGGTGCCTTGCTCACCAAGACCAACCACTTTACCTGTTAGCATAAGGCCCCATGTTGATGCGTTAACAAACACAGAGTCAGAGTTTTTCAGGTGAGATTTCCAGTCTGCGACACTCAACTTATCTTTAATCAAAGAATCTGCTGTCGCGGCATCTGGGATGCGCATTAATGCTTCTGCAAGACACATCAGCAAGATACCTTCTTGAGTATCTAAGCTGTATTCCAGCAATAAAGCATCAATCATCTGGATTGACTTCTTATCGGCACGAATGGCTTCGATAAGGTGGGTCGTTTGGGTAGTGATCGCCGATTTTTCATCCTCTGTCGGCGTCGCTAGTGGCAATAGTTGCTCTAGCCATTGAGACTCGTCCACCATATATAATGGCGAGATCAGTGACCACAACTTATCAAGCGGCTGCCCGATAAATTCCGGTGTCAACACGTTCGTAGCTGTAAACATGTGTGTTCCTCAATCTCACTCCTCGAAAACCGCTTCGAGGATTATCAATGGCTGGCAGTGTATTTTGAGGCCGATAAGAATACTTGTCAAAAACTACGACATTTTTGCCAAAAACTCGCTTTTATAACAAAACATCCACATAGTCACATTCAAATAGGTAATATTTTGTGTTGTAAATTTTAATTTTTTCATTGCATTCACAACAAAATATCAAGAATATCAAGAATATCAATAAGATTTTTGTGAAGAGCTCGTTCTAAGAGAAAATGTAGGATCAAGTGGCATATCAGCTACTGTAAAGAACAGAGAATTTAAAAAAACGAGAGATAGATCACATGAATAAAACATAAAAAAACCATGCATAGTGCATGGCTTTATTCTAATTTGATGATTATTTGACCTAAAAAACGCGTTGTTATCCAACTTGTTTTTTATAACGGGAAGGTGATATTCCCTGTAAGCGAGTAAAAGTATGAGTAAAAGTACTCTGGCTTGAGAAGCCAGTAAACTCGGCAATTTGCCCTAAAGAAAGGTGACCTTGCTCGATTAATTCACGAGCCATGTCGATTCGCTTTCCGAGAACATATTGATGAGGTGTAATCCCCATCTGCTCTTTAAACAAGCAATGGAACTGACTTTCCCCAAGAAACACTCGCCCGGCCAATTGAGCCACACTAATCTTATGACTCAGGTGCTGCTCAATGTAACGATCAATCGCCTCCAAATCAAAGCGCGACTCTTTTCGACTGGTCTCAAATGCCGAGATATGGCGCTGCATTAACGCAATCACAGTGTCGTTACACGCACGACTTAACAGCAGGTCATCCGGATGGTTTCGCATTTCCTGAACCAACATCTGTATCAGCTTCTGAATTTGACTATCTAACTGGAAGTAGACATGGTCTCTCTCCAGGTTATTGATTTTTTGAAGCATTTCAGGATCATCATTTGTCGGTTTGGGCATATTCAGCACCAAAATATCCGATTGATTGATGACGCCACCGAAAGCATGATCAGAGCATGCGGTGACCACACAACCTTGACCAGGGCCGACAAGATTACCTCGCCCGCGCACTTCAAATTCGGCTTGCCCTTTTAAACCAATCACGATCTGCGTATAAGAATGATCGTGGCAATCCATATAAGACGGAAGTGTGATCAGCTCCGCCGGCTTTGGCGGCATAATCTCTTGATATGAAAGGATTTTTTGGTTATCTGAGTCACTCATTTTAAACAATCGTCTTTACACGGTCAGCTTACGTCTTCGCATCATATACCTTCTTTGTTGGGTTGCAACTTTTACCCAACTCAATCGACAAGATCAAATCAGCATGATCAAGTTCATTTACATGATCATAGTTCCGGAACGATGATCATGCGAGGTTAATTTACGGTCAGTGAGCAACCAATTTTATTAACAAAAACGGATAGATAGGCAACACCTTACGTATACATAATCAATCAATGTAAAGATCCTTATTACCGAACAATCTGTTATTTTGTAAAACACCGTGCTCCATATTAGATAACTCGTCCCTGAAACGGATCGAAACCCACTCTTAAACTCAACATAGAGGGATTTCCCCCCTTACTAATATGCCTCTGATTCAATACATTAGTTATCGAGCTTTAAGATGCATACGATCTAAAGCTCTCGGTATCTCATTGATACCTCTAACTTACTTAGCAGACCCTCGCTAGGTAATTTAGAACCTCTTCTACACGTCGACAAGATTATATCTTGTGTTGCCAGCCCGTCTTCAGGCTGGCTTTTTTTTCGCTTCTCAACAATGAAAACAATGGCATAAGCTGATATCATAGCTTTTGTCTCACTGTCCCTCTCATATGCTTAGGTGCTGCTCTTTCACTCACAAGTGATATGAACGTCAACCACATTACAACTGAGTTGTAGGAAGCATGATCAAGGACGATACGAGTTGTAAGCCGAACATTAGGCGGACATCCGTGAGCGCACATATCTGTAATGAAACAGACCATTTTCCCAATTAAACTCTTCGTTCCATTTCGTCGTTGTCAATGACTACCTGACGAAAACATCGAACACCACGAATTTAATTGGATTGAGCGCCAATCAACGAACGTGTTCTAGCAACGTAACTGCCTACTTGGCAACATCAATACGAGCCATGTAACACGGACGTCTATGTATTGGTAAAAGCAGTATGTAGTGAGTCCTTTTGTGAATATTTCAGTCGATACCATAGAACAATCCCTCCTTAAACAGCTACCAGGTTGTTGGGGATGCAAAGATAAAGATTCGGTATTCCTATACGTAAACCAGGAATACGCAGAACTGTTAGGGCACACGTCGCCCGAGGAGTGCTTGGGTAAAACTGATTTTGATATGGCCAGCCCAACCACTGAATGCGCGCAAGAATTTCAACGCCAAGATAAACACGTTCTCGAAACTGGCGAGTCACTAAAAATTCTGGATATCCACCCTTATCCAGATGGCCGCTGGCGAGCACATATATTTACTAAAACACCGTGGCGAGATGACAAAGGCGACATCGTAGGCACCATTTTCTACGGAAGGGAACTCACCGACACCGCCGTGATTGAAGTCGGGTATTGGGTTTGTCGTGCAATCAGTACCAACCCAAATCAACAATCCATCTTTCGTTTCTCTGACTTACAACCAAAACCAGAGAAGCTCACATGCCGCGAGCAAGAAACGCTTTTCCTCTTGCTCTATGGCAAAAAGCCTCAATTTATCTCTCAGGTCATGGGCATATCAACAAAAACCGTTGAAGGTCACGTCGCACGCTTACGTAATAAGTTTGCAGCGAACAGCAAGAACGAGCTAATAGATAAAGCAATGGAAGCAGGCTACGGCTCTGTTGTACCCAAAACGCTGCTTAAGCATCAATTATCGGTTGTGTTGAATGGAGAGCGATAATTCGCATCGCTTCTACCTACAAAAACACCGCCCCAATTCGGCGGTGTTTGTTTATTCATGAGGGACCATAAGCCTATGGCGCTAGACGATCAATGTCCCAACTTCCATCATGTTGGGAGAAAAGAAAACGATCGTGAAGGCGATGTTCGCCACCTTGCCAAAATTCGATGCTCTTTGGTTTTACGCGAAAGCCACCCCAAAAGGTTGGTACTGGTATTTCACCCTTAGCAAACTTCTGTTTTAGCTCTAAAAACTTACCTTCCAACACACCTCTGGCAGAAATACGGCTACTTTGTTTGCTCGCGATTGCGGCCAACTGGCTCTCTTTAGGACGAGAAGTAAAGTATTTCATATTCTCTACGGCGGTAAGCTTTTCAGCCACACCAGTAATATGAACTTGGCGCTCTAACGGATGCCAAGGGAAGTGCAAACTAATATTGCTGTTATGCTCTAGCTGCTGGGCCTTGCGACTGCCTAGGTTGGTGTAAAACACAAAACCATCTTTGTCGACGTTTTTCAATAGAACAATGCGTTGAAACGGCATGCCATTTTCATCAACCGTTGCAACTGTCATCGCAGTCGGGTCCGTTAAACCCGCTTCAACTGCTTGCTCTAGCCACAGATTAAATTGATCAATAGGATCAGCTTTCAAATCTTTACGACGCAGCCCACCTTTGGTGTACTCACGACGAATATCAGCAAGTTCCATCTTTACTCCTTCACTCGTTTTTGTCGATTGTGCTCCCGATACTGAGGAAATACAAGGACATCATTGTGCTTGTTATCGTTGCCGCTCACAGCATCACAGTGCGTCATTTGATACCATGACACAAAAAACCAGTGAGCCGATCGTGAACTTACTCAACCCCAAAGCCCTACGTCATTTTTTACTGCTACTGTGTGCCGTCGGCATTTCAGGGCTTGCGCTTACTCATCATTACGCAACTCAATACCAACATGATCAATGGCAACAAAAGCTAGAGAGACAAGCCGCGCAAGTGTCACAAGAAGTGGACTACGAACTGGCAAAGTTTGAACAGATACCAAACCTATTAAGTCACGACCCAAGACTACTCAAAGCAGTAGAGCGCGGAACGCCCTCTCAAGAGCTCAACCTACTGTTATCAGATTGGTTGAAGCAAAGTTTGGCCGATACGATTTACGTTCATGACCGCACCGGGTTAGTCATAGCCTCAAGTAACTTTCAGCAAGAAGATACGTTTGTTGGCTCTAGCTTTAGCTATCGCCCCTATTTTAAAAATGCGCGACGCGGTGAGCCCGCTCAATATGTTGGATTAGGCGTGCGCTCGAATAAACGTGGGTACTTCTTCTCATCTCCGCTGTGGGTAAATGAGGAAGTCGTTGGCGTGATCACAGTAAAAGTGAACTTGGAGCAATTAGAACAGCGCCTTTCGCAAACCACGACTGACGTACTCATTACAGATAAACACAATGTCGTGTTTATGAGCAATTTACCAGACTGGCGCTATCGTGCACTTTTCCCACTGTCATCGAGTGCAATAAATGAACTTACCGAAACGCGTCAATATGGCGATACCTTACCCGAATATTTTGGTGAGTTAACGGCACACAGTGGTGTCACGGAGTTTGATGACAATCAATTGCTTCTATCACCGAATTACCTCGCATACGCAACACACTTATTGGATAAAGGGTTTCGCGTCGTTGCCTTAATTAACCACAACAGCGTTCTTGCCGCCGTTTTACAGGCCGATATCGTCTTCCTGATCTTATATGCGCTCATTGCTCTAATTGCGTTAGCGTGGTTCCAAACCCTAGTTAACAAAGCACGCCTTGCCCATCTCAATGTGAGCCTAGAAGAAAAAGTAGTGCAACGGACACTAGTTCTGAGTGAAGCCAACCAAAAACTACAACAGACCATCCGCCAATATGAGCAAAGCCAACAAGAGCTTAAACAAACACAACAAGAACTGACGCAAGCCGCGAAATTGGCATTGTTGGGCGAGCTATCAGCCAGTATTAATCATGAGATAAATCAGCCACTTTCCGCACTAAGAACCTATACCGAAAACTCGCAGCGTTTGTTGGCAATGGAAAAATACCCAATGGTCGCCGACAATTTGGGCAAAATGCTGACACTTAATGACACCATTTCGGAAGTCATTGCCCGCTTAAAAGTCTTTACTCGGAAAGCCACGCACGATTCACACAATGAAATCTCAGTACTGCACGACGCGGTACATACTGCCACCAGCATTTTGAGCAACAAGCTTATTAAGCAAGGAGTAACACTAAAAGTTCCGGCCATCGACTATGATGTGAAGCTGGCCATTCACAGCGTTGAATTAGAACAAGTGCTGATCAATCTCTTCCACAACGCGGCACAAGCGATGGAAAACCACTGTATCGATCCGCAAATATCCATTGCTGTTCAGTGTCATGATGACAGTTGCGACATTCTTGTTTCCGATAACGGGCCAGGGATGTCAGACGAAGCCCTAGCAAAAGTGTTCGACCCATTTTTTACGACTAAGCCGGAGGGTCTTGGATTAGGTTTAACAATCTCCAAGCGGATTATAGAGAGCTATCACGGCTCCCTCTGTGCCTATAAACATCAGAACACAGAACAACAAGCAGGAGGCATGACCTTTATCGTGACGCTACCAATAGTCAATCAGAATAAACGTACCCCAGAAGTGGAAAACGACCATGAATAACCCAGTTTTCTTTGTTGATGACGAACCACACATTCGTGATGCCGTGTCTCAAGCCCTGCTGATTGAAGGGATAGACGTCACCTGCTTACCAAACGCAGTAGAAGCCTTACGCGTAATCGACTCAAATACACCTGCGATTATCATTACCGATATCCATATGCCCGTGATGGATGGCTTGGAGTTTATGCGAACTTTGCGAAGCAAAAACGATCACTTTCAATTCATCGTACTTACTGGACATGGAGATGTGAAAACCGCGGTAGATGCGATGAAAAGCGGCGCGTACGACTTTCTAGAAAAACCGTTTTCAACGGAACAGCTCATGAAATCGCTCAACAATGCCAGCGATAAACTGAACTTGTTGCAAGAAAACATCTGGCTTAAGAAAGAGCTCGACATGCAAACTCATGTTGGTCCGAAAATGATTGGTCACAGTAAGGCCATGGTTAGTATTCGTCGCGCCTTGATCAGTGCGCCTACAAGCCAGCCGCTCATTTTTGTAGGTCAAGATGGTACAGGTCGCCGGCTCGCCGCACAATTTGCCCACGACATACATGCAACACCGGATAGTGAGCTAATCGCCGCTTCTGGTGAAGACCTCTATGAGCTTTCATTAGAAGCGCTCGACAAAGCCATACACCGCTTAAGTGAAGGAAAACGCCACTGCAGTTTGTACTTACATAGCGCAGAGCATGTATCATTTGAGCAATGGGAATACTTGTTCAAGCACCCAAAACTTGAACGTGTTTTTGGCGCGACCACCCAAGCCGAGCCACCTCTAAAATCCCTGGCGACTCTAATTCACTTACCGACGCTCGATGAAAGAAAGGAAGATATAGGGCCTTTATACAAGCACTTTGTGCGCCACACAGCGAGTCGATATCAGTTACAGCCGCCACATATCAGCCTAGAAGAGGTCAAACACCTCACCAGTCTCGAGTGGCCAGAAAACGTTAAGCAGCTACGCCAATTTGCTGAACTTCGTGCCCTCAAGCCAGATACTTTTAGAATGGAAGATTGGAACAGTGAGAAAAGTCTTGAAATTCAGAGTATGACTCAGCGCACAGAATACTTTGAATATTGCTTGTTATTCGATGCATTGCAAAGACATCGCGGCAGACTCAAAGAGGTTCAACTAGAATTACAGGTATCACGCAAAACCTTGTACGACAAACTAAAAAAACATCAGTTGGATAAAGCCAAGTTCAAGGCGTAATAGCTATACTCCGGCGCTAATTATGCTTTTGTTTGATTTAGAAAGTGTAAGAAAGCTCATTTGAAGAGAGAATAACCCTCTTCTCATATTTTATTAGCCGAGCATGCTGACATGATCGGTTAATAATAATAAGATCAAAAAGATAATCCGTAATTATATAAGCAGGGACTGTGATGAGCCGAGATAACTACAACAAACTCAACGATGAAGAGTTGGATTTTGTTGATGACAAAACTGCAGCATTGCTCCTCAATACCCCCAACAGCGCGCGTTTTATGCTCTGGGTTATGGTGCTATTTTTCATTGCAGCAATAGGTTGGGCATCTTGGGCTGAAATCGACAAAGTCACGGTTGGTCAAGGCAAAGTGATTCCCTCCTCACAGATACAAGTAGTCCAAAACTTAGAAGGTGGCTTAGTCAAAGAAATCTTGGTCAAAGAAGGTCAGTTGGTTGAAAAAGGCCAACAGTTACTGCTTATCGATGACACCCGCTTTCGCTCAGATTTTCGTGAACGTGAGCAACAAGTTGCCAACCTTACCGCATCTGTGCTGCAACTATCCGCTTCTATTAACAGTGTTGCCGTTAATCGTGATTTTGAAACGGAAAACTGGCGTCAAAGTGTACTACTTGATTACGGTAAACTGACCTTCCCACCAACCTTGGAAGAGACTCGACCTCAACTCACACAGCGTCAAAAAGCAGAATATCGCGAAGATCTAGATAATTTGCGCAACCAACTTTCTGTTATTGACCAACAAGTGCAGCAAAAGCAGCAGGACTTGGTAGAGATCCAAGCGCGAGTAAGGAACTTGCGTCAAAGCTACCAATACGCGAAAAAAGAACTCGATATCACCAAACCTTTGGCAGACGAGGGCGTTGTTCCTCGTATTGAACTGCTCAAATTACAGCGCCAAGTCAACGATACCCGTCGTGAAATGACGTCCAGTGAGCTCAAGATTCCCGTATTGCAATCAGCGATTCGAGAATCCATGCTCAACCGTATTGATGTTGCACTCAAATTCCGCTCTGAACAGCAAGAGAAACTCAACAGCGCCCAAGACCAGTTATCTGCTTTGGTTGAATCAGCGGTGGGCTTGGAAGATAGAGTAAACCGAACGGTTGTGAATTCGCCAGTAACAGGCAAAATCAAAACACTGAACATCAATACTGTCGGTGGTGTTATCCAACCTGGTATGGATATCGTCGAGATCGTACCAACAGAAGACACACTATTGGTAGAGGCGAAAATTGCGCCAAAAGACATCGCATTTTTACGCCCAGATCTTCATGCTATCGTGAAATTTACAGCTTACGACTTCACAAAGTACGGCGGTTTAGAGGGAGAGTTGGAACATATCAGCGCGGATACCACTCAAGATGAAGAAGGCAACAGCTTCTACATTGTTCGTGTACGCACCGAAAAAACAAACTTTGGTCAAGATGCAGATTTACCAATCATTCCAGGAATGACAGCATCGGTCGATATCATCACAGGGAAGCGAACCGTTTTGGAATATCTACTTAAACCGATTTTAAGTGCCAAAACGAACGCCTTGAAGGAGTAAACCACATTAAGGTACTCGCGATAGGGAGTATTGAGCGATAAGTGATTAAATAAAAAGCACTTATTTCTCACTGACGAACTCTCTAGAAGAGTATACTTGTGATACGAGTCGAATATGCGATCCAATTTGCAGCGTAAAGTTACATTATTAATCAGCTTAAGTTGTTTGTCGTTCCAACTTGGTGCGCTGAACAGTAAAGAACAACGATGGGTCAATACGGTCACAGCGGTGTACGGCGAACGTGCGGGATTGCGCGTAAATACATGGCGAAAGAACCTCGACTTATTTAAACAATTAGAGACTCATGAACAGCTCGCTGGCGTTAACGACTTTTTTAATCAGCTGTATTTCGTTGACGACATAAAACTGTGGGGAAAGACAGATTATTGGGCTACGCCACTCGAATTTTTAGGGAGTAACGCAGGAGACTGTGAAGATTTCACTATTGCTAAGTACTTCTCTTTACTCGAGCTAGGAATACCAGATTCAAAGATGCGGTTAATATACGTAAAAGCCATCGAACTGAATCAGTTTCACATGGTATTAGCTTACTACCCTACCCCAAGTTCTGAGCCGCTCATTCTCGATAATATCAATCCTGACATTGTCCGAGCCTCTAAGCGTAGCGACTTGCTACCGATATACAGTTTTAATGGTACAAACCTGTGGTTGATGAAGTCATCTGCTAGCACTGGAGAGCTGGCAGGGAAAGCATCACGGTTGAGCCTTTGGAATGACTTACGCTCGCGCGAACGTAAGTTGCAGTTAAATAAACCTAAAATTAACTATGACGAGTGAGAAACATGACCCTATATAAGAAGCTTGTGGTGGGGATGGTTACGGTCTTTATACTCTTGTTGGCATCAGTATTCGTAATCCAATTCAACACGACTCGAGACAGCTTGGAGCAACAGCAACGTTCAGAGGTCAACAACACTATTAACACCGTAGGTTTGGCATTGGCTCCTTACCTAAAGGACAAAGATAAAGTCGCGGTTGAGTCCGTGATTAATGCTCTATTTGACGGCAGCACCTACTCAGTTGTTCGTCTTACAGCATTAGATTCTGACTACCAGATCGTGCGTACTTACCCAGTTAAACCAAGTACGGTGCCACAATGGTTTATCGACATGAATCTATTTAAAGCGATTCACGATAAGCGTGTTGTGACCAGTGGTTGGATGCAGCTCGCCGAAGTAGAAATCATTAGCCACCCAGGCGCAGCTTACGAGCAGCTCTGGCAAGGTTTTATTGGCTTGCTGTCTGTATTCAGTGTCATTTTTCTAGCTGGTTTAGTGGCAATTTCATACATCCTACGTCGCTCGCTAAAACCATTAACGGCCATCGTAAATAAAATGCATGAAATCGCGAATAACCAATTTGGTGAACCGCTTGCTCGTCCAAGAACCAAAGATCTTATCGCGGTGGTAGATGGCATTAACATGATGTCTGCTCAAATCGAGCTATCATTCAAAGAGCAAGCCAAAGAGGCGCAACGTCTGCGTGCTCAGGCTTACCTCGACCCTATATCTAAATTGGGTAACCGCTCATTCTACATCAACCAAATTGACCAATGGCTTGCAGAGCAAACGCAAGGGGGTATCGCGCTACTCCATGCTGAATACATTGGGGACATTTACGAGACCAAAGATTACCAACGCGCAGATGCCCACGTTAAAGAACTGTCTCAACGTTTGAAAAACACCATTGATGTACCGGGTGCCACTATTGCTCGCTTGTCTAGTGATGAGTTCGGCTTGCTTTTCCCTCATATGGATGAGAGCGAGTTACGCATTTTATCGGACAGCATCGTCAATTGTGTGAACGGCCTAAATACTGACCCAACAGGCTTAGCAAAACCTAAAGCGTCACTAGGGGTTGCACACAGCAAAGATCAGAAAACGCGCTCTGAAATCCTCTCGATGGTGGACAACGCACTATCGAAAGCCAAAGCGCAACCAGACAAGCCATACGGCTTCATTGGCAGTGATACACCTTCTAGTTTGATGGGTAAACAGCAATGGAAAGCGTTGGTTGAAGAAGCCATTCACAGTGATTGGGTTAAATTCCGTTTCCAAGCTGCGAAAAACACATGGGGTAAAGTATTCCACAACGAAGTATTTTCAAGCATCGAAAAAGATGGTGAAACGTATCGTGCGAATCAATACCTATTCGCACTAGAACAGTTAGACGCCACCAACATCTTTGACCAGTATGTCATTGAATCAATGATTAAGATGCTAGAAAGTGGTGAACTTAATGACCCAGTCGCGATTAACATCGCGCAAAGCAGCTTATCTCAACCATCGTTTATTCGCTGGACAACTAGCATGCTAGAGAAACACGCCAAAGTGGCCTCTAAGCTACATTTTGAAATTCCAGAGGAATGCTTTATCGATCAGCCTCACCACACAGCACTGTTATGTAATGCCATTCGCCAATCAGGTGCTGAGTTCGGCGTAGATAACTACGGACGTAACTTCCAATCTTTGGAATACATCCAAGAGTTCCGCCCGAACTATGTGAAGCTCGATTACCTATTCACACACAACTTGCACGACGAAAAACAGAAATTCACGCTAACGTCGATCTCTCGTACTGCCCACAACCTTGGTATTACGACTATCGCATCGCGTATCGAAACTCAAATCCAGTTGGATTTCCTCACTGAACACTTTGTTGAGGTATTCCAAGGATTCATCGTCGACAAGGAATAAAAAGGTTTATCAACGATGAAAGACCCTTTACTGAATTCGCTCATCTACGTTAGCCGTTACTATGGGTTAGCTAACTCGCCAGAAGCGCTAGTCAACGGACTACCGCTATCTGACGGTAAACTGACCCCATTTTTGCTACCAAGAGCAGCGGAAAGGGCCGGATTGGTTGCCAAGGAAAACCGCGCAGAGCTGGAGAGCATCTCCAGCCTAATTCTGCCGGCAATCTTAGTTCTTAAAGGCGGTGACTCTTGCGTTCTCAACAGCATCAATATGGAGAAACGCGAGGCCGAAGTCACCACCCTAGAAAGTGGAATGGTGCCGATCTCTATTCCATTAGAAGACCTACTTGAGCAATACACTGGTCGGTACTTTTTAGTTAAAAAGCAATTCCGTTTCGATGAGCGCTCTCCCGAAGTGCTCAAAACCAACGAAGGCCACTGGTTCTGGTCCACCTTGTGGCAGTCAAAACGCATCTACCGTGATGTTTTAATCGCATCACTTCTCATCAACCTCTTTGCGGTTGCCGCTCCGCTATTCACTCGCTTGGTGTACGACAAAGTGGTTCCGAATCTTGCGTTTGAAACCCTATGGGTACTAGCAAGTGGCATCTTTGTCGTGTTCCTGTTCGACTTCATTCTCAAGTCGCTGAGAAATTACTTCATTGATGTGGCGGGCAAGAAGTCTGACATTCTGATTTCATCCAAACTGTTCAGCAAAGTGATGGGGATTAGAATGGAATCGAAGCCGCCTTCGGTCGGTGCCTTCGCTCGCCATTTACAAGAATTCGAATCTATTCGAGAGTTTTTTACTTCAGCGACCGTCAGTGCTCTCATTGATTTGCCTTTTGCCATTTTGTTCTTAGTGATTATATGGCTAATGGCTGGCGATCTTGTGTATGTACCGATGGTGGGCGTGGTCATTTTGATTATTCACTCGCTACTGATACAAGGGCCGCTGCGCCGCTCCATTGAGGAGGGTTCACGCCTAGCATCGCAAAAATATGCCAATTTGATAGAGAGCTTGGCTGGGTTAGAAACCGTAAAAATGCTCAGTGCGCAAAGCCAATTCCAATACCGCTGGGAAGAGGCAGTTGCGCACATGGCGAACTGGAATATAAAAAGCCGCCGAATTACGGATAGCATTCAAAACGCAGCAGGTTTTGTGCAGCAAAGTAGTAACGTAGGGATGATCATCCTAGGCGTTTACTTGATTGCAGAGGGCGACTTAACCATGGGTGGTTTGATTGCCGCAACCATGCTTAGCGGCCGCGCGATAGGTCCTTTGGTTCAGTTATCCTTACTCTCTACGCGCTACAACCAAGCGAAGTCTTCTATGACAATTATCAATCAAGTCATGGAAATGCCGGATGAACAAGAAGAAGGTAAACGTTACATTCACCGTCCAATAGTACAAGGCAAAATTGAACTTGAACGCGTGACCTTCCACTACCCAGATTCACCGGTGGCGTCGATTCGAGATTTGAGCTTGACCATTAACCCAGGCGAAAAAGTAGCGATCATAGGCCGTATCGGTTCGGGTAAAACCACGTTAGAGCGTCTCATCATGGGCTTGTATCAGCCGACGGAAGGTCATGTTCGCATTGATGATACCGACATCGCACAACTGCATCATGTCGACATTCGCCGTAATATTGGTTGTGTGCCGCAAGATTCGAATCTGTTCTTTGGTTCTATCCGCGACAACATTACGCTAGGTCGCCCATTAACCGATGACCGTGACGTACTAGACGCAGCGAATCGTGCCGGTGTTACTGCGTTTACGCAATCTGACCCAGCGGGCTTAGAACGCCAAGTTGGTGAAGGTGGTGCAATGCTTTCGGGTGGTCAACGTCAAGCAGTCACGATCGCTCGTGCATTTTTGGGTCGTCCTCCTGTTCTACTCATGGATGAACCAACCAGTGCGATGGATAACCGCTCAGAGATGCACATTAAGCATCAATTAGCACAGTTGAAACCTAGTGAAACGCTGATTCTGATTACGCATAAAACGTCTATGCTCGACATCGTTGATCGCGTAATTGTGATGGAAAAAGGCAGCATCATTGCAGATGGTCCTAAAGCGCAAGTGCTGAACGATTTGAAACAAGGCAAAGTGCGTGCGGTTAGCTAGCCTGAATTCACATTGATAAAAGACAAGGGCCCCGTTTAACTTGTGTTTAACGGGGCTTATTTTATTGGGAGCCCAAGATAATTAAGTTCTTCAAGCGCGACCCAAACGAGTACAAGGCCAACAATCACGAATAAAATCATAATCGCCTTTTCATCTTCTTCCATTTTTCAACGCCCTAAAAGCTATTTCAATTAATACACCTTAGGTTATCAGGACAAAAGTCATATTCAGCTCGTTTATAAGGAACTAGCGTCATAGAATGTCGGATATGGGATACAGCTCAAAGATTGCTCTTTTCAAAATCACGTCAGCTTTGGTTGAATATAAGTAGTAAAGCCAAAGAGTTCGCAATGCTCACTAAGTCTTTGATTAACCAATATAGTACTCTGTGGTACCTCAACACAGAGACAAATGGTGTAAAGAAAAATTGTGATTACTTACAGCAAAAAATCAGCTATAAAAGCCGCTTTCTAGATATCGTCGAGATGAAGAAATGAATGATTGGATCCAATTAGAGCAAGTGAGCCAGTATTTCACTACGGGCTCCCTCGGTTACAAACTATTGATGGGCATTTTTGTCCTGATCGCGTATCGCATCCTGAAGAGGATTGTAAATAGAGCCATTCTAAATTTGGCAACAACGAAAGGTGTAAAAAAGGCTCGTTTGAGTTTTATTCAGCGCTGTTTCAATGTCGCGCTGCTATTTTTGACCGCCTCTATTTTTGCCATTATCACAGGTATTGGCTATGGCGATGTGTCTTTGTTCCTATCGTCCATTTTTGCCGTATTAGGTGTGGCGTTTATTGCGCAGTGGTCAATTCTGAGCAACATCACTGCCAGCTTTTTGATCTTTTTTGTCTTCCCGTACCGAGTGGGTGACCGAATTAAAGTCGTAGACAAAGATGAAGACATCTGCGGTGAGATTCAAGAAATCAGCATGTTTCACGTGTTAATTAAGCACGACAACGGAAACTTGATCACTTACCCAAACAACCAGATTTTGCAAAAAGCGGTACTAAAGCTGGCGAAAAACAAGCCAGAGCCAAGTAAAGCCAAATCTCGAATTTATACTCGCAGAAAGAAATAATGACCCGTCCTGATATGGGTTGACACTTTTTAACTAAAACGCTCGATGTACTTCATCGGGCGTTTTGTATTTTAAAG